>NZ_CP104209.1:1042500-1390000 GCF_025244765.1 Empedobacter stercoris | reverse complement strand
ACCTTCAACTTATGCCCCAACAATCTCTACAATCCAAAATAGAGGTTACGTAGAAGTTGGTGAATTGGATGGACAAGAACGAATATACAATACGTTAACATTAGTTGATAATCAAATCAAAAAAGCACAACAAAAAGAAATTTTTGGTGCAGATCGTCGCAAATTAATCCCAACTGATATTGGAATTGTGGTAAATGATTTCTTGGTAGATTATTTTACAAACGTGTTGGATTATGATTTTACTGCTCGTGTTGAAAATAGTTTTGATGAGATTGCAGAAGGTAAATTGAATTGGACAAAAATGATTGATGAGTTTTATACAAAATTTCATCAAACGGTAGAAGATGTTCAAGAAAATGCAGATCGTGCAACAGGAGAACGAGAGTTGGGAATCGATCCAACTTCAGGTAAAAAAGTACATGCACGTATTGGGCGTTTTGGACCAATGATTCAGATAGGAGAAGCAGAGGATGAGGAAAAACCACGTTTTGCGAGTCTTCAAAAACATCAATCGATTCATAATATTACATTAGAAGAAGCATTAAAATTATTCGAATTACCAAAAACTTTGGGTGAGTATAAAGCGCACGAAGTTGAGGTGAATATTGGACGTTTCGGCCCTTACGTAAAGTTTGATGATAAATACATTTCGATTCCGAAAGAAGAAGATCCAATGGATTTATCATTTGAACGTGCGGTAGAACTAATCGAAGAAAAGTTAAAAGCCGATGCGCCGATTGCACAATACGAAGGATATGATGTAACAAAAGGTAAAGGACGTTTTGGACCATTTATCAAATGGAACGAATGGTTTATCAATGTTCCAAAAAAATACGATTTCGATCATTTATCACAAGCGGATATTATCGAATTGATTGAAGATAAAAAACGCAAAGAATCTGAGCGTGTTGTTCGCGAATGGGCAGAACAAGAAATTCGTTTAGAAAAAGCGCGTTGGGGACGTTTCAATTTAATTCAAGGAAAAATTAAAGTTGAATTACCAAAAGAAACAAATCCAGAAGCGTTGACTTTGGCTGAGGTAGAAAAATTGATAGAAGCAGCTAAACCTGTAAAGAAAACTGCTACAAAGAAAGCTCCAGCTAAAAAAGCAACTGCCAAGAAAACGACAACTAAAAAACCAACGACTAAAAAGTAATGTACAACGACTTTTTAAAACCCGTTTCTGAAGAATTACAAGATTTTGCGAAGTGTTGTAATTCTTTTGCGTTAGGTACATCAATTAAATTTCGTAAAGATGTTCTTGAAACAGCAGAAAATACGAATGATAAAATTGCAATAATTGGTGTGACTGAATCTCGTTCGAAACAAAAAGATTTGATCGAAGACGTAGATTTTAGCTTAATTCGAACTCAATTGTACGAATTACAAATGGGCAATTGGTCGATAGATTTGTACGATTTTGGTGATGTTAATTACTATGAAGATAAACATGAAACCGAGAAAGTTTTTAGAGAAGTAACAAAAGGATTGATCCAAGACGGATTTAGTGTAGTTATTTTGGGAGGAAATCCAAGTTTAGGATACCAGCAATATCGTGCTTATGATGAACTTGTTGATAAAATAAATTATTTAACTATTGATCACAAATTACGTTTAGGCAAAGATGAAGCGCAAACAACAGAGACTAATTATTTAACTAAAATTATTTCGAACGAACCTTTCAATTTATTAGATTATACAAATATTGGTTTTCAGACGTATTTCGTAGCGCAAGAAAAATTGGATTTGTTGGATCAGTTAAATTTTGAAGCTGTTCGTTTAGGAGTTATTTCAGAGAATCTAAAAGAAATAGAACCTTATTCAAGAGATATTCATGCCGCTTTGCTTAATCTTTCAAGTTTGCAAGGTTCAGATTTTTCTTCTTCAAAAAATATGACACCAAATGGTTTTACATCGCGAGAAATTTGTGCCTTAACAAGATATTTAGGCTTCAGCAATAAATTGTCTTCACTTTACGTTTGTGACTATATCGAGAACTATAAAAAATTAGATCATTTGCTTATAGCACAGATGATTTGGTATTTTATTGATGGAAAAAATCATCGCCCAGAGATAAAAAGTTTTGACGATACACAATATTTTGAAAAAATTTTTGTTCCTACAGAAGGATATAATTATATTTTTTATCGAAATACAGTAACTAATCAATTGTGGATTGAAGTTGACAACACAATTGATGGAGAACGAAAATTTGAAATTATTTCGTGTTCAGAAAAAGATTATGAACAAGCCTTGAATGGAGAAATACCTAATAGATGGTGGAAGTATTTCAAAAAATTTTATTAAAAATAAAGAATAATTGTAAAAATCAATTAATAAAATGCCTTAATTTGTAGCCTTATTAATTGAGAACTAAAAGTATAAAACCTGTATAAAAATAAATCTATAGCAGAATGAATAGAATTTTGGTAAGTGCATTGTTGCTATCTCTTTCTTTATCATCATGTAAAATGTTGAAGAACAGAGGGAGTAGTGATAGAAATGATGGACAGATAGTTTCGAAAACCTCTTCAGCCTGGACGCCAGTTCGTCCAAAAGGGATGGTTCCGATTCCGAGTGGATCGTTTGTTTTAGGACAAACAGATTATGATTTTACAAAAACAAATGACGCTCCAGTGAAAACTGTTACTGTTACAGGTTTTTTTATGGATGATACAGAAATTACAAATTCTGAGTATCAAATTTTTGTGAATTATGTAAAAGATTCTATCGCTCGTACAGCTTTGGCAGATAAAGCAGAATCTTTAGGTTTTGATCCTATGAATCCTAGTACTGATAACGATGGAATTGGAGCTTATGCGTACGTTTCTGGATCTGAAGATGGAGAAGGAACACCATATGATGAATATCTTAAAAATAGTAATACAGGTAGAGATGGACATTCATTGGACGCAAAAAAAATAAACTGGAAACAACGCTTAGAGTGGGATAAATACAAGTATCCAGATGTAGATTACGCAGAAGTAATGGAAGGACTTTACTATCCACCAGAAGAGCGTATGAATGGAGAGAGACGTATTGATACGCGTAAATTAAATTATTCTTATGTAACAGTTGACCAGGCTGCTGCTGCGAAAAAACGTGGTACGTTTCGCGTAGATTTTAGAAAAGAATTTAGTTTAAATATTTATCCAGATACAACAGTTTGGGTAAGAGATTTCAACTATTCGTACAATGATCCAATGCACCAAGATTATTTCTGGCACAAAGCTTATGCAGATTATCCTGTAGTTGGAATTAATTGGAATCAGGCGACTGCTTTCTGTGATTTCCGTACAAGATATCACAATACAGCTCTAAATAACAAAAAGAAAAGAGGAAGCCAAGTTAAAGTAATAAGTTATCGTTTACCAACAGAAATTGAATGGGAATACGCAGCGAAAGGTGGTTATGAAAATGCCCCTTATCCTTGGGGTGGACCGTATTTGGTAGATGATAGAGGATGTTATTTAGCGAATTTCAAACCAAAACGTGGAGATTATTTAGAAATTAACGATGGTAAGAAAACAGGTTATATGTACACAGCACCAATCAAAACTTTCAAAGCGAATGGATATGGTCTGTACGATATGGCGGGTAACGTTGCAGAATGGACAAGTTCTCCTTATAACAGATCTTCTTACACTATGTCTTCAACGCTTAATCCTTCAATTACAATGTCAGGAGAAGTAAATAGAAGTGTACGTGGTGGATCATGGAAAGATGTCGGTTATTTATTAATGACTTCATCAAGAGATTGGGAACACAAAGATTCAGCTAGAAGTTTTATTGGCTTCCGTACAGTTCAATCTTTCCCAGAAGGATCTAAAGTAAATTACAGAAAAACTAAATAACCTATTTAAAAAAAATAAAAAGCATCATATGGCATTACAAGCTTCAAAACAAGAACGTCTTACAAATTTTTTGTATAATTTCTTTGCCGCAGTAGTAATTATCGGGGCATTATGTAAAATTACTCATACAAATTTAGGGCCAATTTCAGCCAATTTAATCTTAACCATTGGATTAGTAGCTGAAGCATTCGTTTTCTTTTATTCAGCATTTTTTGATAAACCTCAAGGTAGCTATGAATGGGAAAAAGCGTATCCAGAATTATTAAGTGGTGAGCCAGTAGAAAGAAAGACAGCTGCAGTTGCAACAGCAGGAAACAACTTAACAGCTGAATTAGATAAAGTTTTAGCTGATGCTAAATTAGACAAAGAAGTGTTTGAAAGATTACGTGGATCATTAGATAAATTTGGATCTGCAGTAAACGAATTAAATACAACGACAACAGCTGTAGCTTCTACAGAACAATACAGCAACGAAATTGCAAAAGCATCTAATAACATTAGCCAATTGAATGCAGTCTATGCTGAGCAAATTTTAAATAGCCAAAAACAAGTAGAATTAAATAAACAATTTATCGAAGAGATGCAAAAATCTTCAGGTAGTTCAGAGCAATTCTTAAAAGAAATGCAAGAGCTTTCTGCGAATATTAATGCATTGAACAAAGTATATGGAGGTATGCTTTCTGCAATGAAAAATAACTAATTCATTGATCCGATAAATTAAACTAATTATTCATTAATTCTATAAATTATTATGGCAGGAGGTAGACTAACCGGACGTCAGAAGATGATTAACCTGATGTATCTCGTGTTCATTGCAATGATGGCTTTGAACGTGGATCGTGAGGTTTTGAGATCGTTCGAAACGATAAATACTTCTTTAGAGTCAACAACGACTTTAACGAAAACAAATAACGATACCTTCTATGATCAAATTGATCTAAAAGTGAAGGATGATTCAACGTACGCAAAAACTCAAGCTCAAGCTGCTGAGGTAAAAAGACAAACAAATGAGTTTGTAGCTTACATTGATGGTTTGAAAAAAGAATTAAAAGGGTCTGATTATGTCTCAGGATCAGAAGAAACTGATTATAATGCTTTATCAAACACGGAACCAGTTGTATCTCTATTTTTTAAAGGAAAAGGAGGTGATTCTGGAAATGAGAAAGCCAAAGAATTCACAGGAAAAGTTGACGCATTCAGAAATTTTTTAATGACTTTTGCAAAACAAAGTCCAGATGCTAAAAATGCTGAAGCTCGTATCAACGAATTTTTTGGAACGAAATCAAAAACTAAAAAACAAACTTGGGTAGAGGAAAAGTTTAATGATCAACCAATGATTGCATCGTTAACAAATTTATCTAAGATGCAAATGGATGCTCGCACAGAAGAAGGTAACTTGGTAAGAGCATTATTATCTGGTAAATTAGAGGAGAAAATTGAATTGGATGCGTTCCAAGGTTTATTCTTATCTCCAGGAGTTGTTAAAGTTGGGGACGAAGCTGTTCTTAATGTTGTCTTAGGAGCTTATGATAATTCGATTAAAGGTTCTGTTTCTACAAGTGTTGGAAACGCAGAAGTAGTAGATGGTAAAGCATCAATCAAATTAAATACAGGATCTGTAGGTATGCATCAATTAACTGGTAGCATTACTTATGTATCGAATGGGCAAACTAAAAAGGTTGATATCGCACCTTCAACATATCAAGTTGTTGCGCAAACTTTAGATAAAAAAGCTGCTGAAATCATTGAGAAAGATCCAACAGGAGGTTCTATTGTTGCCGATAATTTACGTGTTGTTTACCGTGGAGTATCCAACCCAATCTCTGCAACAATTAATGGAGCAAATGGACCAGTAAGCTTAAATGCTTCATCAGGTTCTGTTTCTGGAGCAGGAGCTAACAAATGGAATTACACGCCAGGTGGAGGAAGTGAAGTAATATTTACTGCTACAACGAAAGCAAGTTCAGGTAAAACATTATCTGTTCGTGAAACGTTCCGTATCAAACCAGTTCCACCAGCACGTGGTGTTATTTTAGGAAAAACGAGTCCAGCTATTCCAGATAATGGAATTGCAGCACAAACAATTCGTGTAGACTGGCCAGATTTCTTATTCCCAATTTCAGGAGAAGTAACATCATTTAATGTTCGTGTACCAGGTCAAGCTACAGTACGTGTTACAGGAAGTAAAATGTCAGGAGCCGCAGGTGCAATTTCGAAAGCGAAAAAAGGAGATATAATTGGTGTATTCGATATTAAATATCGTACTAATTCTGGTCAAACAGGAGAAGCATCATCAATTGCAATTCAAGTACAATAAACAAAAAAATAAAATTTAGCATATGAAATATCTTTTGTTTGGTTTAATGAGTTTTTTCTCAACCCTTACAATGGCGCAAAATGTTCTTAATGCTGTTTCACCAGAACAGTTGAGAAAAGACCGCGAAAATAGAACAAGAGTTGATGAAGCTGGAGATACTGTAAGTACGGCACAAGATCCAATGAAATATGGCTTTATCGAGGATAAAGATGTCTTATGGTCGAAAGTTGTATGGGAAGTCATTGATTTGAACGAGCGTCTAAATCAACCTTATTATAGATCTGGTGATGAATTAGTACAGAATTCAAAATCATTGTATGATGTTTTAGTTGACGGAGTTCGTACTAAAAAAATTAAAGAAGTATACGATGATGAGTACTTTCAGACTAAAATGAGTTTTGATCAAATCATGGCTCGTAACGAAAAGAAAGATACTCAACAGTATTACTATGATATGATTGCAGCAGGTGAAAATCCTGACGAAGCAGCTATTTTCAATTACAAAGTAAAATCTGATGATATTAAAATGGTGAAAACGAAAGGTCTTTGGTACATTGATCGTCGTTTAGGAGAATTAAAATATCGTTTGTTAGGATTAGCGATCATGGGACCAGATGCACAATCTTTGGGAACTGAATTTGCAGACGGAACGTATGTCGATTTATTTTGGATTTGGTATCCAGATGCACGTAATGTTTTGGTAAATGCAACTGTTTTCAATCCAAGCAACTCTAATTCCGCGATTACTTATGATGAGATGTTAAATGCAAGACGATTTAGTTCTGTTATTTACAAAGCGCAAACCATGTATGGAACGAAGATGATTGAGGATTATATTCCAAATGATTCGAAGGGACAATTAGAAGAACATCATAAAATTAGAAATTCTATTATTCAGGCAGAAGCCGATATGTGGAATTATTAATAAAATGTTATAAAACTAAAGCTCCAATCTCAAGATTGGAGCTTTTTTTATTTAAAATAGTTTAATTCCTCTACAATATTTTTTTCCAGAATTTAGTTATTCCCTAAAACCTAAAACCTAAAACCTAAAACCTAAAACCTAAAACCTAAAACCTAAAACCTAAAACCTAAAACCTAAAACCTAAAACCTAAAATCTAAAATCTAAAATTTAATTCGCATCACCTTTTTCAATTCCATCTCCTATTTTTTCTTCAACTTCTATTTTTTCTTCTTGATCTAACTTCATTTCTCCTGAATCATCATCACTTCTTAAAACGACTTTTAAGCCAATTGGGAAATGATCTGAACCAATATTATCTTCTCTAATCATTTCAATTAATCGAAATTGAGAGCTCAAGAAATAGTGATCTAAAGGCCAACGTAAAAACCAATGATGCGCATGAAAAGTATTGAACATTCCACGACCTCTTCGAGGATCTAAAAGTTGAGATGTCTTCAAAAACAGGCGGGTTGTTCTACTCCACGCAACATCATTTAAATCACCAAATACGATACATGCTTTTCCGTATTCTTTGGCTTGTTTTCCGATCATTAAAATTTCAGCATCTCTTTCAGTACTTTCTTCATTTTCTTGTGGAACAGGTGGTGTAGGATGCAAACCATACAAACGTACAATCTGATTATTATACTCGATGTCAACAATAATTGAAGGGATTTCAGTGCTAATTAAATAATTAATCTCTTGGTTTTTAATGGGTAATTTCGAGTAGAATAATAAACCATAAGTATTGTCTAAAGGAACTTCTATCTTATACTCATAATCATTTGTAGCTTCACGTATTTGATTCATCCATTCATTATTCGTTTCCAGAAGAAACACAATATCGGGATTTCGTTTTTTGATTAATTGAACTAAATTCTGGTATTTTGTATTGTCTTGCAAAACATTGTAGACTAATAAATTTAAAGGTTTTTCATTCGGTTTTAATTCAACTTGATTGATCATTTTTTTTCCAAAAGGCGAATAGGGAAGAATGACCCAAAGCAAATAAATTGCTGAAAAAATAAGACATACGAACAAACTAATCGTAGTCGAATTTTTCTCTACAAAAATGAATAGAAATGAAGTGAGAATAACTAAAATAAGCTTTTGAAAACGTGGGTAATCAAAAACTCTTACCGACCAATGATTATGTTTGAAAAAAGGAATAATTACCGAAATAAGAATAAGGCAAGAAAGAAAAATAAAGAGTATTTGCATAATATGGATGTTTTTTGTATAACAAGATAATAAAAATAGAAACATTATCTACCTTTGTTCTTAAATTTTATCAATTGAACAAAGTAGAGTATATTATCGTAGGACAAGGTGTTGCAGGAAGTTGTATGGCGATGAAATTATTGCAAGAAAATAAATCTTTTGTAGTGATTGACAATCATTTTCATAAAGCATCGGCAATTGCAGCAGGAATATTCAATCCGGTTGTGCTAAAACGTTTTTCAATTGTTTGGAATGCGACAAATCAAATTAATCGTTTGCGCGAAGTTTTTGGTCAGTTTGAAGAATTATTGAACGAAAAATACATCTACAATTTTCCAGTTTATCGTGTTTTTAATGATGAACAAGAGAAAAAAACATGGCTAAAAAAAGCAACGACTCATCCAGATTTAGTTGATTATTTAGCGACAGACACAGAGCAATTGAATGATTTTTCAGCAATCAATAACCCTATAGGTTCGGGAGAAGTTTTGCACACTGGTCGAGTTGATTTGACTAATCTTTTGAATGATTTCAAAAATTATTTGATTGAACAAAATCAATATATTGATGAGGAATTTGACTTTGAATCCTTGATTATGCACGATAATCACACGAACTATAAAAAAATTGAAGCAAATAAGATTATTTTTGCCGAAGGTTACAATGTTTTAAATAATCCATATTTCAAAAATCTACCCGTTATTGGTGTGAAAGGAGAAGTGTTGAAAATAGAAACAAAAGCCACATTGCCTGAAGCTGTAGTAAAAGGAAAAGAATTTTTGATGCCTTTAGAAAATAATCAATATTTTGTTGGTGCAACTTACGATCGTGATCATGTCAATTACGAAAATACAGCAGAAGCCAAACAATATTTGGTGGATGGGGTTCAGAATTTTTTCAAGGAAGATTTTGAAGTTGTGGAACAGCACGCATCCATCCGACCAACAGTAGTCGATCGTCGCCCAATTATTGGTGCGCATCCAATATATCAGCAATTGATTTGTTTAAATGGAATGGGAACGCGTGGAACGATGCTGGCGCCAGTCATGGTCGATGAATTGTATGATTTTTTAGAGAACAATCAAACTATCGATAAAGAAGCCGATATTAAACGTTTTTATGATCGATTTTAAATTTTCTTCTGATGAACAACTTTAACATAAAAATATTCGTACTTCAACTCGTTGCAAGTATTTTGTTATTCTTAGGAATTCAACAATTTTATGTCTTGGCAGAATTAGATTTGATTGAATTAATTCATTCGATGGGAAAAGATAATTTTGCTTTTTTGGTACGTAAAAGTGATGAGTTTGGAATTAGTGAAAAGCTAAAACATTTGGCGATAATGAAATCGATTTTGAGTTTCGTAGGAATAGTTTTAGGTTATATTGTAGCATCTATTATTAACCATAAACGTAATTACGATTGGAAAATTTCAGTTGTAATTGTAGCAGTGTGTTTCTTGGTTTTTCAATTCAAATTAATACATCTTCCAATCAATTTTATTCAAACAAATAATTTGGCAATTGCCTATTTTGTGCCTGCTACAATTTCTGTTGTTATTAGTTTTCTGTTGTATTTTTTTAGTTATCGTATAAAACCTTAAACTTCATTGTATTCAACTAAAAAAAATATTGTATTTTTGCAAAATGTTATTAGTACAAAATTTAGGAGTTTATTTTGCGGGTAGATATTTATTCGAAAACGTTTCGTTCCGCATCAACAAAGGAAATCGTGTTGGTTTAGTAGGTAAAAATGGGGCTGGAAAATCGACGTTACTTAAAATTTTAGCCAAAAGTCAACAGGCTTCAGAAGGAGAAGTTGTCTACGAAGGAGACGTAACAATCGGGTATTTATCGCAAGATATTGATTTTGTACAAGGAAGAACTGTTTGGCAAGAAGCTGATTCTGCTTTCGAACAATTGGTTGAAATACAGAATCGTATTGATTTTGTCAACAAAGAATTAGCCGAAAGAACAGATTACGAATCGGATGAATACGGAAAGTTAATCGAAGATATTTCGCATTTAACAGAACGTTTTGGGCTTTTAGGTGGTTACACAAAAGACGCTGAAATTGAACAAATTTTAATTGGTTTAGGTTTCAAAAGTTCAGATTTTCATCGCTCAACAGAAGAGTTTTCTGGTGGATGGAGAATGCGCATTGAATTAGCAAAGCTATTGTTGCAAAAACATGATGTGATGCTTTTAGATGAGCCTACAAACCACTTGGATATCGATTCGATTATCTGGTTAGAAAACTTTTTAAAATCGTTTGCAGGCGCTGTTGTATTAGTATCTCACGATAAAATGTTTTTAGATAACGTAACCAACCGAACTATTGAAATTTCATTAGGTAAAATTTACGATTTTAATAAACCGTACTCTCAATATTTGGTGTTGCGTGAAGAAATGCGCGAAATGCAATTAGCAGCGCAGAAAAATCAAGCAAAAAAAATAGAAGAAACCGAAAAGTTAATTGAAAAGTTCCGTTATAAAGCTACAAAAGCTTCGATGGCACAATCGTTAATTAAAAAATTAGATAAAATAGATCGCATCGAAATTGAAAATGATGATGTAACCAAAATGAATATCCGATTTGTGGATGCAGTTCAACCAGGTAAAATTATTTTCGAATTAGATGATGTTGGTGTTGCGTTTGGAGATCATCAAGTTTTTGATCATGTATCATTTTATGTTAATCGTGGTGAAAAAGTAGCTTTTGTAGGACAAAACGGTCAAGGGAAAACAACTTTATCTCGTGCAATTATCAATGAACAACCTTATACAGGAAGAATTAAACATGGTCATAATGTTGAGATTGGTTATTTTGCTCAAAATCAAGCACATGTTCTAAATGATAAATTAACCGTTTTAGAAGAGGCAGAAAATTCTGCAACAGAAGAAACACGTAAACATGTTCGCGATTATTTAGGAGCTTTTATGTTTGGAGGCGAAGCGGTAGAGAAAAAAGTTTCGGTACTTTCGGGAGGCGAGCGAAATCGTTTGGCTTTATGTAAATTATTGTTGCGTCCATTTAATGTTTTAATCATGGATGAGCCGACGAATCACTTGGATATAGTATCGAAAGAATTATTGAAAAAAGCTTTACAAAAATATTCTGGAACATTGATTTTGGTTTCTCACGACCGCGAATTTTTAGAAGGGTTAGTAGACAAAGTGTTTGATTTCCGTAATGGTCAAGTCAAAGAATATCTTTCTGGAATTGATGATTATTTAGCGCAAATTAAAGCGGGTAATTTCCGTGAAGTCGAGAAAGGAAATTCTTTAGCTGCACCAAAAGAAGAAAAGCCAATTGAGGTTAAAATAGAGCAAGCTAAACGTGTTTTATCGTTTGAAGAAGAGAAGGAGCAGAAACGCCTAAAAAATAAATTGTCTCGTATAGAAACAGAGATATCAGATTTGGAAACGAAGATTGCGGATTTAGAAAATAAATTACACGCAGGTTCTCAAACCCAACAAGAATTGGATAAATATGCAAATTTGAAAAATGATTTAGATAAGAAAATGTTAGAATGGGAAGAAATATCTGAGCAAATTTTCTAAAATTATATCGTTCAAAAATATTATTTTATTAAAGTGCTGCAGTTTTGCAGCACTTTTTTTGTACATTCTATTTTAGAATAAGACAAAATGCATAAACAATCTTTTGCTGCAATTACATCAGAACAACCAAAAACATTAATTCTTGGCTCTTTACCTGGGGATTTATCGTTAGAAGTCAATCAATATTATGGGCATCCGCGTAATAGATTTTGGAAAATGATGTTTGAGATTTTCAAGACAGAATTTTCAGAAGATTATGAAACAAGAAATCAACTTATTTTACAAAATAAGTTAGCGCTTTGGGATGTTGCGCATTCTGCTGAACGAAAAGGAAGCATGGATGTGGATATGAGAAATGTTTCGCCAAATCAAATTGATGAATTTTTGAATGAACATCCTACAATCGAGAAAATAATTTTCAATGGAAAGAAAGCGTATCAATTATTTTGGAAATATTTTGAAAAAAAAACATTCATAGAGTATATTTCTGTGCCAAGTACAAGTCCTGCAAATGCCCAATTTTCTTACGAACGATTGATTGAAATCTGGAAAAAAGCAATTATTTAGGATAATCTTTTCATGTTCAAAATAATTAATCAAAGAAAAATAAAATTATTTTTTAGCTTAAAAATTTTATGATGAGAAACTTAGCTTTATATGTAAAATAATTATAAAAAAATGCTTCCTAAAAGTTTTGTAATTAAAAAAGCTGTTCTATATTTGCACTCACAATCGCGGGAATAGCTCAATTGGTAGAGCGTCAGCCTTCCAAGCTGAATGTTGCGAGTTCGAGTCTCGTTTCCCGCTCAACTTCTTTCTTAGAAGTGGATGCCTTGGTGGTGGAATTGGTAGACACGCAGGACTTAAAATCCTGTGTCCATTAGGACGTGCGGGTTCAAGTCCCGCCTGAGGTACTAAAAGCTCAAGAATTTATTTTCTTGGGCTTTTTTTGTGCTAATTTTTTTCAAGTATATCTTTAACTTCATCAAAATGATTTTCTCCATAAATAATAACAAGCTGCTTATTCTTGTTATTTTTTATTTGACTTACTAAATGTTCATTTCGTTTTTTTAAAATAAAGTCTTTCATAAAAATTTTTCTTGAAGTTTCATCTACTTTGGTACATGAATACGTTTCGTTTAAATTAGTATTGTAATCACAAGAATCTAATGTGATTTTCGGGTAAGATTTTTCATATGAGTCGACTAATTGTTTAATGGATAAATCAGCGCTTTTTGAATCATTTTCATTCATTCCAAATTCAGCATAACTAGGTTGGTCTATAAGATTATATTTGATGCAATAATCTGAATAAGGAGGGATTTTAGAATAGGGTAATAGGATGTCAATACCAGTTATTTTTCTGAATTTTAGGTAACTTTCTACGTTTTCATCTGAAACTATTTTATCGGATTTATGAAGAGAATTTCCTTCAAAAAGAAAATGATATCCTAAAGATTGTAAACTGTCAATTTTAGTTGTTACTTGTTGATAATAAACTTTAGTTCCGATATGTCGAATAGGTAAAAAATAAAGCGATTTTTCATTATAGTTTATTTTGTTTAATACTACCTTTTTATTTATATATCTATTTTTTAATAATTCTTCTTGATGATTTACAACGCAAGATGAAATTATAAGATAAATAATAATGATAAAATATTTATACATAATAAAAGTATCTTAATGTTGACTTTATGAATATATTACTTTTTAAAACAAAAAAACCACCTAAATAACTTTAGATGGTTTTTGAATTTATGTTAAGAACAATTTTATCCGTTCATCGAAATTAAAAATTCTTCGTTGCTACGAGTTGTTTTAATACGTTGATGCAAGAAATCCATCGCTTCAACAGGATTCATATCCGCCAACATATTTCTTAATACCCACATGCGTTGTTGAGTTTTATCGTCTAATAATAAATCATCTTTACGCGTAGAAGAACTTACTAAATCAATCGCAGGGAAAATACGTTTGTTCGAAATCTTACGATCCAATTGTAATTCCATGTTACCAGTTCCTTTAAATTCTTCGAAAATAACTTCATCCATTTTAGAACCTGTATCAATCAATGCAGTTGCAATAATTGTAAGAGAACCTCCATTCTCGATGTTACGAGCTGCTCCAAAGAAACGTTTTGGTTTGTGTAATGCATTGGCATCAACACCACCCGATAAAACTTTACCAGATGCAGGAGAAACCGTGTTGTAAGCACGAGCAAGACGCGTAATAGAATCTAAAAGTATTACGACATCATGTCCACATTCTACCATACGTTTTGCTTTTTCTAAAACAATGTTCGCAACTTTTACATGACGATTTGCTTCTTCATCAAACGTAGACGCAATAACCTCTCCGTTTACAGAACGTTTCATATCCGTTACCTCTTCTGGACGTTCATCGATTAATAAAACAATCAAATATACCTCTGGATGATTTTGAGCAATTCCGTTCGCAATATCTTTCAATAAGGTTGTTTTACCCGTTTTTGGTGGTGCCACAATCATCCCACGTTGACCTTTACCAATTGGTGTAAATAAATCAATTACGCGATTTGATAAAGATTTTGAATTACTAAGATTGAATTTCTCGTTAGGGAAAAGTGGAGTTAAATGCTCAAAAGCGATACGATCTCGTACATAATCTGGTGTTCGTCCGTTAATTTCTTTGATTTTAATTAAAGGAAAATATTTTTCACCTTCCTTTGGAGGGCGAACTTCTCCTGTAATTGTATCTCCCGTTTTTAATCCAAATAATCTAATTTGAGATTGAGAAACATAAACATCATCAGGAGATGATAAATAATTGAAATCTGACGAACGTAAAAAACCGTAATTGTTATCTGGTAAAATCTCTAAAACACCTTCTGTTTGGATAATTCCATCAAATTCATAATTCGCAGCGCGGTATTTATTTTTTTGATTTTGTTGGTTTGGGTGATTGTTTTGTTGAGATGGTTCGTTTTGATTACGTTGATCAGATGGATTGTTTCTCTTCTGATTGTTATTTTTTTTCAGGTCTTGGCTTTTGTTCGCTCGTTCCTGAAATTTATTAACACGAGGATTTTTCTCCTCATTTTTGTCTATTTCTTCTGAAGTATTATCCATCTTTTCGATTTTGACTTCTTCTTGAATAGTCTCTTTTTGATGAGTTTCTACTTCTGGATTTTGAACTCTTTTACGTTTCGGTTTCTTCTCTTCAACAAGAAGATTTTCGGTTTTCTCTTGTGCTTTTTCTTTTACAGCAGGTTTCGTTTCTGCTTTTGTTTTAACACTTTCCTCAACTTTTGGTTGAGTATTAATAAAAGCTAAGACAGTATCTAACAGCTCGCCTTTTTTTAATTTTTTATACCCATCGATTTTTAATTGCTCTGCAACTTGTTGTAAATCTGGTAATTTGAATGATTTTAATTTTTCGATATCAAACATAATCCTATAATGAAGGTATTAATGTGTTTATATTTTTTTTTATTCAATAAAGTAATTGGGAATCATAACAATAGAATTGTTACAAAGCGAATAAATTTGAGATTTATTAATGCAATAGTACGAATAATTATAAAAACTCAAAAAGTTTTTTTACATTTGTATTCGAAATTTAAGAAATGATTCAAAGAAAGCAAAGTATATATTTATTCTTAAGTGGAATAATTTCGAGTATATTCGCCATGAATTTTGATAAACTATTTGATATTCCATTACAATGGTTGCAAAATCCAGAGAAAGGAGATTACATTTTTTCATTAGCCTTTTTCTCATCAGCTTTAATTTCGTTTTTAACCATTATGTTTTTTAAAAAACGAAGCTTACAGATTAGCTTGGGATGGTTAAATATTATTTTGAATGTTTTATTAATTGGTTCTTTTGTTTACTGTCTATTAACATTACCTGGAGAAGGAAATTCTGAGAAAGGTATTTGGGCATTAGTTCCTTTAGCTTCGATTGTGCTTCTGTCAATTGCCAATCGTTTGATTAAGAAGGATGATGATCTTGTAAAATCAGTAGATAGATTCAGATAGACCAAAAACTTTTTATATTATGAGTGTCTAAAAGCAGTTTCAACGTGTTGAAACTGCTTTTTTCGTTTCTATTAATTACATTTTAATATAAAATAAAGAAGAATTTTACTTTTTTATTTTATTGACTGTTTAAAACAGGGGTGTCGAAGTGTTGTATTATATTAATTTTCGATTAACCCCTAAAAAATAGGGGGTAGTTTTATTTTGTGTTTATTTTTTATTTATTTTTGTACCATAAAACAACATAAATTATTTCTTTATGACATCATTTCGTTTTGAAGCTTTAAAAGCCGCAAGTAATCGTAAGCCGGTTAGCGTTCCTGATTTAGGTAAAAAATCAGATATTTTTGCAAGTAATGTATTTAATGACAAAGTAATGCGTCAGCATTTAACTTCGGAAGCATACAAAGCAGTACGTTCTGCAATGGATTATGGTACTAAAATTGACCGTAAAATGGCAGACTTTGTAGCTTTAGGTATGAAAGAATGGGCGATGAGTAAAGGAGTTACGCATTATACACATTGGTTTCAGCCTCTGACAGGAACTACAGCAGAAAAACATGATGCGTTTTTTGAAACCTCATTTGATGGAGCAGATCCAGTAGAAAAATTTAGTGGATCATTATTGGTTCAACAAGAGCCAGACGCATCTTCTTTTCCGAATGGAGGAATCAGAAATACCTTCGAAGCACGCGGGTATACAGCTTGGGATCCTACTTCTCCTGCATTTATTTTTGGAACAACATTGTGTATTCCTACCGTTTTTGTTTCGTATACAGGTGAAGCTTTAGATAATAAAGCCCCATTGTTAAGAGCACTTTTGTCTATAGATGAAGCGGCTACAGAGGTGGCGAAATTTTTTGATAAAAATGTAAAGAAAGTTACACCAACTTTGGGTTGGGAACAAGAATATTTCTTAATTGACGATGCTTTAGCAGCTTCTCGTCCTGATATTTTACAAACTGGTAGAACATTGTTAGGTCATGTTTCGGCTAAAGGACAGCAATTAGAGGATCATTACTTCGGATCGATTCCTGCTCGCGTGTTGAATTATATGCGCGATTTAGAGAACGAATGTATGTTGTTAGGAATTCCTGTCAAAACACGTCATAATGAAGTTGCTCCAAATCAATTTGAATTAGCGCCAATTTTTGAAGAAACAAATTTAGCGGTTGACCACAATTCATTATTAATGGATGTCATGCAAAAAGTAGCAGAGCGTCATCATTTTAAAGTGTTATTTCACGAAAAACCGTTCAAAGGTGTTAATGGATCTGGAAAACACAATAACTGGTCGTTGGCAACTGATACAGGAGTGAATTTATTAGCGCCAGGCAAAACGCCAAATAGTAATTTACAGTTCTTGACATTTTTTATTAATACAATAAAAGCGGTTTCAATTTATGAAGAATTATTACGTGCATCTATTGCATCAGCTTCTAATGATCATCGTTTAGGTGCAAATGAAGCGCCTCCTGCTATTATTTCAATTTTTATTGGTCAGCAATTGACAAAAGTATTGGAAGAATTAGAAGGTGTTTCGACAGGGAAGTTATCTCCAGAAGAAAAAACGGATCTAAAATTAAATGTCGTTGGGAAAATTCCAGATGTATTATTAGATAATACAGATCGTAATCGAACTTCTCCATTTGCATTTACAGGAAATAAATTTGAGTTTCGTGCGGTTGGTTCTACAGCAAACTGTGCAAACGCAATGACAACTTTGAATGCTATTGTTGCCAAACAATTGATGGATTTTAGAAAAGAAGTTGATACGTTGATTGAAAGCGGTTTGAAAAAAGATGAAGCAATTTTTAACGTTTTACGCGAATACATCAAAGAAACCAAACATATTCTTTTTGAAGGTGATGGATACAGTAAAGAATGGGAAGAAGAAGCGGTTCGTCGTGGATTATCAAATCATAAAACAACTCCAGCAGCTTTAAAAGCAAAAATTTCTCAAAAATCGTTGGATTTATTTGCGGAAGTAAATGTGATGAATCATACAGAAGTTGAGGCTCGTTACGAAATCGAATTAGAGGATTATATCAAGAAAATTCAGATAGAGGGACGTGTTTTAGGTGATATAGTAAGAAATCATATTATCCCAACTGTTTTTAAATATCAAAACTTGTTAATCAAAAATATTAAAGGATTCAAAGATATATTCGGAGACGACTATGAACAATATGCTGGAGAGCAATTAATTATTTTGAAGAAAATTTCGATGCACGTTAACGAATTAAATGCAAAATTACACTTGATGATGGATGCACGTAAGGAGGCAAATGTGGTGGAGTCTTTAGAAGAAAAAGCTCACGCTTATTGTGATAAAGTAAAACCTTATTATGACGAAATTCGTTACCATGCAGATAAGTTAGAGTTGATGGTGGATAACGAATATTGGGTTTTAACAAAATATAGAGAGTTATTGTTTACCCGATAATATTTTTAATGATATAATACAAAGCCGATGATTTTTCATCGGTTTTTTTGTTTAAACAAGTGATATATGTCATTTATTTTGAATTGTTATAAATTAAGCGTTTTGATAAGGCAATATTGTGTTTTATATTTTTTTTTCTATAAGTTTATAGTAACATTAATATTAATTAACACTTAAAATGAATTTTTTATGAAAAAAATTTTATGTTCTTTATTGACTTTATCGTCTCTTGCAACGCTATCAGCACAAATTTTTGAAGAAAATTTTGATGGGAATGGACCAGGTATTAGCGCATGGACAGTTATAGATAATGATAAGAATAAGCCTGCGTCTGCAGTGAATTTCATAACAAATGGATGGAATTCTATTGATCGACAAGGAAATAATGGAAATTATGGTGGACCTATGGGAAACTTTGCAGCAATGAGTACTTCATGGTACAGTCCAACAGGAACATCAGACGATTGGTTGATTTCACCAGTTATTGATCTTAAAGATGCTAAAGATCCTGTTTTAGAATGGAAAGCTAAAGCGCAAGACCCAGATTTTTCTGACGGTTATAAAGTCATGATTTCTACAGGAGGTAATGCAATAGCTGATTTTAAAACTGAAATATTAAGCGTGTCAGCTGAAGATAGTGATTGGAAAAAAAGAACTTTCAATTTAAAAGACTATGCAGGACAGCAAGTAAGAATAGCATTTGTTAATAACTCTACTGATATGTTTATGTTATTAATTGATGATATAAAGGTGACAGAATCTTCAGGAGGAGGTGATCCAGATCCAACAAGTGATGTTATTTGGTCAGATAATTTTGACGATGTAGATATTTCTGATTGGAAGTTATCAGATAAAGATGGAGACAAATTTAATTGGACAGCTGTTCAATCAACAGATGCATCAGGTAACCCTGTTGGCAGTCCATTAATTACTTCGGCATCTTATATTAATGATTATGGTCCTTTAACTCCAGATAACTGGATAACATCTCCAGAAATTGATTTAACAAATGTAGACGGTAAAGCAACTTTGAAATATGGAGTTTTTGCTTCTGATCCATTGTATAACAAAGAGAATTATGCCGTTTATATTTCTACAACTAACGATACTTCTAATGAATCAGATTTCAAACAGGTGTTTACCGAAAAAGACTTGCCTGGTACAGAAACTGAAAGATCAGTAGATTTAACAGAATTTGTAGGACAAAAAATCTATATTACATTCAGACACTTTAATGTATCAGATATGTACAGAATCAATATTGATAATGTATCCGTTGAAGGAAAATTGAAAACATTAGGAACATCAACTGTTAAATCAGATAAAGCTGTTAGTGTGTATCCAAATCCAGTTCAAGATTCATTCAAAGTAAACTTAGACTCAAATGCAGATAAATCTAAAGTAACTTTAGAATTATTTAATCTAAATGGAGCTAAAGTTAAAACATTTAAACACGCAGATTCATACGATATTTCATCTTTACCAAAAGGAGTTTATATTTTAGAAATTAATAATGGCACAAGCAAAGTTGTGAAAAAATTAGTTAAAAAATAATTTTTAACTAAGATTAGAATACAAAACCGATGATTTTTCATCGGTTTTTTTTATTCAAATTTTCTGAATCACTTGAGTTATTGTATCTTTGCAATCCAATAAAAGTATATGGCAGATTTAGGTCTATTAGATAAATTAAGAGCAATTAAACAACGATTTGATGAGGTGGCAGATTTGATCATCCAACCTGATATCGTGACAGATCAAGCTCGTTATGCAAAATTAAACAAAGAATATTCTGATTTAAGAGATTTCGTAGAGATTCAAAAAGTATACGAAGGATACTTAAATGCGATTGAAGAAGCAGACGAAATCATTAATGACGGTTCTGATGCAGAAATGGTTGAATTAGCTAAAATCGAAAAAGATGAAGCAATCAATGCAATTCCTGCAATGGAAGAAGAGATCAAAATGATGTTGATTCCAAAAGATCCAGAAGATGATAAAAACGTTATCGTTGAATTGCGTTCTGGTACAGGAGGAGATGAAGCAGCAATTTTCGTAGAAGACATTTACCGTATGTATTCGATGTATTTTAAAGAAAGAGGATGGAAACATGAAGTTTTGAATACTTCTGATGCATCTGGAAAAGGATACAAAGAGTTGGTGATGCAAGTGGAAGGGAATGCAGTTTATGGAACGATGAAATACGAATCAGGAGTTCATCGTGTACAACGTGTTCCAGAAACAGAATCTCAGGGACGTGTGCATACTTCGGCGATTACTGTTGCGGTTTTACCAGAAGCCGAAGAAGTGGATGTGGTGATTAATCCAGCAGATTTAGAATATCAAACAGCTCGTTCGTCTGGTGCGGGAGGACAAAATGTAAATAAGGTTGAAACGAAAGTTCAATTAACACACAAACCTTCAGGTATCGTAATTGTTTGTCAAGAAGCGCGTTCGCAACATAAAAACCGCGAGAAGGCATTGCAATTGTTACGTACAAAATTGTATGAAATAGAATTCGAGAAAAAACATTCAGAGCGTTCGGCTCAACGTAAATCTTTAGTGTCAACTGGAGACCGTTCGGCTAAAATTCGTACATACAACTATCCGCAGGGACGTGTAACGGATCACCGTATCAATAAGTCGATTTACAATTTGGATAACTTTATGAATGGAGATATTCAAGAAATGATTGATGCGTTGAAAGTGGCAGAAAATGCAGAAAAATTGAAAGGATCAGAAGAAGATTTCTAATATTCATCTGATTAATATAATAAACAAAAATCCATCTCAATGACTGAGATGGATTTTTGTTTATTATAAACCTATAGATACACCCATAAAAGGTTGAAATCCGCTAGAGAATATACTTTCATTTTCTTTGTATAATACGTTATACATAACACCTGCTTGAAATCTTACAGGTCCAGAAGATTGATAACCAGCACCTAACCATAAAGCAGATTCATCTAAATTTGTTTCGTAATTATAGTTATAACGTTCGTTATACTTTTGTTTCCCTGTGTAGTACATATAGTTGGCTCTAAGAAAAAGATTTTCGACTGGAAAAAAGTTAACATAAGGTCCAGCATTAAATAAATTCAATTTAGCATAATCGTCTTTTGCATATTGATAACCGGCTGTAGCACCAAGTTCTAAATTGTTAGCAATCATGTAACCAACACTTGGAGAAACATTGAAACCAAAATAACCATTATTACCAAAAGATAATCCAAGACCACCACCAAATCGCCAATTGTTATTAAATGGTTGGTTTTGATTTATTTGAGCATAAATAGTACTGCTTAGGGTTAAAGAAATGATAAATAAGAGTAACTTTTTCATAGAAATTTAATTAATATTTAACGTTTAAAAATGGCTATAATTGAAAAAACCACTATAAATTTGTCCTATCAAAAATAATAATTCTGTTTTTCAATAAACATCATTATTAATTTTAATTGTAACGAGTCGTTCATAGTTTTTTATTATAAAAGAATAGATATTAGGTTTAATAAATCTATAATTTATTGCTTTTCTGGTTTTATCTTTGCAGTAGTAAAGTTAATCAAAATAGACAATATAAAAATTTAAACAAATGAAATTATTATCGCCAGAAAAAAAACAAAAAATCGCTGATATTTTAATTAAATTATTAGCAGACGAGCATATTTTATATTTAAAAACAAGAAATGCACATTGGAATATTGAAGGTCCAGATTTTCAAACCATACATGTGTATTTTGAAACGTTATATAACGAGTTACAAATTGTCATAGACGATGTTGCGGAAAAAATACGTCAAAAAGATGTATACGCACCAGCAACAATGGCAGAGTATTTGCAGTTAGCTCATTTGTCAGAGGCAAGAAAAACAGAAAACAAAGATAGTTTAAGTTTTATTGCTGATTTGCTACACGACCACGAAGTGATTATAAACTTTTTGGCAGAAGCTGTAGTAGAAATTGATGAGTTCAACGATATTTCAACTTCGGATTTCTTAGTTGGTTTATTAGAACAACATCAAAAAACTGCTTGGATGCTTAGATCGCATCTTAAATAAAGTGAACATTATTTTACTTCATAAGTTTTTAGTGTTAATTCATATTAGTGTTAATTAGGTTGAGCCTTGGATTTTCCAAGGCTTCAGCTTTTTATAAAGGTTTATATTTTAACCCTTTACTTCTTTTACTTCTGCATCTAACGCATTTGTTTTTACAGAAGCTATTCCATTTTTAGCACCAGATTCTGTTTCGTAAGATTGGCTTGTTCCAATAATTTGTCCGTTCACAGCTTTCAAATTGAAATGCCATTTTCCAGAAGTTTCTTCTTTCAATTCAAATTTAGAATCATCTTGCGAATTTTTACGGACTGATTCGATTCCGTTTTCGCAACTTGCTTTTTGTTTGTACCCTTCGCTTGCCAAAATATTTTGTCCGTTTTTAGCTTTTAAACGAAAACGATATTCTCCTGCTTTGTCTTGATAAATTTCAAACATAATAAATAGATATCTAATGGTTTATGATGAATATAAATGTATAAAATTTATTTGATAGTTTGAATGATGAAAAATAGGTTCAATAAAAAAATCCTGAAATTAATTTTCAGGATTTCAAATTTTTATTCGATTCTCTTCAAATTGTCAACATTGTTTTTATGAACATATAGCGGTATGTGTTCGATTACAACGTCATTTTTCTCAAGTCCAAAAGATTTCGGTATGTTAAATTCTATTTTCTTTAAAATGTAATATATTTTTAAAGTAAAGAATTCTTTCATGCTTAGTTTGGTTTCAATTGAAGGGAATTTTTCAATTAATACAAATTTCATGTCAGGATCTTGATTGTATTTTTTTAGACAAGGATTCAAGTATTTTAATTCCAATTCTCCATTTGCATACATATCATTGATTACTTTTTTGATATATTGTTCTGTTTTGGGTTGAACTCTAAATCCAATATTAAACGTAATTCGATATATTTTTTGCTCAACAATTGGCAGAATTTTATAATTTAATGTATAAGGTTCGCTATCACGATTAATGTTGACAAACCAATATACATCTGCACGTTTTGGTCGCTTTGATAGGATAGATTGAATACTGTATTTTTCAATGTTTTTTGGATTGGTAGATTTGGTTAAATAAAACAAGAAAGTCGAATATTTGTTTATGGTTTTGTCTTCGCTTAATTCTGTTAATACATTGGCATATCGCTTTATTTTGACAAATTCGAGGTTGCGTGAATTGAGAATTTTACCATAAAAACTACAATACATAATCACGAAGAACAACCATCCCATTAACAGGGCTAAATAGCCACCATCTACAAATTTTACGACATTCGCGATAAAGAAAGAGCTTTCGATAGCGACAAAAATGGATAAAATAGCAACTATAAATAGTTTGTTGAATTTGGTGTAATAATTTAGATAATACGATAACAAAAAAGTAGTCATTAACATGGTAATGGTAATTGCAAGTCCATAAGCGGCTTCCATGTGAGAAGAGTCTCGGAAATATAAGACAATAAATACACAACCTGCCCACAATAAGAAGTTGATTGTAGGAATGTAAACCTGACTTTTGTGTTCGTTAGGTTGAATAATCAATGTTCTTGGCCAATAACCTAAGTTAATTGCTTCGTTGATCAAGGTAAATGAACCTGTGATTAAAGCTTGAGAAGCAATAATAGCTGCACCAGTAGCAATACAAATTCCAGGAATTAGAAACCATTCTGGCATCATTTCGTAAAAAGGATTTCGTCCGTCTAACATTGGATTATCTTGATGCATCAACCATGCTGCTTGACCTAAGTAATTTGTAACTAAACAGATTTTAACGTAAATCCAACTGATTCTGATGTTTTTTCGACCACAATGACCTAAATCTGAGTATAAGGCTTCTGCTCCAGTTGTACACAAGAAAACGGCTCCAAGTATCCAAAATCCATGAGGATAATTCATTAAAAGATTGTAAGCGTAGTAAGGATTTAAAGCCTTAATAATACTTGGATGATGTACGATGTGTAAAACTCCTAACCCCAAAAGCATCGTAAACCATAAAACCATAAATGGTCCAAATATTTTACCTACTTTATTTGTTCCAAATCGTTGGAAGAAAAATAACATCGAAAGGATAAAGATAACAATAGGAATAGTAGGGAGGTGTTCTAAACCATTTAGCATCCGAAGTCCTTCTACAGCGGAAGAGACGGAAACGGGTGGAGTGATTATACCGTCTGCAAGTAATGCAGAAGCGCCAATAATCGTTGGAATAATTAAGTTTTTACCTTTTTTCTTGATCAGCGAATACAACGAAAAAATTCCTCCTTCACCATCATTATCTGCTTTTAGTGTCAACCATACATATTTGATCGAAGTCTGAAAACATAAAGTCCAAAAAACACACGAAACGCCTCCGTAGACAATTGCTTCATCAATTACACGATTTTCTCCAATTATCGCTTTCATTACATATAAAGGACTTGTTCCAATGTCACCGTAAATGATTCCAAATGCGATTAATAGAGTTGCCGCTGTTACTTTATTCATTGTATGGTTTGATTCCATAAGCAATATTTTAAAATTTCTACGAATGTATGCTGTTGAAAAGAGATTTTACAATCTTATTTATTTATAATACAAAAGCTACTTTATATTTATTTTCGATTTTAATCATAGCGTATTTTTACACCAATTCTTTTCTTTTGGTTAATTATGAATAAATTTAAGTATTATTTATTCATAGTATTTATTTTTAAGGGATTATTTTAAACTAATATCTTGCTGAAAATTAATAAATTGTAATGAATTGTATTTAGATAAATTAATTTTTAAAACTTTGTTATGCTTGCATAATAAAAAAAGATTATATTTGTTAGACATACACTAAAATATGTTAAGAGAAGATTTAACGATAGATTATTTATTGCGTTCAACATGGCTTTCTGTACAAAAAATGTATAACGAGCAAGCAGGAGCTTACGATTCCACTATGGTGTATGCTTTTACATTATTATCAATAGATCCAAAGGGAGGTACGCCAAGTACATCTTTAGGGCCTAAAATGGGAATAGAGCCAACGAGCTTATCACGTACATTGAAAAACTTAGAAGCAAGAAAATTTATCGTCAGAAAACCAAATCCAGAAGATGGTCGAAGTGTTTTAATCACATTGACAGAGGAAGGTTTACGAATGAGAGACATTTCAAAACATTTTGTTTTGCAGTTTAATGAATCAATTAATAATCACATCGATCCAGAAAAAATGCAAATTTTCTTGGAAGTGATTTATAAGATTAACCAATTAATATCGGACAAAAAAATATTTAAAAACAATTATGAGAAGACACGTTAAACATGTAACTGTATTAGGATCAGGAGTAATGGGGTCTGGTATTGCATGTCATTTTGCAAATATCGGAGTCGAAGTCTTGATGTTAGATATGGTTCCTCGCGAGCTTACACCACAAGAGCAAGCGAAAGGACTTACTTTAGAGAGTAAAGTAGTTCGTAACAGAACTGCTCAAACTCATTTAGACGCTGCTTTAAAAAGCAATCCTTCACCAATTTATGACAAAGCATTTGCTTCTCGTATAACCGTAGGAAATTTTGATGATGATTTCGAGAAAATTAAAAACTCGGATTGGGTAATAGAAGTTGTGATCGAAAGATTGGATATTAAACAATCTATTTTCGAACGTGTCGACAACTTCCGAAAACCAGGAACTTTAGTGACGTCGAATACTTCTGGTATTCCAATTCATTTGATGGCGGAAGGTCGTTCGGAAGATTTTCAGAAACATTTCTGTGGAACGCACTTTTTTAATCCACCACGTTACTTAAAATTATTCGAAATTATTCCAACTCCTCAAACAGATCAATCTGTTATTGAGTTTTTCCAAAATTATGCATCTTTATTTTTAGGTAAAACACCTGTTTTATGTAAAGATACACCAGGTTTTATCGGGAATAGAGTGGGAGTTTACTCTATGGCAAAAGTGATGGAATTGGCGCAAGAAATCGGATTAACGATTGAAGAAGTTGATACGTTAACAGGTTCTATTTTGGGTCGTCCAAAAACGGGGACATTCAAATTGGGTGATTTGGTTGGTTTGGATACTGCATATAATGTAACAAAAGGTTTACAGCAAAATGCAGCAAACGATGAAATGATTCAAGGTCTGAAAGATTCAAAATTCTTGAATTTCTTAATCGAAAAAAAATTCTTAGGCGATAAAACCAAAAAAGGATTCTATTACAAAGAGATTGACAAAGACGGAAACACGAATCGTTTTGCGTTAAATCTTGATACGTTAGAATATCGTCCGATGGAACGTGCAAAAGTTACAGCTGTAGAAACTGCTAAAAATGCGGGTTCTATGCGTAATAAATTAGGTATTTTATTGAAAGACTCAGGAAAAGCAGGAGAATTAATCCGTAAACATTTTGCGTCATTATTTGCTTATGTTTCGCAACGTGTTCCAGAAATAACCGATGTTCTTTATCCAATAGATGATGCGTTAAAAACTGGTTACGCTTGGAAATATGGACCATTCGAAACATGGGATTTAGTAGGTTTACAAAGCGGAATTCAATTAGTAGAATCAGAAGGTTTCAAGGTTTCGGATTGGGTAAAAGAATTGGCAGAAACTGGAGCGGATTCTTTCTATAAAATTGAAAATGGAAAGAAATTATTCTATAATCAATCTTCAAAACAATTCGAATTAATTCCTGGTCAAGATGCATTTATCGTATTGGATAACATTAGAAAAACCAACGAAATTTGGTCAAACAAAGAATGTTCAATTCAAGATTTAGGTGATGGTATCATTAATATCGAATTCCGTTCTAAAATGAATTCTCTTGGAGGAGGAGTTTTACAAGGAATTAATAAAGGAATCGAGTTAGCTGAAAAAGATTATCGTGGAGTTGTGATTGGTAACCAAGGCGACAATTTCTCTGTTGGAGCTAATTTAGCAATGATTATGATGATGGCTGCTGAGCAAGATTGGTGGGAGTTGAACATGGCAATCAAAATGTTTCAAGATACCATGATGCGTGTTCGTTATTCATCTATTCCAGTCGTTGTTGCTCCTCATGGAATGACACTTGGTGGAGGTTGTGAAATGTCGATGCATGCCGATAAAATTGTAGCTGCTGCCGAAACTTACATTGGTTTGGTTGAGGTTGGAGTTGGTCTGATCCCAGGTGGTGGAGGTTCAAAAGAATTTGCGCGCCGTGCAACAGAATTTGCATTGAAAGATGATGTAAAAG
Organism: Empedobacter stercoris; assembly: GCF_025244765.1. NCBI lineage: Bacteria > Pseudomonadati > Bacteroidota > Flavobacteriia > Flavobacteriales > Weeksellaceae > Empedobacter > Empedobacter stercoris. Next base: position 1,362,334 of record NZ_CP104209.1, on the reverse strand, counting down.
TAAATCATTTGCGTGATAATTTCATGAATATCGCAACTGCTAAAGTAGCAACTTCAGCTTATGAAGCGAAGAATATGGGAATTATTCGTGAGCAAGATATTGTTGTGGTAAATGCAGAACGCCAAATTGCAGAAGCGAAGAAGCATGCAATTATTATGGCAGAAGCAGGTTACACACAACCAATTCAACGTAAAGTAGAAGTGTTAGGAAAAGAAGCGATGGGAATGTTCTATGTCGGAACAGATTCTATGGTTGCTGGACGTTTTGCTTCAGATCACGATCGTTTGATTGCAAATAAATTAGGATATGTAATGACAGGTGGTAACTTATCTGAATCGACTTATGTTTCAGAACAGTACTTGTTAGACTTAGAACGCGAAACTTTCTTATCACTTTGTGGCGAAAGAAAAACGTTAGAGCGTATCCAACATATGTTGAAAACAGGTAAACCTTTAAGAAACTAGTATTTTGATTTTTGTATTAAGTAAAATGTAAAAAGTATTAAGATGAATAACTATAAAGATTTACTTGTTTGGCAAAAATCAATTGATTATACAATTTATGTTTATTCAATTTTGAAATCTTTTCCTAAGGAAGAAATATATAGTTTGACATCACAAATAAAAAGAAGTTTAATATCAATTCCTTCGAATATAGCAGAAGGAGCTGGTAGAAATAGTAAAAAAGAATTTAATCAATTTTTATCTATTGCTTTAGCTTCGAGTTTTGAATTAGAAACTCAATTAATTATTGCATTAAAACTTAATTATATTGAAAATGATGAATGTTTGAAAGAATTGAATCATATACAAAATATGATAGCTAAGTTAAAAAAGTCACTTAATACATAATACAACAATACATAATACTTTTAATAAAATGAAACAAGCATATATAGTTACAGGATATAGAACAGCTGTAGGAAAAGCACCAAAAGGAACATTACGTTTTACGCGTCCAGATGAAATGGCTGCTACAGTAATTAAGCGTTTAATGCAAGATTATCCAACTTTAGATCCAGCACGTATCGATGATTTGATCGTAGGCTGTGCGATGCCCGAGGCAGAACAAGGATTGAATATGGCACGTCTTATCTCGTTAATGGGATTAGATACAGATAAAGTTCCAGGTGTTACAGTAAATCGTTATTGTGCATCAGGTTCGGAAGCAATTGCATTAGCAGCTGCTAAAATTAGAACAGGAATGGCAGAATGTATCATCGCAGGTGGTGCAGAATCGATGTCGTATATTCCGATGGGAGGTTACAAACCAATTCCAGAAACAGCTTTAGCAAAAGATCATCCAGATTATTATTGGGGAATGGGATTAACGGCTGAAGAAGTTGCGAAGGAATTTAAAGTTTCTCGCGAAGACCAAGATTTGTTTGCATTCAATTCGCATCAAAAAGCGTTAAAAGCAAATGCCGAAGGAAAATTTACTTCTCAAATCGTTCCAATAGGAGTTGAATACAACTTCTTAGATGATAAAGAAAAAGTTCAAACCAAGAAAATAGATTTCAAAGTGGACGAAGGTCCTCGCGCTGATACGTCTATTGAAGGTTTAGCAAAGTTACGCCCTGTATTTGCACAAGGAGGATCGGTTACTGCTGGTAACTCTTCGCAAATGTCAGACGGAGCTGCTTTCGTAATGGTAATGTCAGAAGATATGGTAAAAGAATTAGGTCTTGAGCCAGTTGCTCGTTTAATGGCGTATTCTACGGTTGGCTTAGCACCACGTATTATGGGAATGGGACCAATGTTCGCTATTCCGAAAGCGTTGGAACAAGCAGGTCTTAAACAAGAAGATATCCAATTAATTGAATTGAATGAAGCGTTCGCTTCGCAATCTGTTGCGATAATGCGCGAGTTGAATCTGAATCCTGATATTGTTAATGTAAATGGAGGTGCAATTGCTTTAGGGCATCCATTGGGATGTTCTGGAACAAAATTAACCGTTCAATTGTTACATGAAATGGAAGCGCGTAAAGCCAAATATGGAATGGTTACCATGTGTGTTGGAACAGGTCAAGGGGCAGCTTCAATTTTCGAATACCTAAAATAAAACACAGAATTGAGAGGTTAGATTATAGATTTCTGATTTATCTAACTTCTCATTTCTAAAATCTAATATCTAAAACAACAAAAAAATATGTCTACAAATCCAAATAGATTAATAGGAGGTCAATACTTAATTAAAGATGCCTCTTTTAACGACATCTTCACTTACGAAGATTTATCAGAAGAACAACAAATGATTTTGCAATCAGCAAAAGAATTTATCGATAAAGAAGTAGTTCCGAATAAACACAAAATCGAGAAAAAAGATTATGCGTTAATTGAAGAATTAATGCGTAAAATTGGTGAATTAGGATTATTAGGAATTTCTGTTCCAGAAGAATATGGCGGAATGGGAATGGGATTCGTTACAACAATGTTAGTTTGCGATTACATTTCTGGAGCGACAGGGTCTTTAGCAACAGCTTTCGGTGCACATACCGGAATTGGTACAATGCCAATCACTTTATACGGAACAGAAGAGCAAAAACAAAAATATTTACCAAAATTAGCAACAGGAGAATGGTTTGCTTCATATTGTTTAACTGAGCCAGAAGCAGGTTCTGATGCAAATTCGGGAAAAACAAAAGCTGTTCTTTCTGAAGATGGAAAAGAATACATCATCACAGGTCAAAAAATGTGGATTACAAATGCTGGTTTTGCAGATTTATTCATTGTTTTTGCACGTATCGATGAGGATAAAAACATCACTGCTTTCATCGTAGAAAAAGATAAAGCGGGTGCTGGTTTTTCTTTAGGAGAAGAAGAAGATAAATTAGGAATTGTATCTTCATCAACTCGTCAAGTTTTCTTTAATGAAGTTCGTGTTCCAGTTGAAAATCTTTTAGGAGAAAGAAACGGAGGATTTAAAATCGCAATGAATGCATTGAATGTTGGTCGTATCAAATTAGGAGCGGCATGTTTAGATGCTCAACGTCGTATTTTAGATTATTCTTTACAATATGCAGCAGAACGTAAACAGTTCAATACATCAATCAATACATTTGGAGCAATCAAAGAAAAATTAGCTGATATGGCTGTTTCTGCGTTTACTTCAGAAGCGGGTGCTTATCGCGCGGCAAAAGATGTAGAAGATGCAATCGAAGATAATATTGCGAAAGGAATGCCACATAACGAAGCCGAGCTAAAAGGTATCGAAGAATATGCAATTGAAGCTTCTATTTTGAAAGTTTGGATTTCTGATGCAGCTCAAGTTTCTGCCGATCAAGGAATTCAGATTTACGGAGGAATGGGGTATTCGAAAGAAATGCCAATGGAAGCAGCTTGGAGAGATGCGCGTATCTCAAGAATTTACGAAGGAACAAACGAAATCAATACCTTATTATGTATTTCGATGTTGGTGAAACGTGCATTCAAAGGAAAATTAGATTTAATGTCTCCAGCAATGAATGTGGCGAACGAATTAATGTCTATTCCATCGTTTGATGTTCCAGATTATTCAGAATTATTTGCACAAGAAAAAGAAATTATTTCTAATCTTAAGAAAGCTTTCTTTATGGTTGCAGGTTCTGCTTTACAAAAATTTGGAGCTGAATTAGAACAACACCAACAATTGATTATTGCTGCTTCGCGTATCATGCAAGAAATTTATATGGTAGAATCTGCGATGTTACGTGCAGAAAAAATTGCAAATACAAAAGGTGCTGACGCTGCGAAAAATGCAGAAAAATTAGTTCAATTACAGTTATTCAAATCTGTTGAGATTATCAAATCAGAAGCAACTCGCGGAATTATTTCTTTCACAGAAGGAGATGAGCAACGTATGATGTTATCAGGTTTAAGAAGGTTTACGCGTTACAACGAATATCCAAACATAGTGAACTTAAAAACTGAAATCGCAGATCTTTTAATCAAAGAAAATAAATACACGTTCTAATACTATTTTAAAGTTAAATTATCTAAAGCAGTCAATTTTGACTGCTTTTTTTATATTTAATAGCTTGAATATTAATTTGGTATATCGTTTGATGAATATAAGTCAAGTACTAGTCTTTATATAAGTTAGTTGAGTTTTCATGGTACTTAAGTTTTAGTAGAGAAAGGCCTCAGTTGTGTTCCAATTGAGGTTTTTTTTGGTTAAATAATAATGTTTATTCATTAAAAATAAATAAGTTAAGTGTGTTTTTATATCTAAAAAATTATTTCAGAAGAATGTTTCATAGTAACTTTAATAAAAATATTAATCCATAAAACCAAAGCTTATGTTAACTAACGCTATTATTCTTACGCTAACCATGTTTGTTACATTTTGTGTGATGTGTTTGGTGAAAATAGATGAATTAAGAAAGATGAAATAACCTAAAAAACTCCATTTGTAAAAGTGGAGTTTTCTTGTTTTATAACGTTATATTTACGTTATAAAACAATACAATGAAAAAGAAATTGGTGGTTTTAACGGGAGCAGGAATTAGTGCCGAAAGTGGATTATCTACTTTTAGAGATGCAAACGGATTGTGGGAAAATCACGATATTATGGAGGTTGCTTCTATTGATGGTTACCTTAGAAATCCGAAATTGGTTCAAGATTTTTACAATCAACGTCGCAAACAATTGTTCGAAGTTGAACCAAATGCAGCGCATTTTTTTCTAAAAGAGTTAGAACAGGATTTTGATGTTTCGATTATCACTCAGAATGTAGACGATTTGCATGAGAGAGCTGGTTCTTCTAAAGTGATTCATTTACATGGTGAGTTAAGAAAAGCACGTAGCGAAAAAAACGAAAAGTTGATTGTTGATTGGAATAACGAAATCAAACTTGGCGATTTAGCAGAAGACGGAAATCAGCTTCGTCCGCATATTGTGTGGTTTGGAGAAATGGTTCCTGAAATAGAAAATGCAATTGATGAGGTTTTGACAGCAGATATTTTGATGATTATTGGAACATCGATGCAAGTATATCCCGCTGCTTCGCTCAAAGATTATGCAAAACCAAATGTTCCAATTATTTATCTTGATCCTTCAGATTCTTATACCGATTCTTCAATTATTCATATCAAGAAAAAAGCAACAGAAAGCTTAGATGATTTAAAAACTATTTTGAATAAATTTTAGAATTTTACGTTTTAAATTGTTTAAAATCATAGTTCATGAAGTATATATTTTTACCTTATTTTGTTCTTTTAGCTTCTATAACGTTAAATGCACAAGAAGTTAACACTTATTACCAATCAATCGTAGATCAAGTGAAATATGATTCTGTTCAACAAAAATTACAAAAATTTCAAGATTTTGGGATTAAAACCGTAGGATCTTCGGCGCATGATTACACTTTCAGTTGGTTAAAGTCTTATTATGCAAAATATGGATATACTCAGATTGAGCAGCAATCGGTAAATGTTTTTGGAAATGTTGGGTATAATCTTATTGTAACAAAAATGGGTAAAAAATACCCTGACGAATTCATTATTATTGATGGACATTACGATACTTTAAATGGACCTGGAGCAAATGATAACGGCTCGGGTACTGTAACTTTATTGGAAATTGCTCGATTAATCAAAGATATCGATACTGATTATTCGATCAAGTTTATTCATTTTACAGGAGAAGAACGCGGTTTAATAGGAAGTCAGACATATGTCAATCAAATTGCAGTTCCTCAGAATTTATACATTAAAGCTGTTCTGAATATTGATGAGGTAGGAGGAGTGGCGAATAAAGTAAATTCGACAATTGTTTGTGAGCAAGATGAAAGTAATCCAACATCAAATAATGCAGCTTCTTCTGATTTGACTAATCAAATGGCGAATATTTTTCCCTTGTATACAACTCTAAAAACTGAAATTTCGAATGCTTATAGTTCCGATTATATGCCTTTTCAGGCAGTTGGTTATCCAATAACTGGACTTTTCGAAAAGAATGAAACACCTTATGCACATACTGCTCAAGATATAATAGCTAATTTAGATTTGAATTATTTGACAGAAGTAGCGAAAGGAGCTTTGGCGACTTTATTACATTTTTCTCAAGCACAAGAGAAGTTGACTACAACAGATCATACTATTTCAACTTTGCAAGTGTACCCAAATCCAGTAAAGAGTAACCTTCATTTTTCGCAGATTTTAAAGCAACCTACAATTTCTATATATAACGAAACAGGAATACAGGTCTATGAAAAGAAGTTTCAAACAACAGTTTCACAGATAAATTTAGAACATCTTACTTCTGGCGTTTATTTCGTTAAAATAAATTCGAATCAACATAGTTTTAAGATTTTAAAGAAATAAATTGTTACTCCTTATTTATGTAATAAATTGACTTTTTTAGTTGAATAGTTACTTTTTTTGTCTAAATGGTAATCAACCTTTCGATACACGAGCACCGAACAAACCATACGGAATGGATATACAATGGATACAGAATGCATATAGCGTGGATACACAACCGATACAGAAAAAATGCATTTTAGTGCATACAACCTCCATTTAGGTTAATGGATAACCAATTAGGTTCATTATTCGTCACTTCTAGTTAATTTGCTTGTCTAAGGGTTAATTTTACATCGTTGTTGTGCCCCATCAAGAAGAATACCGAATAAAAAATGAATATTCTAACCACAATAGAAACATAGGTTTTATTAAGTTTTACGTTCTACGCTTAACGTTTTACGGATTTTATCATTCTGAGTTTATTTCAGAATAGCATCAAATGATACTTATTTTAGAGGTTTGAATCGTCTTGGTCATTGTGCTGAATATCAAGTGGAAATACTGTTTTTGGTCATGTGTTCTTACGATTTAAATGATTCTCAAAGGTTATTTTGGTAATCTACTTCATTTTATATTTGTATTCAAAAAGTGATTTTGTGTTATTTCGAAGCCTTGAAAATTCCAGCCTCTCACAAATACATAATGCATTTTACTTAATACATTATAAATATTACATAGTACAACACTAAAATCTACTTTTTTAAATGAAATTTAAAGATTATCATTGCTCAAAAGACGAGTTTCAATCCATTGAAACTTTAAAAATGATATCCTTTTGTATTCCACTAAACATTTTTTTGTATAAAAAACAACTTGGCAATTATTACAACATCTGAACTACAAAAATCTTTTACATACATTCTACTGCCACTATGTTGCCTTTATCCTGCCTTTATGTTGGGAGTATCTAGCAAGTATCTGTAGATGAAAAAAAAATTGGCCCTTGCGTTATATATGTTGTTTATATTTAGTGAGTGTTTATTATCAACCTCACCTTACGGGTGTACAATCACCCTCAAAAATTATATTTTTAAGCTGTTATAAGCTCAATTCCTGCTTTATCTGCCTTATATTTTATTTTGGTCATCAGTTTATAATAACTCCAATTTCTCAGTACAAAATCTTCTTCTTTGGCCAGCTCTATCTTTTCTTCTTGATCCATTAAAATAAGTGTTCCTGCTTTATTATTTACACAAAAATCAATTAACTTTCTGCTGTAAACATGTAGTCGATGATGCACATAATTTTTTTCTACTTGACTCATTTTATCTAGCGCTTTTAGTTTCCTCGTTTTTCCTTTGCCCGATTTTGCATAAGTTGCCCCAATTTGTATTCGTTTACGGGACGCTTGTATCGCTAACCTTCGGTATAGAAACTCTTCTTTGGTTCCTATAGTAAGCCGAGATTTTCCTATTTTTACAACCAACGGATATTCTAAAGAGAGAGAAGCTTCTGCAATAATTTCGGGTTGTAATTGATGATTTTCTTTTTCGATCTCAACAACAGCTAACCAAAATATTTTACTTTTTTCTAACTTTATTTGTGATGTACAAAGTTTAATTTCTCCGCTTACCACTTGTTCCAATAACCTTTTATTACTTGTAAAATCTTTTCCCAAATAGGTTTTGAATGGAAGTTGAAACAACCGAAAACAAAAACATTTTTTCTCAGGATTGTAAGAGAAGCTACGTATACTTTCTGCTCCAAAAGGAAATGCCATATCTCGTTTGAAGTTTTTTAACGAAGCTTCTCCTTTCCAATATCTTTGAGAATCTTTGTTGTATGAACTGTGGAGTCTATTATTTAAACAAGATAATATATTGGTTGGAATTTCACCTTTAAAACGGTCTGATAGCACACGATAAGTGGTACTCATTTGCGAATTTTTTAATATACCCTCTGCATCTTTCTTCTCGTCCATTAATTTATATTTAACACCTTCAGAGAGGTACAAAAAATCTTTCATCATTTCTTGTAAATACAAATGAGAAACAATCAAATTAGCGGCTTTAAAACATCTGTTTTGCCATCTATAAAGCTTGTCTAATGCCTCTTTGCGTTCTTCTTGAGTTGGTAAATCGATAAGTATTTGTATTTTTCGAGTGAGTATTAAAGTAGATTTTTCCATGATCAATAGTTTAGGGATTGAACTTTGTTTTGTTGAGTGAATTTATAAGCGACTATAAATTCATTGTGTACCTCTTTTTGAGACAATTGTAATGCTGAAGCTATTGTTGAAAAAGATTGTTTATGCTTACATCGAAGTTTTAAAATCAACGATTGTGTTTCAGATATTTGATTTTCCTTCTCTGCTGTAGAGACTGTTTTGGTTTTAATAATTAATTTATCTTGGTGACTTAAAATCTTCTTAAGATCATCAATAGCATGTTTAATTTCGTTACTCGTTTCAGTGATTCCTCTTCCCATTGCTTTAGCAATCGCTTTGTATTGAAATCCATGTTTTAAACAGAGTTCAATCAAATGCTTTCTTTCAGCACTTAATAAGGGTAATACTTTTATAATTTGATCAAAATAGTGCTGTTGTGTTTCTTGTTCGTTTAGGTTTTGAATGTTATCTGCGGGATCATATCCAGCCAAATAACTTTGATAATTCTCATAACTTTCTAGTGAACTTACAGTTCTAAAAAACTTATTCTTCGGTTTAGCATAATGCGAATAGCAAGTGTATTTCATTACAAACCTTAAAAAGAAAAAGATATGATAAGGAGATTCCATCTTTTCGCGATATTCCCATAATTTTAGAAATGCATCTTGTACCAAGCATTCTACTACAAATTCATCCTCAATTATTTGTTTACCAAACCAAAAGATTCGTTTATTGTACCTGACATAAATACGTTCGAAGGCAGTAGAATTACCTTTTTTTAATAATTCAAATTCTTTTTCTAGCATAATAAAGGTGGTTTTATTTATGTTTTACGTGATACGTATGACGTTCTACGTTTTTACATAGTTTTTAAATTCAACATTAGTTTTAAAAGTCACTCTTTTTCCTGTACATCGCGCCAACTTTGTTTTTGGGAAAGGGTTTTTTGTTTTTTATTTCAAATTTGTTCTTTACTTTCATTTTTTTATTCATTACTTATCTATTTTTATTGTCGGTATTCATATGCCCTTCGGGGAAGCTCATCCAAAAAACGAAACAAAAAAAGATGCCGACAGTAGTCTCTCAATGATTCAACTAAATAAATTATTTCCATAAAGTTGATAACTCACTTCGTTCAAACACCTCAACTTTTTTATTCCAATAATTTAGAGTTGAATTGCATTTCGATTCTAAATCGTCGGATTTTTAACTCTTTTTTCAATACTCAAATCCTTTTTTAAAACTGGCACTGAGGCATTCGAAGTGCAGAACCGTATCCAATATGTCATTTCGGGGTATTGAGAAATCTTTCTATCACTTTTTTATTCATAGCATATCTATTTTAATTATAGGTATTCACATGCCCTTCGGGGAAGAGAGCAAAAAAGTAATCAAAAAACTCTTGGCCGTAAACCTCTCTACTCAAAATGTTTTCACTCCACTAAAGATTTAAAAAAAACTATGGGCTAAAATCTTTTTAACGTTGTACCCAAACATTTTCTTAACGTGAGAGTTTTAATGCCAGTTTCTTAATCCTTTTTTAATATTCAAATTCGTTATCACTTTTAACAACGGATTTTAGAGTCGACATACGATTTGCAGACGAGCTTCAATCCATTGAAACAAGCGTAAAAAAGATTAGTGAGCGTATGCGAAACATTTAATCTTTTTAGTGCGTGAAATGGTAATTGAACGTCGAAAATCGCGGTCTTGATTTTTTTTGTTCGTTTTTTCATCAAGGAAAAAACGAATGTAAAATACTTTCTATCACTTTTTTATTCATAGCATATCTATTTTAATTATCGGTATTCATATGCCCTACGGGGAAATGAGCAAAAAAGTAATCAAAAAACTCTTGTCTTTGATTTTCGACGCTCAAAATAAGTTTCAGCCATTGAATGTTTTAAATCATTTGCTACGCAAATAGTAAAACATTTTAACCATTTTCTTCAACTTTTTGACACTCGCCTCCAAATCATATGACATTTTTTTAATCCTTTTTCAAATACATCATACATTCTACTTTTTACATAGTACAACTCTAAAATCTCAATTCTCATATCTAACATCTAATCTGTACATCATACATTTAACTCATTACTTATAACTCATTACTTACAACTTAAATCAGGTAGTAGCCCCAATAAATTTGGAAAATGATATTAAAGGATTTACTTTTAATGTGCGAAAAAAAGAGTATAACCTAACTGTCAAAGTCTCATTACCGAGGCTCAGATAGAGAGCGAGTAAAGAAAGGGGAACCTTTTCTTTACGTTCCGTTAAATGTTATAAAACGGAGAATTGTTCTTTAAAAGAATGGAAAAAACGAACAGACTTTGTCTGGAGGTTTTTTACGGATGAATTGAAATTGTTTCGTTCTCATTTTGTGTTGGGTTTTATGGAACGATGTTTCTCGTGTATGAAGAAATACTTGCAAAAAAAGCAAGGAGCAGTCTCACACCTTAGATCCATGGGCGACCAAACCCGTCTTTAAAATCCGAGGATAATAAAGTTTCCACCTAAAGCTAACGTGAGAACCGCTCACATGCCATATACGAAAGTACAAAACTTTTGAGACATGGAGCAATTTCACGGTGTTCTCGATGGAAAATTGGTCGTTTTGGAATCGAGTCACATCGTTTAATTATGACTATCAAAAGTCTAATTATCAAATCGCTAATACAAATATAACAATATTTTTTAACACACCAATATATTGGTGTAAAATATTTTAATAAAATGATAAAATATTTTGAATTTGAAACTACTCAATTTGATTTTGAGTTAATCCAACATATTAAGAAACTAAGAATAAAGGAAAAGTTTTCACAAGAAACCCTTAGTCTTAAAATGGGTTTAGCGAAAAGTTTCATTGGTAATGTTGAAAATTATCGTGAAAAACATAAATATAGCACCCGTCACATCACTCTTTTAGCAAAAGCATTCGGGTACAAAAATATTGGTGAGTTATTAAACTTTCCAATTCCACAATACGACAGAATTAAAGTTACGGTAGAACAGACTTATAATGAGGCAGGCACTAAAGTATTGAAAAGTGAAGTGGTGAAGGTTGTTGAGATAAAATAATATGTTATATTTTACAAATTATCACAAAAAATCTAAAGGACTTGGTGTCGATTTTTTATCAATATCTGTAATATGCGTATAAATCATGGTAGTTCTAATGTCGTTATGACCTAATAATTCTTGAACTACACGTACATCAATTCCACTTTTTATAAGATGAGTAGCATATGAATGTCTTAAAGTATGTACGCTGCCTTTTGATAAAACGCCAGCTTTACTCATAGCGTTTTTTAAAATTAATTGGACACTTCTTTCGCTGTATTGATCGCCTTTTGCGCCTTCAAACAAAAAGTCTTTAGGTTGATAAACCTTATAGTATTCTCTCAATAATAGCAAAAGTTTATCTGGCAAAGCAACTATACGATCTTTGTTACCTTTACTTTGACGAATAAGAAGTAAATTACTTTCTGATTTTATATCTGCAATTTTTAAATTTATCAATTCGCTTAGTCGCAATCCACAGCTATAGATTATTGTAAGAATAGCTTTATGTTTTAAATTTTCTGTTGCATTTAATAAATTTCGTACTTCTTCTTGAGAAAAGAAAGTTGGTAATTTATTAACTTTTCGTTTTGGATAAAGATAATTTAATTCGATTTTCTGATTTTCAACTAATTCAAATACTTTTTTAATTGCCCCAACCAAAGAACGTTGATAGGAAACACTGATATTTTCTTGAGTTACTTTTGTATTGATAAACAATTCGATTTCTGAAATAGGAATTTCATCTAATCTATTGTATTTTTCCATCTGCTCTAAGAAAACTTGAGCGTAACCACAATACGATTTTATGGTATTGTTTGCATATCGTTGTAATTTTAATCGATTTTGCAACGTTTTTAGAATTGTTTCGCTATCCATACATTCATTATTACATTTTACATCAAATTACTTCGTGATACATGAATTTTGTTTTAGTAAGTGTCTAATTTACAAAAAAATAATTATATTTGTTTTTAATTTTACGAAATGCGGATATAGTTGATTTTTTACGAAACAAAAGCTAGATCAGTTTCGTGAAAAAACAATGTTATCGGCAATACGAAATAAAGTAGTTCAGAAAAAATATTATATTTGCAACATAAATAAAAAGTAAGCAGAAAATGTAAAAATTAATTTCTTAGACAATCTAACAATCAGCTCAAAAAATTGGGCTCCCACTTTTGTTAAACTCAAAAAGAAATTAATTATGCTTACGATTCAAAATTTATCCTATTCACATCCCAATAAAAATACGCTGTTTACTAATTTAAGTATGACAGTAAACCATTCCGATAAAATTGCATTAATTGGCAATAATGGTGTTGGAAAATCTACTTTACTCAAACTTATAGCCAAGGAATTAGAACCTGATGACGGACAAATTTCCTCCGAAACCAAACCCTATTATATTCCTCAAATTTTCGGTCAGTTTAATGATTTGACAATTGCCCAAGCCTTACAAGTTGAAACCAAACTCAATGCTTTACACGAAATTTTAAACGGAAGTGTAGATGAAAAGAATTATAGCCTTTTAAATGACGATTGGACGATAGAAGAAAAATGTCAAGAAGCCCTAAGCTATTGGGATATTTCTGATTTATCACTATCTCAAAAATTAAGCGAATTAAGTGGAGGACAAAAAACAAAAGTCTTTCTCGCAGGTATATTTATTCATCAACCATCATTTGTTTTATTAGATGAACCCAGTAATCATCTTGACAAATCCAGTAGAGACTTACTATACGATTTTATTCAAACCTCAAGAGCAACTTTTATAATCGTTAGCCACGACCGAGAGTTACTTCAGTTATTAAATCCTATTTGTGAGCTCAACAGAAATGAAATTAAAGTTTATGGCGGAAACTATGAATTTTATAAAGAGCAAAAAGAAATTGAACAAAACGCCTTAAGTCAAGATATTCAGAGCAAAGAAAAAGCACTTAGAAAGGCGAAAGAAAAGGAGCGAAAAACAATTGAACGACAACAAAAATTAGATGTTCGAGCAAAAAAGAATTTAGGAAAAGCTGGACTTCCCAAGATAGTATCAGATGCTTGGAAGAATAATGCTGAAAGAAGCTCAGCAAAAATTGCCGGAGTTCATTCAGATAAAATTAATGGTATAAAAGAAGAACTTCAAGATTTGAGGCTTTCCGTTTCTGATATAGAACAAATGAAATTTGAATTTGATTCTTCCAATCTTCATAAAGGTAAAAATCTGTTTATAGCAGAAAATATCAATTTCGCATATAGAACAGGAGGTTTATTATGGGAGAAACCTCTAAACATTCAAATTGTCAGCGGTGAACGAATTGCTATCAACGGAAAAAATGGAACAGGAAAAACCACACTTATCCAAATAATACTCGGAAAACTTAAACCAACGGAAGGAAAAATATTTATTGCTGAAAGTCATTCTGTTTATATTGACCAAGATTATTCTTTAATCAATAATCATTTACAGATTTATGAACAAGCTCAAGAATTTAATCAAACCGGCCTTCAGGAACACGAAGTAAAAATCAGATTAGACCGTTTTTTATTTTCAAAAGATGATTGGGATAAGCCTTGTCATACATTGAGTGGCGGAGAAAGAATGCGGTTAATGTTGTGTTGTTTAAACATTGCTAATCAATCTCCCGACATTATTATCTTAGATGAACCTACCAATAATTTAGACCTTCAAAACATCGAAATTTTAACCAATGCAATCAATGAATATGAAGGAACTTTAATTGTAATTTCCCACGATAAAACGTTCTTACAAGAAATAAATATTGAACGAACTATTGAATTAATGAAGTAAAGCCGATAACATCGGTTTTGCAAGAGAGCGGGTTATTGTTTCCGTTCAAAGATTTTCGTTATATTTAAAGTTCCGTCTTCGCTTGGAAGTCTTATGCTAAAATCCGCTCCCTCGCAAAGCCGCGGCCCGTTATCTGCAATGCTATGAAAACCGCACCGATAAATAAAATTTCAATTTTCATTTTATTATTAATTATTACATTTTTACAAATATCTTGTACTAAAAAGAGTGAAGATTTTATTGAATTTACTTACGGTTTAAGTATGGACCCTGAATTTCCTCGTGCTGGAATTAAAATTAAAAGTGATAATTATGTTTATTATTGTGAAGAAATAATAAATAAAGGTGATAAATACTACTTAAACAATCAAACAGGAAAATACAAATTCTACAAATCTGAAGAAAAAATCAAGTTTTCTAAATATAAAGAATTAGTAATTAAAAATTTCTCAGAAAAAATTCATAAAAATTATATTTCGATTGCAGATGCAACTTATGAACAAATAGATTTTAAATTAGATTCGAAAAAAATAAAACAAGGATTTTTTAATGTACAACTAAATCAAAATCAAAGAAATATTCAAAATGAAATCTGGAAATTGAAAAACAAACTAAAATTCAAATCAATTGATTCTATTTACTTTAATCAAGAAAGATTACAAGAAAAGTTACCCGAACCACCGCCATTAAATAAATAAAAAGCACTGCAGATAACATTGTATTTGCAAAAGGCGGGGTTGAATAGTTAATAGAAAAACCCGATGCATCTAGTCGCAACTTGCTTTTCATATTGTATTTTTTTGTAATTTAACAATCTGAAAAAGCAATTTGCTTTGTTCGGTGAAAATTGAACTTTCAGTTAAATTTAGCCCGCCCTTCGCAAATACTTTTTCCGTTATGGGCAACCTTAGACCAAAAAGCGATGAATAGAGCTTTAAAAGTACTTCTAATAATTTCTGGAATAATATTACTAATCTTTGGTGGATTTTTTTTATTCCTACATATTGTTTTTGACGGACTATTTACTGGTCCATCATACGACAAAAAAGACCTTATTGAGAATTATGAACAACGTACTACAGAAATTGCTGAAGCTAAAACTTATTTCAAATCAATTCTTCCTGAAGGAGCAAGTGTGACAATTGAATTTGATAACGATAAAGAGTTGGGGATTTTTCACGTAAAGGTTGACAGTGTTCATCAAAGTAATTGGGATTTAAAAATCGAATCAAAAAAAGTAGATTCCTTACTAACCGAACTAAAATGGACAAATAATGAGTTGAAAACTCTTAAAGAAAAATTAGATAAAGCAAACTGTATTTCAATTTCAGGAACTAATGACCCTATTGTTATAGGTTGGCAAAGAAGTGGAATGGGAATGTTTAGTTACGTCATTTTTGACCAAAATTTGAATGAAAATAAAATCAAAGATTATAATGACGGTTGTACATATATTTTCTACAAAGACAATGTAGTTTTGGAATATGGTGGTGGAGCAATTGGGATGCAATGTTTCCCCGAATTTTACCAAGAAAAAGAAAAGAATAAAAAAGGCAGCCCATAACAAGGGTTTTGCAAAATGGCGGGTTTCAGTCTAAATTGAAAGTTTGTGCATTTTAATCTGCAAAAGCCAATTTTATTGGCTTTTTTTCATAAATTAGCAAATAGAAATTGGCTTTTGTTACGTTCCGTCTAAATCGAAACTTTCGGCTTCGATTTTCCGCCACTTCGCAAAGCCCCGAACCGTTATGTGCCATTTTTGAATGACAATGCGAATAGATACAGACAAACAAATGAATTTACTTAGTGATAAGAACGTTGCAATAATTGGTGGTGGACCCGTTGGACTGACTATGGCAAAATTATTACAGCAAAACGGCATAGACGTTTCAGTTTACGAAAGAGACAACGACCGAGAGGCAAGAATTTTTGGTGGAACCCTTGACCTACACAAAGGTTCAGGTCAGGAAGCAATGAAAAAAGCGGGATTGTTACAAACTTATTATGACTTAGCCTTACCAATGGGTGTAAATATTGCTGATGAAAAAGGCAATATTTTATCCACAAAAAATGTAAAGCCCGAAAATCGATTTGACAATCCTGAAATAAACAGAAATGACTTAAGGGCTATCTTGTTGAATAGTTTAGAAAACGACACGGTTATTTGGGATAGAAAACTTGTTATGCTTGAACCTGGTAAGAAGAAGTGGACACTAACTTTTGAGAATAAACCGAGTGAAACAGCAGATTTGGTTATTCTTGCCAATGGCGGGATGTCCAAGGTAAGAAAATTTGTTACCGACACGGAAGTTGAAGAAACAGGTACTTTCAATATACAAGCCGATATTCATCAACCAGAGATAAACTGTCCTGGATTTTTTCAGCTATGCAATGGAAACCGGCTAATGGCATCTCACCAAGGTAATTTATTATTTGCTAACCCCAATAATAATGGTGCATTGCATTTTGGAATAAGTTTTAAAACACCTGATGAATGGAAAAACCAAACGCAGGTAGATTTTCAAAACAGAAATAGTGTCGTTGATTTTCTTCTGAAAGAATTTTCCGATTGGGACGAACGCTACAAAGAATTGATTCATACGACGTTGTCATTTGTAGGATTGGCTACACGGATATTTCCTTTAGAAAAGCCTTGGAAAAGCAAGCGCCCATTACCCATAACAATGATTGGGGATGCCGCACATTTGATGCCGCCTTTTGCAGGGCAGGGAGTAAATAGTGGGTTGGTGGATGCCTTGATATTGTCTGATAATCTAGCCGATGGAAAATTTAATAGCATTGAAGAGGCTGTTAAAAATTATGAACAGCAAATGTTTATCTATGGCAAAGAAGCACAAGAAGAATCAACTCAAAACGAAATTGAAATGTTTAAACCCGACTTTACGTTTCAGCAATTGTTAAATGTATAAAATGGAATAAAACGGCACATAACAAACAAATTGGCAATAGAGCCGGTGAAGTACTTCTATTGAACTTTTGTGCAATGTTGAAGATTAGTAATTCTATTCAACATTTGTGCTAAAAGTCGGCTCCATCGCCAATTTGCCAAACGTTATGTGCCATTTTTGAATGACAATGCGAATAGATACAGACAAACAAATGAATTTACTTAGTGATAAGAACGTTGCAATAATTGGTGGTGGACCCGTTGGACTGACTATGGCAAAATTATTACAGCAAAACGGCATAGACGTTTCAGTTTACGAAAGAGACAACGACCGAGAGGCAAGAATTTTTGGTGGAACCCTTGACCTACACAAAGGTTCAGGTCAGGAAGCAATGAAAAAAGCGGGATTGTTACAAACTTATTATGACTTAGCCTTACCAATGGGTGTAAATATTGCTGATGAAAAAGGCAATATTTTATCCACAAAAAATGTAAAGCCCGAAAATCGATTTGACAATCCTGAAATAAACAGAAATGACTTAAGGGCTATCTTGTTGAATAGTTTAGAAAACGACACGGTTATTTGGGATAGAAAACTTGTTATGCTTGAACCTGGTAAGAAGAAGTGGACACTAACTTTTGAGAATAAACCGAGTGAAACAGCAGATTTGGTTATTCTTGCCAATGGCGGGATGTCCAAGGTAAGAAAATTTGTTACCGACACGGAAGTTGAAGAAACAGGTACTTTCAATATACAAGCCGATATTCATCAACCAGAGATAAACTGTCCTGGATTTTTTCAGCTATGCAATGGAAACCGGCTAATGGCATCTCACCAAGGTAATTTATTATTTGCTAACCCCAATAATAATGGTGCATTGCATTTTGGAATAAGTTTTAAAACACCTGATGAATGGAAAAACCAAACGCAGGTAGATTTTCAAAACAGAAATAGTGTCGTTGATTTTCTTCTGAAAGAATTTTCCGATTGGGACGAACGCTACAAAGAATTGATTCATACGACGTTGTCATTTGTAGGATTGGCTACACGGATATTTCCTTTAGAAAAGCCTTGGAAAAGCAAGCGCCCATTACCCATAACAATGATTGGGGATGCCGCACATTTGATGCCGCCTTTTGCAGGGCAGGGAGTAAATAGTGGGTTGGTGGATGCCTTGATATTGTCTGATAATCTAGCCGATGGAAAATTTAATAGCATTGAAGAGGCTGTTAAAAATTATGAACAGCAAATGTTTATCTATGGCAAAGAAGCACAAGAAGAATCAACTCAAAACGAAATTGAAATGTTTAAACCCGACTTTACGTTTCAGCAATTGTTAAATGTATAAAATGGAATAAAACGGCACATAACAAACAAATTGGCAATAGAGCCGGTGAAGTACTTCTATTGAACTTTTGTGCAATGTTGAAGATTAGTAATTCTATTCAACATTTGTGCTAAAAGTCGGCTCCATCGCCAATTTGCCAAACGTTACCAGCAATTTTAAGACGACACAATGCAAGAAATGAACGCCTTTACGATTACAGTAAGTGTAATACTTTACGGACTGACATTACTATGCTTTTTTATACCTAAAAAAAAAGGACACCGCCAGACTGCATATATCACTGGCGGAATTTTAGGAGTAATTATAACTCTGACACTATTTGGAAATTTAGATTTCCTAGTAATTTTTATTTGGCCCATAATCATTATGTTCCAAATAATTTTCATTTCCTACTGGGCTTTTACCGCCTTTAACAGAAAGAAAACAGGACTGGTGATTGTGACAATTTTGACTATTGGATTTCTTTTACTAATAATGCAACCTTGGATTTCTGACTGGACATTCAGTAAAAAAGATGTGACCAAAATTCTCCGCTTCCACAATATTGAATTAAAAGACGATTTTAAAATCTTAAAGAACGAAGCAGGTGGTTTTAGAGACTACTACGAAACCTTTACGCTTAAATTATCGGATAATGATTTTAACCGTATTTCCCAGACAGTAAGGAACTCTAAAAACTACAAAGGGCATTTTACAGACTATTCTAACCTTCCGACAGCAGACTACAAAACTACCGACACAATAGACTTTGAAACAGACAATCATTTTGAGAGAGAGTATTGGACAAACACAAAAATGGAAAACGGTACGTATCATTTTCGTTTTCAGTTAGACAAACAAAACAAAGAATTAAGTTACATTGGAAGCGATGAATAAAAAAACTGCTGGTAACACGGGTTTTGCGTCAGGCGGGCTGACGTGCAAACTTGGAGCTTTGTGCTTCTATTCAAGTTCAGTGCTTATTGACAGTTTTGTGCTCCGAAACCCGCCCGAACGCAAAGCCCGAAAACGTTACCTGCCATTTTAAGCGACACACAAAATCAAATGAACGAACTGAAAAATTTAATTACACTCTTAACGCTAATCTTGACAATAACTTCTTGTCAAGAAACCCAAAAGAAGACAAGTTTTGAAAATGACAGTCGAACAAGAAGTGATTCGACTGAATTGCAACAGACGTTATTGGTTGACTATAAAAGCGACACATACAAGATTTATATAGGCGAGAGTTATAAGATAAGTGACAAAATAATCGATTGGCGTTGGGCTGCACTAAATGACCCTGACGATAAAATTGACTCTACAGGAATAGACGCTTTTTTGTTTTTAAGTGAACCACTTATAAAATACAATGATGGCGAATGGCTTCCTGCATTGCATATTGAAACTGACAAAAATTCAATTAAGAAGTTTAGTTGCTCAATACTTTTTGACTTGGCTGAAACGGAAAACGCTGAGATTAATTTTTTAAGACTGCTAAGCCAAGACATAAATCAATTACAAAATGATAGCCTAATAAAAGCACTGATAAACGATGGTATCTATAAAAAAGTAACACAGGACTTTATAGAAACTTTTGAGTTAACCAAAGGCAAAGAATTAGAATATGATAAATTTGAGTATACAGTTAAACAGAAGTAAAAAAACGGCAGGTAACACGGGTTTTGCGTCAGGCGGGTTGACGTGCAAACTTGGAGCTGAGTACCTCTAATAAACTTTAGTAATAAATTGAAACTTTGTGCCTCGTAATCCCGCCCGAACGCAAAGCCCGAAAACGTTAGCTGTTATATTAAAAAACCGAATCGTTAAATGAAACTAATCGAAAGAAAAGAAATATTTCAAAATTATAATAATATCACAAGTCTAATAAAAGGTTTTCAAAAAGCTTTTTTTGACGAAGAATATGATAATTTAGAAGATGAAATGTTTGACGCGCTTAATCTTGAACCTAAAAAAGCATCTAATTCTACTTTTAATTTGAGTATTAATCATAGTGTTTTGGACACTTTCCCCAAAAAACTTTCTGAAAGAATTAATTGTTTATTTGACTTCTTAAATGTTGAACAATTCATTATAATTTCACACCTAAAACTTGATTTATTTGGAAATACAGAGCACGATTATGATAAGGTAAAGAACTCATACGAACAACTAAAGAAAATAACCTTATCCGAAAGTTACAAAGAGGCAATTCTTGCTGATAAAAAAGATTTACCAGAACTAATTGACATATTATTTTGGTTGGAAAGATGTGACGGAAGTTTGCCTGAATATATATTTTGGTTTGACACAAATGAACGTTTTTGTTTCCATTTATGTCAATATGGAAAAGTTCATATCATAGATTTTACTAATGGCAATTTATTAAACAATGAGCAACTTGCCGAATTACAATTTGAAATTGTAGAAGATAGGTGTTATGACCAATTTACAGAAGAAAGCAGAATCGAAAATAGAAAACTTAAATTATAAATACAACAGCTAACACACGCTACAAGCAAGCTGGGCAATTGGTTTAATTTGAAAATAGTTTGTATTTGATACATTTGTTTTTAACCGAAAGATTACGCATCTTTAATCCCAGCCTGCGTGTAGCGCGGGGACGTTGTGTGTAATGCTTCAAAAAAAGCTGTAGATATAAACTGTTGAATAATAAAATTAAAATAGTAGGAAAAAATGTACTCGCCGTTTGGGGAGCAATATCATTAATTGGTATTATTACATTTTTAGGATATTTAACCTATTCACTAACTATCGGAAATAGATCTAAAGTAAATAAAGCTGAGAAATCAGACGTAAAATTTATATTAAATTGGTCTGGACTTGGTGATCAAAGAATTAAAAATGTAACAAATAGTTATCAATCAGGCCGTTCCTTTGGAGGTGATTATCTAGAAGCTTACGCAATTGAAATTACTAACGTTAATCTCGAAGAATTAAAAATTGAGAACGGTTTTTATAGATTAGACAGCTTACCACCTGTTTTGAATGATGCTGTAAAAATGGTAAATAATTTTCAGTATGAGATTCGTTGGTTTCCAGAATTAGATAAAATACAGAAAGATGAAATATACGTATATCCTTGGAGTATATATTGTAATGGAATTAAACCAATTGGTGCGGAATTAATATTTGTTGTACCGAATGATAAAAAAGTTTATTATATCGGAACTAAAAATTAAATGGCACTACACACAACATCGGTAACTGTTGCACAACTCCAATTTTTATAAAAATTTAAAATATTTGACCTCGTTTAAGCCTTTTTAAGCGAGGTTTGTTTTTAAAGAAATATGCTAAATTGTAATATTAGGTTTGCTTAAAACTCAACTTTTTTAAGTCGTGAAGGAGTATTTTTGTAAAAAGCTGTATTTCCCTTGTCTTAGGGAAACAACTTGGGCTAAAATACTCGGGATTTTGAAAATAAAGCGCAGGTATTTCTTCAAGTTGTAAGATAAACTTGACATCAAAACGTGTTTGTTGGCTTGAGCCATTCCTCTGCTGTTGATTCGTTTTAGGTTAAAAAAGTTAATCAACGTTCCTAAAACGGGTTCTACCGTAGCACTTCGTCGCTTTACTAACCTGCGGTGATATGCTTTGTTTTGGGTGAGTTTTTCGTGCATTTTATCGTACAAAGGTTTGTGAATACTTTCTTCCAATTTTTTAAACTTGGTTACTTTACCACAACATTGCGCTCTCAAAGGACAGTTACCACAATCTTTTTCCGAACTTCGGTAGCTCTTCTTTTCGTAGCCTTTGCTGTCTGTTAAAGTCCGTTTAAACGGTAAAAAAGCTTTATTTCCGCCTTCTTGAATACATTCGTAACGGTTTTCTTTTTTATTGAAAATAAAGCCTTCCCGTTCGGGTTTATATTGTCCAAAGTTGGGGATCCAAGCATCTAAGTTATGATCTTCACAATATTGCAAACTTGTACCGCTACTGTAGCCCGCATCAGCCAAAACCTCACCTATTTGAATCTCATTTTGTTTAAAATTTTCAATCGTTTGATCCATGATTTCTGCAAAAATAGCACTGTCTTTACTACCTGCTGTGCTGGCACAAGCGCCTGTAATCACATGGTGTTTATCATCAACTGCTAACTGTCCCGCATAATTTAATTGACGTGGTTTTCCTGGTTTGGTCGAGATTTTCGCATCAGGATCTGTTGGACTATAATGGGTATGATTGCTCAAAAATTTTGGACGAATATCTTCACCATCTTCATTTTTTTGAATCGTTTTGCGAGCAGCAGGCATTCCTTTAAACTCTTCTTTTTTCCAATTATGATGTTGTTCTACCAACTTCTTTCGAGTTGATGTTACAGTTCGATTAGGCTCACTGCATGCTTTGAATTCTGAATTTTCTTCCAACTCATTCACAAAAGCAGAAACATCGTTTAGAACCTCTTTTTCAACAAGAGAATCCATGCTAGCGTTCGCTTTGATAAACGCTGAATCTACCGCCTGACGTTTCCCAGAAACCATGCCTTTATTGACACATAAACTCAATATCAACTGAAACAATTGCAAGAAAACTTCTTCGCCAAATAATGCGCGAGTTCGGCTAATTGTCGAATGCCAAGGTAATTCTTCGTTCAGATCATAGCCTAAAAATAAACGAATACTCAAACTATCCGAACAAAAACGAATCAATGCTCTGTCGCTGTTGATATTATTCAAATAACCCACTAACAATATTTTAAAAAACACCACCGGATCGATGCTTTTTTGACCTTCTTTTCCATAATATTTTGAGGTCGCTGGATAAAGAAAATCAAATGATAATTCTCGCTGTATTATTCGATAGTAATTATCCAAAGGCACCAATCGATCCAAACTTAAATCGTAAAATAATTGTGGGGTAAATTCTTTTCGTCCTTGCATACTACAAGATCCGAATTTTTTTTTATTTTTGAGTTGTGCAACAAGCACATCGGCTTGGCAAAATGCGGGGTTAAGTGCAAAATTGAACTTCTCACCTTTTTACCCGCCAAAAGCTGTTTGCTTTTGTTTTTTTATTAAATTTACCAAAAGGCTCACAGCTTTGGCTACGTCTCGGACTGAATTGAACTTTCGCTCAATTCAAGCCCGTACTTCGCCAAGCCGCGGCCCGCTCGTTAGCAGAAACCTTGAACGAAACACCGTTAAAAAGACAATTGAAAAACAAAATAAAACGTTATTCCAAATATTACTAATTTAAAAAATCACACTTATGAAGAAAATTGTGAAGATTACATTAATTAGTTTCAGCCTAATTATTTTAATAATTGCTATCTTAATTTTTAGACCTGTTCCAATTGTTTCTGAAAACCAAACGATTTCTGAAAGTGGAATTGTAACAGAAATTTATAGTAATAAAGGAAACGATATTATTTTTGTATTGGAAAACACTAAACGTAGATTTTACATAAATAGAGGACTAGAAAGGGGATTAGAATTGAAAAATCTAAAAGAAAAATTAATCGGAAACTCAATCGTTGTGAAATACCCAAAATATTGGACGCCGCTTGACTGGAATAATAGTGTAATACATATTTCTAAAGTTGAATTTGACGAGGAAATAATATTTAACGAACTGAAAAAGTAAAAAAATTGTATACAACATCGGTTAGTAGGAACCTTGAAAATACATAATTAAAAAGACGATTGAAAAATTAAACGAGAAATAACACGTTATCACAAATATTACTAATTTAAAAACTTATTTAATTATGAAAAGAAAAATTTTAAACATTTTGACCGTATCTTCAATAATTACTACAATTTCACTTGTTATGGACGGAGACCCTGTTGAACCAAGTATGCTAATGAGATTCGTAGAATTCTTCTTAATGAGTGGAATTATTTTTCTACTTGTTTCATTTGTTTATTTTACTACTACATTTATCTTTAAAAATATTAAGAGAGTGTAATTCAAGTAATAAAAAGCCTTAAAAACATACAAACTTTTAAGGCTTTTTTATTCAGTTATGATGAATTTTTAATTTAAAAATCATGAAGATGTAATATTCAAATTGATTAAATTAATAATAAATGAAATAATAAAGGCTTCTGCTAACAAGGGTTTGGCGCAATGGCGGGTTAAGGATAAAATTGAAAGTTTCGGCTTTCTATTCCGCAAAAGCCAATTTTATTGGCTTTTATTTTTAAATTAGCAAATAGAAATTGGCTTTTGCTACGTTCCGTCTAAATCGAAACTTTTCGCTTCGATTTTCCGCCACTTCGCAAAGCCCGAAAACGTTGTACAACATTTTACCAAAACACTCTCCTAAATGAAAATCAACAAATTATATTTAATAATCTCAATCATAAATTGCACATTTGGTTTTGCTCAAAATTCGATAGGTTCAAAAATTAACACTAAAATTAATAATGATTTTATATCTAGTATAAAGTCTTTTGTAGGAAAACTAAATCCTGAAGAATATAAAGAAACCCGAAAAGAAATATTAAAAGAACTTAAAGTTGAAATACCTGAAGAAAAAGCGATTTTAATTCATTTTTATCAATATGGTGTAAACTGCTATGAATATGGTTTAAAAGAGAGGAATGCTTTGGGTGTTATCCAAAATACCATCAAGATATCATCAAAAATTTCAAAAGAAAATAACACAATTGATTTTTTTATATATACTTCCAATGCATTGCATAAAGAAAGAATTCAAGATAAAAATATTTTTATTTTAGATTCAGGATTTTTTGAGAAAAACATATTTACACTAAAGGAAAATTGCAGAGCATTTTTCATCTTAAAAACTAATGGAGAATTTATGAAATATTATGGCTCAGATTATTTCACGGAAGTAAGTAATTTTCTGAAAAAACAATAAAAACGTCGTACAACATCGCATTGGCAAAATGGCGGGTTAAGTGCAAAATTGAAATTCTCGCCTTTTTATCCGCCAAAAGCTGTTTGCTTTTGTTTTTTTATTAAATTTACCAAAAGCCACAGCTTTGGCTACGTTTCGGTCTGAATTGAACTTTCGCTCAATTCAAGCCCGCACTTCGCCAAGCCGCGGCCCGTTATGGGCAACCGTAGGACGACACGTAACAGAAAAACAAATGACAAACGAAATCAAACATAATTGCATTGACAAAGACGAATTACTGAATAACACCAAATTGAACATTGACAAATTTGGACTTCAAGTTATTATGGTTAGTTCGACAAGTTATTGCCCTTCGTTTGCTTACAGTATTGGTTTGACAGAGACATATAATCATCCAGAAATTATATGTTTCGGACTTTCTAATGACCTCGGACACGCAATCATAAACGACATTGCTGAATTGATTAAAAACGGAGAGAAATTTGAAGCAGAGAAAATTTCAACTGAAATATTTAAGGACAGTAGAGCAGCATTTTTAAAAGTTGACAAAAAAAACATTGACGATTATTTTGGTGCAGCCTTAAACTACTATAGCGACAAGAGTTTTGACGCTTTGCAAGTTGTTTGGACAGACCGCAATGACAAACTACCTTGGGAAGATAATTTTGAAGAAGAATTTTTATATAAACAACCACTTCTTGACAGAAACGCAGACTTTAAGTTTTACGAACCTAAAAACTTGACAACATTTACAACTCGACAGTGGCTAGACAAGAAGAAACCAATTTTACGTGTAGTTCACGACAATGACGGAGATTGGCAATTTTTGACAGGCGACCAATTACCCGAAGACATAAAGATAGTTGCATTGGAAGAACTTGTTAAACGTGACAACACACTAAACGAAGTGTTCGACCTTGAATATGGAGAAGTAGCTGAAAGAGATTTAATAGGCGGACAATGGACAAGAACTAAACTTGAATCTGATGACGAAGAATAGAACGGCAGCCCATAACAGGCGTTTGGCAAAAAAACGGGTTCAGTGCTTAAATGAAGTTTTGTGCTTCGTATCAAGTTCAGTGCTGGCAGACAGTTTTGTGCATCGAAATCCGCTTCTTCGCCAAGCGCCAAAACGTTATATGCAACCATATGCCAACATCGTCTACAATTGAAATGTTTAAAAATCAAGATTTAAGAACTGGTGGATTTTTTGAACTTTGCATTCAAGTTTCAGAAAGTTCAAAAAATGATATTGTTCAGAAATATTTTGATTTTTTTTGGAATCAACCAAATGTTGAAGGTCCATTTGATAATAACTTAAAGCCAATTAATAAAATAATTGATTACCGATTAGAAGGGATTTTAAATATTGAAAATGTAAAAATACCATTCATAAATTTTAATATAAAAGAAGAAAATCCAATTGAAACAGGATCTTATTGGTTTGACATCTCTTTCTACATTACAACTATTGAAAAACTATTTCAAATCGAACCGCAGAATTGGGACGAAAAAAGTAACTGTCCAAAAGAATTGTTAGAATATCTTTTACAGTTAATGAAAAAATTATACGAAATACATCCTTTTAAATTAGCTTTACTTGACTTTGAGATTTCAGGAGAATATCGTATTGAGGATTTGAAAAATTTAGACTTCGTAAATTGGTCTAATTCAATTTTATATATTGGAAAAGAAAACTTAGACAAAGTCAACGAAAAAAACTTAAAATATGTAAAAATATTGAATGAATAATATGGCTGCATATAACAAAGGTAACTGTTGCACAACTCCAATTATTATAAAAATTTAAAATATTTGACCTCGTTTAAGCCATTTTAAGCGAGGTTTGTTTTTAAAGAAATATGCTAAATTGTAATATTAGGGTAGCTTAAAAACGCACTTTTTTAAGTCGTGAAGGAGTAATTTTGTAAAAAGCTGTATTTCCCTTGTTTTAGGGAAACAACTTGGGCTAAAACACTCGGGGTTTTGAAAATAAAACGTAGATATTTCTTCAAGTTATAAGATAAACTTGACATCAAAACGTGTTTATTGGCTTGTGCCATTCCTCTGCTGTTGATTCGTTTTAGGTTAAAAAAGTTAATCAACGTTCCTAAAACGGGTTCTACCGTAGCACTTCGTCGTTTTACTAACCTGCGGTGATATGCTTTGTTTTGGGTGAGTTTTTCGTGCATTTTATCGTACAAAGGTTTGTGAATGCTTTCTTCCAATTTTTTAAACTTGGTTACTTTTCCACAACAACTCTCTCTCAAAGGGCATTTCCCACAATCTTTTTCCGAACTTCGGTAGCTCTTCTTTTCATAACCTTTGCTGTCTGTTAAAGTCCTTTTAAACGGTAAAAAAGCTTTATTTCCGCCTTCTTGAATACATTGGTAACGGTTTTCTTTTTTATTGAAAATAAAGCCTTCCCGTTCGGGTTTATATTGTCCAAAGTTGGGGATCCAAGCATCTAAGTTATGATCTTCACAATATTGCAAACTTGTACCGCTACTGTAGCCCGCATCAGCCAAAACTTCACCTATTTGAATCTCATTTTGTTTAAAATTTTCAATCGTTTGATCCATGATTTCTGCAAAAATAGCACTGTCTTTACTACCTGCTGTGCTGGCACAAGCGCCTGTAATCACATGGTGTTTATCATCAACTGCTAACTGTCCCGCATAATTTAATTGACGTGGTTTTCCTGGTTTGGTCGAGATTTTCGCTTCAGGATCTGTTGGACTATAATGGGTATGATTACTCAAAAATTTTGCACGAATATCTTCACCATCTTCATTTTTTTGAATCGTTTTGCGAGCAGCAGGCATTCCTTTAAACTCTTCTTTTTTCCAATTATGATGTTGTTCTACCAACTTCTTTCGAGTTGATGTTACAGTTCGATTAGGCTCACTGCATGCTTTGAATTCTGAATTTTCTTCCAATTCATTCACAAAAGCAGAAGCATCGTTTAGAACCTCTTTTTCAACAAGAGAATCCATGCTAGCGTTCGCTTTTATAAACGCTGAATCTACCGCTTGACGTTTCCCAGAAACCATGCCTTTATTGACACATAAACTCAATATCAACTGAAACAATTGCAAGAAAACTTCTTCGCCAAATAATGCGCGAGTTCGGCTAATTGTCGAATGCCAAGGTAATTCTTCGTTCAGATCATAACCTAAAAATAAACGAATACTCAAACTATCCGAACAAAAACGAATCAATGCTCTGTCGCTGTTGATATTATTCAAATAACCCACTAACAATATTTTAAAAAACACCACCGGATCAATACTTTCTTGACCTTCTTTTCCATAATATTTTGAGGTCGCTGGATAAAGAAAATCAAATGATAATTCTCGCTGTATTATTCGATAGTAATTATCCAAAGGCAACAATCGATCCAAACTTAAATCGTAAAATAATTGTGGGGTAAATTCTTTTCGTCCTTGCATACTACAAGATCCGAATTTTTTTTATTTTTGAGTTGTGCAACAAGCACATAGGTTTTGCAAAATGCGGGGTTTAAGTCTAAGTTGAAATATTTTAGATATTTATCCGCAAATTGGCTTTTCATATTGCTATTTTTTATTAATTTAACAATCTGAAAAAGCCATTTGCTTCGCTTCTGAATTCTTGAACTTTTCGTTCTTCGAATTCCCGCACTTCGCAAAGCCTTTTTCCGTTAGCGGCAATTATGAACCAAACCGTCAGAAATATAATTTTAATTAGCGGAATTATTCCAGCAACATTTTTGTTTCTCCTATCTATATTTTGGTTATTTCAATTTATAACAGATATATTTTATGATTGGGAAACATTCCTTTTAATTTTATGCTTTACATTCGGAATTCTTGGATATTTTGGATTATGGAGGAATTTAGTTTTATCCAAAAAACGAGTTAAATTAAATTCATATTTACTTGGATTTGGTATAATTGGATGTTTAACATTTATAATCTTTGAAGGTGGAGAAAGAGCAATAAAGTTGATAATTTCATTTGAAGAACCATTAGAAAATTTAATGTTGATTTGGCCACTTATTGTTTCTGTGATTGTTTTAATTTTAAACCTAAAAAACAAATGAAAAATAAATGGATACTGAGAATTTCTATTATTTTAAATATTTTTTTAATAGCACTTTTTCTATTGAATACGATGAACTCACCATCAAATGAAATTGGTAGACTTAAAAAAGATTTAAAAGTCGGCTTTTTTACAGGAGATAGTGCTTTTATTTTCTTACCAAAAGGACTTACTGTAAGAAACAAATCAGAAAGAGGGCTTTCCGCAATTGGACAATTTGAAAATAATAGATTTGAAATTGTTATAACAAGTGATGAAGATTTAGTTGAGTATAACTTACCGAAAGATAGTTTATTTACTTTTGGGAATTATTATTCTGCTGACATTGAAAAATATAAATCTAACAATAAAGAATAACTGCCGCTAACATCGGTAACTGTTGCACAACTCCAAATTTCGATTTCAGTTAGACAAAAAAAGCAAAGAATTGAGCTACATTGGAAGCGATGAATAAAAAAACTGCTTATAACATCTACTCATTTTCTGTGGTAAAAACGATGTTTTCGGGTCGGAAATCTACTATCTAGTTTCTCAAATCTAAAAATCTCAAAAAATATTTCCCGTCATAACAGTCAGTTAGGGATAGAAAGTAAAATAAATGTAAAATGCGTTTGGAAGTTCGGAAAAATGGGTTGTATATTTGCAATCCCAATACGAAAGACGAGTAGTATTGTAGTTGACATAAAGTAAAACAAACGACAAAACTTTTTTAAAATAAAATTTGGTAGTTAAGAAATAAGTTTTACCTTTGCAACCTCAAATCACGAGAGTGATTTTGCTGTGAAGTAAATTGACTTATTGAAATAAAAACTTTAAAATTTTTAAAATAAAATTTGGTAGTTAAGAAATAAGTTTTACCTTTGCAACCGCTTACAGAAACAGCGATGTTTTGTAAGTTATAAACTGAGAAGTTCATTTGAAATTATAATATATACAGAAGAAAAAATAAGCCGAATAATAACGAAGTCAATCCTTAAATAATGGAGCTTAAGGAAATTCGAAGTTGTAAAAACATAAGTCTTATAGACTAAACGAAATAATTTACAATGGAGAGTTTGATCCTGGCTCAGGATGAACGCTAGCGGGAGGCCTAACACATGCAAGCCGAGGGGTATAATTCTTTCGGGAATTAGAGACCGGCGCACGGGTGAGTAACGCGTATGCAACTTGCCCTACTGAAAAGGATAGCCCTTCGAAAGGAGGATTAATACTTTATAATAGATTTCATAGCATTATGGAGTTTTGAAAGATTTATCGCAGTAGGATAGGCATGCGTAAGATTAGATAGTTGGTGAGGTAACGGCTCACCAAGTCGACGATCTTTAGGGGGCCTGAGAGGGTGAACCCCCACACTGGTACTGAGACACGGACCAGACTCCTACGGGAGGCAGCAGTGAGGAATATTGGACAATGGGTGGAAGCCTGATCCAGCCATCCCGCGTGTAGGAAGACGGCCTTATGGGTTGTAAACTACTTTTATCTGGGGATAAACCTATCTACGAGTAGATAGCTGAAGGTACCAGAAGAATAAGCACCGGCTAACTCCGTGCCAGCAGCCGCGGTAATACGGAGGGTGCAAGCGTTATCCGGATTTATTGGGTTTAAAGGGTCCGTAGGCGGATTAATCAGTCAGTGGTGAAATCTCATAGCTTAACTATGAAACTGCCATTGATACTGTTAGTCTTGAGTAATGTTGAAGTTGCTGGAATGTGTAGTGTAGCGGTGAAATGCTTAGATATTACGCAGAACACCAATTGCGAAGGCAGGTGACTAAACATTAACTGACGCTGATGGACGAAAGCGTGGGGAGCGAACAGGATTAGATACCCTGGTAGTCCACGCCGTAAACGATGGATACTTGCTGTTGGATTTTCGGATTCAGTGGCTAAGCGAAAGTTATAAGTATCCCACCTGGGGAGTACGTTCGCAAGAATGAAACTCAAAGGAATTGACGGGGGCCCGCACAAGCGGTGGAGCATGTGGTTTAATTCGATGATACGCGAGGAACCTTACCAAGGCTTAAATGCATAATGACAGGACTAGAAATAGTTTTTTCTTCGGACAGAATGCAAGGTGCTGCATGGCTGTCGTCAGCTCGTGCCGTGAGGTGTTAGGTTAAGTCCTGCAACGAGCGCAACCCCTATCATTAGTTGCCAGCGTTTAAAGACGGGGACTCTAATGAGACTGCCGGTGCAAACCGCGAGGAAGGTGGGGACGACGTCAAGTCATCACGGCCCTTACGTCTTGGGCTACACACGTGCTACAATGGTAAGTACAGAGGGCAGCTACCTAGCGATAGGATGCGAATCTCGAAAACTTATCTCAGTTCGGATTGGAGTCTGCAACTCGACTCTATGAAGCTGGAATCGCTAGTAATCGCATATCAGCCATGATGCGGTGAATACGTTCCCGGGCCTTGTACACACCGCCCGTCAAGCCATGGAAGCTGGGGGTACCTGAAGTCGGTGACCGTAACAGGAGCTGCCTAGGGTAAAACTGGTAACTAGGGCTAAGTCGTAACAAGGTAGCCGTACCGGAAGGTGCGGCTGGAACATCTCATATTTAGAGAACGACGAATTTTCTTCTATTAATTAGAAGATTGATTTTGATTCGGCTTTTTATTCTGTATAAACTATAAATATAGACCACTCTTTAAGAGTATTAAAGAGTCTCATAGCTCAGCTGGTTAGAGCGCTACACTGATAATGTAGAGGTCGGCAGTTCGAGTCTGCCTGAGACTACTAAATAACATAAAGAGGGGGATTAGCTCAGCTGGCTAGAGCGCTTGCCTTGCACGCAAGAGGTCATCGGTTCGACTCCGATATTCTCCACGATTTTAATTTGAGAATTATTTAATTAGCTAATTAGCAAATTATCACATTTCCGAATTAACAGAAGAGTTCATTGACATTATTAGAAACAGATTATAATTTAATAATTATAATCGCATACAATCAAAAACAAACAGATTTAGAAATAAATACAAAAGTTTTAAAAAGGTATACAATTAATCAATAAAACGAGTAAGATTAACATAACCGCTCATAAATATGACGGTTAAATCGAGAAAAAAGTTACAAAGGGCGTACGGCGGATGCCTAGGCTTTGAGAGGCGATGAAGGACGTGATAAGCTGCGATAAGCTTCGGGGAGTGGCACATACACATTATATCCGAAGATTTCCGAATGGGACAACCCGGCATGTTGAAGACATGTCACTGCGTAAGCAGAGCGAACGTTGGGAACTGAAACATCTAAGTACCAATAGGAAAAGAAATCAATTGAGATTCCGTAAGTAGTGGCGAGCGAACGCGGATTAGCCCTAAAGACTTTATAAAGATAACAGAATAACCTGGAAAGGTTAACCGAAGAGGGTGATAGTCCCGTAAGTGAAATTTTTATAATGTTGATAACGAGTAAGGCGGAACACGAGAAATTCTGTCCGAATATGGGAGGACCATCTTCCAAGGCTAAATACTCCTCAAAGACCGATAGTGAACTAGTACTGTGAAGGAAAGGTGAAAAGCATTTCGAATAGAAAGTTGAAATAGAACCTGAAACCGTACGCCTACAAGCGGTCGGAGCACGCAAGTGTGACGGCGTGCCTTTTGCATAATGAGCCTACGAGTTAATGTTGCTGGCAAGGTTAAGGACTTCAGGTCCGGAGCCGTAGCGAAAGCGAGTCTGAATAGGGCGTTATAGTCAGTAGTATTAGACGCGAAACCTTGTGATCTACCCATGGGCAGGTTGAAGCTTTGGTAACACAAAGTGGAGGACCGAACCGGTTGACGTTGAAAAGTCTTCGGATGACCTGTGGGTAGGGGTGAAAGGCCAATCAAACTGGGAAATAGCTCGTACTCCCCGAAATGCATTTAGGTGCAGCGTATAGTTAAGTATATTAGAGGTAGAGCTACTGATTGGATGCGGGGGCTTCACCGCCTACCAATTCCTGACAAACTCCGAATGCTAATATATGTTTCTATGCAGTGAGGGCATGGGTGCTAAGGTCCATGTCCGAGAGGGAAAGAACCCAGACCATCAGCTAAGGTCCCCAAATATATGCTAAGTTGAGAAAACGCGGTTGGATTGCATTGACAGCTAGGATGTTAGCTTGGAAGCAGCTATTCATTTAACGAGTGCGTAACAGCTCACTAGTCGAGCGATCCGGCATGGATAATAATCGGGCATAAGCATATTACCGAAGCTATGGATTACATCTTTTAGATGTACTGGTAGGGGAGCATTCTAACGGCGCAGAAGTCACCTGGTAATGGGTGGTGGAGCTTTTAGAAAAGAAAATGTAGGCATGAGTAACGATAAAATAAGTGAGAAACTTATTCGCCGTAAGACTAAGGATTCCTCAGCTATGCTAATCAGCTGAGGGTTAGTCGGGACCTAACACGCACCCTTTGGGGGAAGTGGATGGCAAACGGGTTAATATTCCCGTACCTGCACTCAATAAAAGTGACGAATGATTGTAGGAGGTGCGTACTGACGGAATAGTACGTTGAACCTACGTAAAGTAGGGATAGTACACGAAGGTTTCGGCTGGAGTGATAATCCTCTGAAAATTGTTCCAAGAAATAGCGAGATGTGCAGCCCGTACCGTAAACCGACACAGGTGGTCGAGGAGAGTATCCTAAGGCGCTCGAGCGATTCATGGTTAAGGAATTAGGCAAAATAGACCTGTAACTTCGGGAGAAAGGTCGCTGTCAGCAATGACAGCCTCAGTAAAAAGGCCCAGGCGACTGTTTATCAAAAACACAGGACTCTGCAAAATAGAAATATGACGTATAGGGTCTGACACCTGCCCGGTGCTGGAAGGTTAAGGAAGGAGCTTAGAGGTAACTCGAAGGTTTTGACTGAAGCCCCAGTAAACGGCGGCCGTAACTATAACGGTCCTAAGGTAGCGAAATTCCTTGTCGGGTAAGTTCCGACCTGCACGAATGGTGTAACGATCTGGGCACTGTCTCAACCATGATCTCGGTGAAATTGTAGTATCGGTGAAGATGCCGGTTAATCGCAACGGGACGAAAAGACCCTGTGAACCTTTACTATAGCTTTGTATTGACTTCGGGTAAATAATGTGTAGGATAGGTGGGAGACTATGAATCAGTATCGCTAGGTATTGTGGAGTCATTGTTGAAATACCACCCTTTATTTACTTGGAGCCTAACTTCCTTTTAGGAAGGACAGTGCATGGTGGGTAGTTTGACTGGGGTGGTCGCCTCCAAAAGAGTAACGGAGGCTTTCAAAGGTACCCTCAGCACGCTTGGTAACCGTGCGTAGAGTGTAATGGCATAAGGGTGCTTGACTGTGAGACCAACAAGTCGATCAGGTGCGAAAGCAGGACATAGTGATCCGGTGGTTCCGTATGGAAGGGCCATCGCTCAAAGGATAAAAGGTACTCCGGGGATAACAGGCTAGTCTCCCCCAAGAGCTCACATCGACGGGGAGGTTCGGCACCTCGATGTCGGCTCGTCACATCCTGGGGCTGGAGAAGGTCCCAAGGGTTGGGCTGTTCGCCCATTAAAGTGGCACGCGAGCTGGGTTCAGAACGTCGTGAGACAGTTCGGTCTCTATCTGTTGTGATCGTTAGAAGTTTGAGCGGACTTGACTCTAGTACGAGAGGACCGTGTTGAACAAACCTCTGGTGTATCAGTTGTGCCGCCAGGTGCACCGCTGAGTAGCTACGTTTGGAAGAGATAAGCACTGAAAGCATATAAGTGCGAAACTCGCCGCAAGATTAGACTTCTTTAAAGGGTCGTTGTAGACTACAACGTTGATAGGCTATAGATGTAAAGGCAGCGATGTCATAGTCGAGTAGTACTAATTACCCATAGACTTTTTCTTAAAAGTACAACGAATCAAAGATAGTTGGTAGCGATACCAACAACAATAAAAAGATTAAATACTAAGATTGATTTAATCGTCATAGAGAAGGTTAGTTAATCTTATTTGGATTAAACATGTAATACCAGATTGTAAGAGTTTGTAAAATGTATTATGTAAAAAGTATTAAGTAATCACTTAATACAATAAAACATAAGACTTAATACAACATTTAATAATGTCAAGAAATATTAGGAACTAATACCTAATTAAAAATATTAGGGTGACTATAGCTGCAGGGCTCACCTCTTCCCATTCCGAACAGAGAAGTTAAGCCTGCCTGCGCCGATGGTACTGCTATTGCGGGAGAGTAGGTCGTCGCCAGTTTTTATCAAAAGCCTCAAGATTATTTCTTGAGGCTTTTTTGTGTTTAAATGTTTTGTAATTTTGCTAAACGATAAACGCTAAACGCTAAACGCTAAACGCTAAACGCTAAACGCTAAACGCGTTAGGGATAGTAGTGGAAATCCTTTTGTTTGACAAAGGATTTTGTTTTTAGGTACCTATGATACTCCAAACAAAAGATTGCAACGGATAGCCCGACCGAGCGTTAAGGAATTCATATAATTTTATAGGATGTTAGTTGGCGAGGGAACGCCCAGAAAGAAATTTATAGAATATTATCAAATATTATTTACTTTTAGTTTTTAAATAAGTTAGAGAAATGAAACCATTTAATGTACGTATATATGCGTTATTGGAACATAAGGGAAAAGTATTGGTGATTCATGAGCCTTTTCAGGAAAAGTTGATTTATAAGTTTCCTGGAGGTGGTTTGGAATTTGGTGAAGGAACGAAAGATTGTTTGAAACGCGAGTTTAAAGAAGAGCTAAATCTTGATGTAGAAATTGGTTCGCATATTTTTACACAAGATTTTTTTGTACTTAATGCTTTTGATCCTACTGAACAAGTTTTATTAATTTATTACAAAGCTACTGTTAGTGAAAAGTCATTGGCACAATTAAAAATTTTGGATGCTGATATCAACGAATTGTTGTGGATAGAGGTTAATGACTTGGATTCAAATCAATTTACACTTGACGCCGATAAAGTGGTTGTAGACTTGTATAAAAAAGAAAACTTCGAATCCTAAGACTCGAAGTTTATAATTTTTTGATCATCGAAATACTGAATAACAGCGTATTTCATTAACAAAGTTTGTTCGTTGGTTTTGAGTGGTGGTAAATCTTCCAATAACTCAAAATGTGGCCAACCATCTGGATCTTGTCCTTCGAAACGATAAAAACCGAAAGGCTCTAACACTCGACAAACGGCGATATGAAGTAAATTTAGTTTATCATCTTTTTTAAATCGTTTTTTTCCTTGTCCCAATTCTTGGACACCAATTAAAAAAAGTATTGTATCTAAATCTGGTCGTTCACCGTCCGTGAAATTTTGCATGAAGAATTCTTCAATCTGTTTCCACTTGTTATTATTTGATGATGATTCTTCTGTTAATTTTGAAATGTCCATTTAGAATTTACGTCCTTTATGACGCATATGTGGGTTTTGTAATTGCGAATTACTAACGTTGAAACGTTTCATTTGGGCGTTCATCATTTTGATTTGATCAGTAAACATTCCTTTCGAGTCGTTTTTCTTCGCTTCTTTTATATAACCTTCAGCTTCTTTCTTTTTACCTTTTGCCATTGCTGCACCAGCCAATGATAAGTTTGCCATTGCTCTGTCGTGGTCAAAAGATAAACCGTAGTTTAAGGCTTCTTTCATGTATTTTTCTGAAACGGCAACATTATCTTGCGCTTCAGTAATTCCCATCATGTAATGAAAATATCCCATTTGTTTTGGAATTAATTCTGTTGATGGATTCTTGATTCTTTGTAACCATTTTTTCGCTTTTGCCATATCCTCTTTGCGTAAAAACCAGAACGCTAACAAGATGTTTTCGTTTCTGAAATAAAATAAAATAGGAAATACAGAGACTAATAACGAAACAAATCCCCAACCATATTCGCGAGTGCTAAACAAAAAGATTGCTAAAGCGATTAATACAGCGGCGATTACTAATTTAATGTATTTGTTCATCGTTTATAAATATGATTTGATACTATCTGCAATTTCATTCATTTTCTCGGCAGATAATTGAAGTTTTGGATTTGAGAAATTGATATCTTGCATTGAATTTAGAGGAACCAAATGTACATGTACATGTGGTACCTCTAATCCAACAACTGCTACACCAACTCGTAGACAAGGTATAGCTTTTTCTACAGCTTGTGCAATTTCATACGAAAAGTCCATTAAACCTAAATAGGTTTCTTTGTCTAAATCGAAGATTTTATCAACTTCCTTTTTCGGGATTACCAATACATGTCCTTCTACCAAAGGGAAGGCGTCTAAAATAGCGATGTAACGATCGTTTTCAGCAATTTTGTATGATGGTATTTCTCCGTTTATAATTTTAGTGAAAATGCTTGCCATATGTTTTTAATTTTTGAAATCTTAGTCCAAAGATATTTCTAAAATTTCAAAATTTAAAGTCATTCCGTTAGGTAATGTAATTTCTGCAACATCACCAAGAGATTTTCCTAATAATCCTTTTGCAATTGGTGTGTTAACTGAGATGCGCATTTTAGCTAAATCAGCTTCAGATTCTGGTACCAAAGTGTACACTAATTCTTGTCCGTTAGCTGTATTTTTTATTTTAACTTTTGATAAGATAGAGACTTTTGAGTGGTCTAATTTAGATTCATCTATAACACGAGAAAAAGCAACAACTTCTTTTAATTTAGCTATTTGCATTTCTAACATTCCTTGTGCTTCTTTTGCAGCATCGTATTCTGCATTCTCAGATAAATCACCTTTATCACGTGCATCAGCAATTTGTTGCGAAATTTTTGGACGCTCAAAAGTTTCTAACTGATGAAGCTCTTCACGCAACTTTTCTAATCCTTCTTTCGTTACATATTGTATATTTGCCATAACAACAATGTTTAATTAATTTTTTATTAAATAGTGATATAAAATAAATAATCCTACACATATCGTAGATATGCGCAGGACTATTCTATTTTTCTATTACAAAGATAGTAAAAAATATATACCAATTTAAAAATGAAAGAGTTTATTAAAACGATTCTAAATAAAGTTTTATTTTTAGGTGCACTTCTACTAATTTTTCAATCATGTAATACAGATGATGGAACGGTAAGTTGTGTTCCTTTAACGACTGTAAATGTTGCCATCAACACAACATTACCATTGTATGCTAATCTTAATAATCCAGGTGGTTGGGTTTATGTAAATGGAACGATGGCAGGTACAAGAGGAATAATTGTAGTACGAACAGCCTCAGGTTATAAAGCGTATGATCGGAATGCCCCACATATATGCCCAACTGAAAAATCTACATTGTACGTAGAAGAGGATATTAAAATTGTTTGTAAAGAAGATGGTGCAGAATGGATGTTATTAACAGGACAACCTACTAAAGTTGCGAATCGTGCTCCACGTACATATCAAGTATATGCAACACAGAATGGTGTCATAACTATTACGAATTAAAGATTATTAATAATTGAATTATATTTACAAAAAAAATGGAATTATGATCTAATACTATGCGTGCATAAATAAATTAGATTATTTTTGGATTAAATTATTTTTAAAAAAAGATAATTTCGTTGTAAAGCTTATCCAAATCCATTATTTTTGGTAAATTAAATTATTATCAAATAAAACATAAACACAATGAGCATTATTTCGCATATTCATGCAAGACAAATTTTAGATTCTCGTGGTAATCCTACAGTAGAAGTTGACGTCATTACAGAATCAGGTATATTAGGACGTGCAGCAGTTCCGTCTGGAGCATCTACAGGAGAATATGAAGCGGTAGAATTACGTGACGGTGGAGATATTTACTTAGGAAAAGGAGTATTAAAAGCAGTTGAGAATGTAAATGACGTTATTGCTCCAGAATTAATTGGTTTCTCAGTTTTCGAACAAAATTTAATCGACCAAGTGATGATTGATTTAGACGGAACAGAAAACAAAGCGAAATTAGGTGCGAATGCGATTTTGGGTGTTTCATTAGCGGTTGCAAAAGCAGCAGCAG
The DNA here is from genome assembly GCF_025244765.1 of Empedobacter stercoris. Classification (NCBI taxonomy): domain Bacteria; kingdom Pseudomonadati; phylum Bacteroidota; class Flavobacteriia; order Flavobacteriales; family Weeksellaceae; genus Empedobacter; species Empedobacter stercoris. Next base: position 1,322,937 of record NZ_CP104209.1, on the reverse strand, counting down.
AAGAATTAGGTTTACCATTATTTAGATATATTGGAGGTGTTAATGCGAATACATTACCAGTTCCAATGATGAATATTGTAAATGGAGGTTCTCACTCTGATGCGCCAATCGCTTTTCAAGAGTTTATGATTATGCCAGTTCAGGCAGCATCTTTCTCGGACGCTTTGCGCAAAGGAACAGAAGTTTTTCATTCACTAAAGAAGATTTTACACGATAGAGGTTTATCTACAGCTGTAGGTGACGAAGGAGGTTTTGCTCCGACTTTTGAAGGAACAGAAGATGCTTTAGATACAGTAATTTTAGCGATAGAAAAAGCAGGTTATAAAGCAGGTGAAGAAATTATGATTGCATTAGATTGTGCATCATCAGAATTTTACCATGATGGAAAATACGATTATACAAAATTCGAAGGAGATAAAGGAGCTATTCGTACTTCTGCAGAGCAGGCAGCTTATTTAGCAGAATTAGCAGAAAAATATCCGATTATTTCGATTGAAGATGGTATGGATGAAAATGATTGGGAAGGTTGGAAAATTTTAACGGATAAAATTGGTGATCGTGTACAATTAGTTGGTGACGATTTGTTGGTGACAAATGTTAAGAAATTAGATCAAGCAATTGAAACAGAAACAGCAAATTCAATCTTAATCAAATTTAATCAAATTGGTACATTAACAGAAACAATTAAAGCTGTTCAAATGGCTCAAAATGCACGTTACACAGCAGTAATGTCTCACCGTTCTGGAGAAACTGAAGATGCTACAATTGCTGATTTAGCTGTTGCATTGAACACAGGACAAATTAAAACAGGTTCTGCATGTCGTTCTGATCGTATGGCAAAATATAACCAATTGTTACGTATCGAAGAAATTCTTGGTGAGACTGCTATCTTCCCAGGTCTTAAAGCTTTTAAAGTTAAGCGATAGAATTATTTTAGACTGATAATTATCAGTCCTGAATTAATAAATTATTAGTAAATTACGCAATAAATAATATAAACTATAAAATGTCAGATAAGGTAATATTAAATTACAATGGAAATGAGTTGGAACTTCCAGTTACAACAGGTTCAATGGACGAAAAATCTATTGACATTTCTAAGTTAAGAAGTGCTACTGGGTTAATCACAATGGATCCAGGATATAAAAATACAGGAGCATGTGAGTCTAAAATTACATTTTTAGATGGTGAAGAAGGGAAATTGATGTACCGTGGCTATCCTATTGAGCAATTAGCAGAGAAATCTTCTTTCGTAGAAGTAATGTATTTGTTAATCAAAGGAGAATTACCAACGCAAGCTGAATTAGATAAATTTGTAGCAGATATTAATGAGTATAACCATGTATCGGAAGATTTAATTAAAATCTTAGATGCATTCCCAAGTTCAGCTCATCCAATGGGAGTTTTAACTTCTTTGACAGCTGCATTATCAGCTTTCAATCCAAAAGTTGTTGATGTTACTTCTCCAGAAGATATGTACAAAGCTGCTGTAACTTTATTAGGGAAATTCCCAGTTTTAGCATCTTGGACACAAAGAAAAATCAAAGGTTTACCAGTAAATTACTCTAACGATAAATTATCTTATGTAGAAAACTTTTACCAATTGTTATTTAAAAAACCAGGTCAAGATTTAGAATTAGACCCAGTTATTGTTGATGCAATTGATAAATTATTAATCTTACACGCAGATCACGAGCAAAACTGTTCTACATCAAGTGTACGTTTAGTAGGATCTTCTCACGCAGGTTTATTCGCTTCAATCTCTGGTGGTATCTCAGCTTTATGGGGACCATTACACGGAGGTGCTAACCAAGCAGTATTAGAAATGTTAGAAGCAATCAAAAATGATGGTGGAGACGTAGATAAATACTTAGCGAAAGCAAAAGATAAAAACGATCCATTCCGTTTAATGGGATTCGGACACCGTGTTTATAAAAACTTTGACCCTCGTGCGAAAATCATCAAAGTTGCTGCTGACAACGTTTTAGAGAAATTAGGCATCAATGATCCTATTTTAGATATTGCGAAAAAATTAGAAAAAGCTGCTTTAGAAGACGAATACTTCAAAGCAAGAAACTTATATCCAAACGTAGATTTCTATTCAGGAATTATTTACAAAGCGTTAGATATCCCTACAGAAATGTTTACAGTAATGTTTGCTGTTGGACGCCTACCAGGATGGATTGCTCAATGGATGGAAATGCGCGAAACGAATCAACCAATTGGTCGTCCTCGTCAATTATACACAGGAGCTCCATTACGTGATTACGTTGATATTGAAAACAGATAAGAAATTTCTTATTTACTATATAATCCGAAAATCAAGATTTGATTTTCGGATTTTTTTTTAACAATAAATTCCCAAAGATTTTTTGTTTAAAACGCGTTAAAGCTTTATTTTTAAGTGATTTAAATTTTATTCCTATGAAATTTGAGAAAATACATAATAAAGGTCAAGCGCAAATATTCGAAAACAAATATCTGGAAATGTTGACAAAAGGTCATCCTGCAGTTATTTGGGGAATGTATATCCCATTACTTTCTTATTGTATTTATTATGGAATTTCGCGTTACGAATTATCTACACTAACAATTGTTTCTATTTTTTTTGGTGCGATGTTATTTTGGACATTGTTCGAATATTTTGCACATCGTTATCTTTTCCATTGGACAGCTGAACAAAAAAGTTTGAAACGAATTGTTTATATTTTTCATGGGAATCATCATCATTATCCGCGCGATAAACAACGTTTGTTTATGCCACCAGTTCCAAGTATTCTTTTGGCGTCAATCATTTTCTTGATTCAATATTTAATTTTAGGGAAATATACCTTTGCTTTCTTTCCTGGTTTTATGATTGGCTATTTATTGTATGCGTCTATGCATTATTTGATTCATGCTGTTGCGCCGCCTTTCAAGTTTATGAAACCTCTTTGGCGCAATCATCATTTGCATCATTATAAAAACGAAGAGTTAGGTTTTGGAGTGTCAAATACATTTTGGGATCGTATTTTTGGAACAATGTTCGATCTAAAAAATGAGAAAGAGGATAAAGAAAAAGTAAAAGAATTGATGTTTGAGAAGAAAAGTTAATATGAATAGTATCAAAACTATAATACTTCTATTGTTGTTTTCTAATTTGCTTTTTGCTCAAGAAATAAAAGAAGATTTTTCTGCTGAATTAGTGGTTTTAAATGATGAAAATTTAAAAGAAATAATTACGAATATAAATTTTGATGATTATTGTAAAAGAGAAGGGTATGTTTGGATTATAGATTTTAGAAATAAAAATTATATTGAATTGACAAGTTCAAAGAAAAGTAAATTGCTTCGACCTAATTCATCTATTTATGGAACTATATTGAATGATAATATTGTTTTTATTATTTCGAATGAAAATGATTTGATATCAATTAAAAAATTTGGATTTAAGATTGATTTGAATAAATTCAATTTTTATGATGTATCTACAGGACCAAATGTCTCTTCTTGGTATTTTAAAAAGGTAAATGAAAAAACAGAATTGGTGAAAGAAAGTATCTTTCCATGTGTTTATAATTAGATGTTTGAGAAGAAAAGTTAATTTTAGTATCTTCCGTCAAATTATCACACTCAGAAAAAATGAAAAAATATACTTTACTTGCAATTGGATTACTTGCATTCAATCAAGCAAATGCGCAATATTCAAAAGAAAATCAAAAGAAATATGTCGAAGAATTAGCTTCTGATGCTATGAAAGGTCGAAAATTTGGAACACCAGAAAATCGTTTGGCTGCTGAATTGATTGCAAAAAAGTTCAATGAAAATAATCTAAAACCATGTGTTGGTGATTCATATTTAATCGAATTTGAATATAAAGGGAATACGGGACAAAATGTTTGTGGAATCAAAGAAGGTAAATCGACTGATATTTATGCTGTAGGTGCACATTTTGATCATGTTGGAACAAGTGATAAAAGCGAAGATAAAATTTTTAATGGAGCAGATGATAATGCGAGTGGAACATCGGCTGTAATGGCGTTGTCTGATTATTTTAAGAATAAGAAAGTGAAGCAAACCATGATGTTTATGGCTTTTGATGCTGAAGAAATTGGATTAATTGGTTCTAAAATGTTGGTCGAAAATTCTGATTTCCAAAAATATTTACCGCAAATGAAAGTGATGTTGAATTTAGAAATGATTGGAACTGTTTCTGCTTTTGGCGAAGGTAAAGTGTATATGACAGGAAGTGATCGTTCGGATTTGATGGAGATTATGAATAAAAATTCTTGCAAAACTTTTAACGTAGAGCACGATCCTTATTTACAACAGCAATTGTTTTTCCGTTCAGATAATGTAAACTTTGTCAATCATAAGGTGGTTTCTCACGCACTTTCATCGGTCAATATGGAAAATCAAAATCATTATCATCAAGTTAATGATGAAATTTCGGTGATTAATTTTAAAAATCTTTCAACAATCACAAAAGGAATTGGACGTAGCTTAAATAAAATGATGAAGAATAATGAAGCACCAAAATATTTAAAATAAAATTTAATCCGTTCTACTTGAACGGATTTTTGTTTACCATATTTTGTAACAAGTAATCTAAAAAATCAACTAATATTGAAAATGATCTAAATGAGTAAATTAATCAATCCTTTAAGTTGTTGTATTCTTGCAATTTTGTTATTTTTAATTCTTTCGGTTAATTTCTTTCCAATCGAAGGATTAGAAAAATTATACAAATATAGAATTGTATTGATTGTGCTTTATGTTATGTTGCGATTATTAAAACATTTTGTATACAAAGAAAACATCAAAACAAAGGAATAGAATTGTAACAGGAAGCTTCGAATAATCCTATATTTTAATTAACATATTATTTTACAGATTTTTTACTGAAAGAGGAGAATAATTAAAAAAAAATATTATTTTTACTATACATAAGTAAATTAGGTATATGATAGATGTTCAATTTTATAAAGGAACCTTACAACCAATTATCTTAAAATTATTACAAGATAATGGTAAAATGTATGGTTACGAGATTATAAGTAAAATAAAAATCCTTTCTAATAATCAATTTGAAATCAAAGAAGGTGCTCTGTATCCTATTTTACATAAGCTCGAAACCCAAAATGTAATTGAAGTTGAAGCAGTAAAAATAAATGGAAGAATCCGTAAGTATTACAAATTAACCGAAATTGGACAAAAAGAAACTGTCAATCGATTAGCGTCACTGAATGAAACAATAGATCAAATACAGAATTTAATTAATCCTAAATTGTCTAATCTATGAGAAAATTAAATGAGATTGAAATTGAAAAATTATTTCAATTTACTAAGAATCATTATGTAGAATATTATGATTTACAGATTGAGTTAGTTGATCATTTGGCTTGTGGAATTGAAGAGCAATGGAATTTTGATGAAACAATTTCTTTTGAAGATGCTTTAAAAATTGAGTTTAAAAAATTTGGTGTATTTGGATTTTCAGATATTGTTGACAACAGGAAATTAGAACTTCAGAAGAAATATAAAAAACTGATTAATAGAGCAATTTTAGATCATCTAAAAAAGAAAGAATACATTGGATTGATTTTACTTTTTGCTCTTGTTTATATGCTTTTTACTTTGATTGATGAAAAAATTACTTTTGCTGTTGTAGTAATACTTTTTTATGGTTTTAGTATTTTTCAACTTATTCGATTGAATAGGGAATATAAACGTAAAACAAAAAAGTTGGGTATAAAATTAGTTTTGGTAGAAACGATTTATAAAAATTTTATATCTATTTCAGCTGCTTCGGGAATATTTAATTTAGGTATTCAGTTAATTCTTCATTTAAATGTTAATTTCTTTTATTTGAATTTAGGTGCAGCTATATTGTTACCCCTATTATTTTTAATTTTATATGTTTCGTGCTATTATTTACCTAAGCATTCCGAAGAAATATTAAAGGAATTGTATCCAGAATATCATTTAATAATAAATTAAAAAAAGCTCCTTTTGGAGCTTTTGGTTTATGTATGACTTTCGTCTTTTTGTAATAAAAATTTGTAGATTAATCCTCCAACAATTGCTCCTGCGATTGGAGCAACCCAAAATAGCCATAGTTGAGAAAGAGGTTCTCCTCCAACAAAAATAGCTTGTGATGTAGATCGGGCAGGATTTACAGATGTGTTAGTGATTGGAATAGAAATTAAGTGGATTAATGTTAAAGCTAAACCAATAGCGATTCCAGCAAATTTTCCGTTTGCAAATTTATCTGTTGCACCTAAAATTACAATTAAGAAGAAAGCTGTTAAGACAAATTCTGCTAAAAAAGCAGCTTGCAAGCTATAACCATGCGGAGAAAAAGCACCATATCCATTGGATGCAAAAGCACCTGCTTTTGTGTTGTCAATAGCAAAATCTGAGTTTCCGGATGCGATTAAGTATAAAACTCCTGCAGCGGCAATTGCGCCTAATACTTGCGAAATGATATAAGGAAGAAGTTGTTTTCCATCAAATCGTCCGCCAGCAAATAATCCGAATGATACCGCGGGATTAAAATGTCATCCTGAAATATGACCAACAGCATAAGCCATTGTCAAAACTGTCAAACCGAATGCAAGTGCGACTCCCATGTATCCAATTCCTAATTCTGGGATTCCTGCAGCAAAGATAGCACTACCACAACCTCCAAAGACTAACCAAAAAGTACCGAAAAACTCGGCAGCATAATTTTTCATAATGTTATATTAAAAGTTTAGTTGGAATGAATTTAGGAAAAATTTTAATAACAAACACTTTTTATTGCTTTTATTATGAAAACAAAAAAAAAAATCGCTCTGAGAAATCAGAGCGATTTAATATTTAGAAAAGTCTATTTTAAAATTTCTATTAGTCCATATAAGCCTCAATTGGGGCACATGTACAGATTAAGTTACGATCTCCGTATGCATCATCAATTCTTGATACTGAAGCGAAGAATTTACGCTCGCGAACCCATTCTGCTGGATATGCAGCTTTAGAACGAGAGTAAGGATATTCCCACTCGTCAGCAGTAATCAAATGAATAGGGTGAGGCGCATTGTGTAATACATTGTTGTCAACTGGATAATCTCCGTTTGCAATTTCGTCAATTTCTTGGCGAATAGAAATTAATGCATCACAAAAACGATCTAATTCTGCTTTGTTTTCAGATTCTGTTGGCTCTACCATCAATGTTCCCGCTACTGGGAAAGATACAGTAGGTGCGTGAAATCCGTAATCAATTAAACGTTTTGCAATATCAGTTACTTCGATACCTGCTTTTTTGAATGGACGACAATCTAAGATGAATTCGTGTGCTACGACATTATTTGCATTTGTATATAAAATATCAAAATGTTTTTCTAAACGCGTTTTCATGTAGTTGGCATTCAAGATAGCACCTTGTGTAGCTTTCAATAAACCTTCTGCACCTAACATTAAAATGTATGAATAAGAAATTGGTAAAATGAATGCAGAACCATAAGGAGCCGCAGCGAATGTATTTGTAGCTTCTTTTCCTCCAGTTTCGATTAATGGAGAAGAACCTAAGAAAGGAGCTAAGTGTGCTTTTACACAAATTGGTCCTACACCAGGTCCACCACCACCGTGAGGAATAGCGAATGTTTTGTGTAAGTTTAAGTGACAAACGTCTGCACCAATATTTCCCGGAGAAGTTAAACCAACTTGTGCATTCATGTTTGCACCGTCCATATAAACTTGTCCTCCGTAGGCGTGAATCATTTCAGTAACTTCTTCGATATTGCTATCAAAAGCACCGTAAGTTGATGGATAAGTAATCATCAAGGCAGCTAAGTTATCTTTGTGTTTTTCACATTTTTCTTTTAAATCAACTAAATCTGTTTCACCAGATTCTAAGTTTTTAACCACAACAACTTGCATTCCTGCCATTGCAGCGGATGCAGGGTTCGTTCCGTGAGCAGATTGCGGAATCAATGCCACATTTCTGTGTCCTTCTCCTTTTGCCTCAAAGTAAGAACGAATAACCATTAAACCTGAATATTCTCCTTGTGCACCAGAGTTTGGTTGTAAAGAAGTTGCATCAAAACCTGTGATTACAGCTAAATAATCTTCTAAGTTTTTGATTAATGTTTGGTAACCTTCTACTTGTTCTTTCGGTGTGAAAGGGTGTACATTCCCCATTCTTTCCCAAGACATGTGCAATAATTCTGTTGCAGCATTCAACTTCATTGTACAAGAACCTAATGCAATCATCGATTGATTAAGCGCTAAATCTTTACGCTCTAAACGTTTGATGTAACGCATTAATTCTGTTTCTGTATGATATAAATTGAAGTTTTCGTGTGTTAAGAAATCAGAAGTTCTGATTAAGTCTTGAGGTAAATAAGTGTCTTCAACTTCAAATTCAAAACCTTCTTCCGTATTTTTGATTGTTGCAAAAACACTTAAAATTTCGAAAATATCTTCTTCAGAAGTCATCTCATCAATTGTGATTGAAATTTTTCCGTTTTCGAATCCATTTACATTGATTTCTTCTTCAGCAAAAATTTTCACAATTTCGTCCGAGTTTTCAACCTCGATTTGAACGGTATCAAAAAATGCAGTATTTACTGTTTTAAATCCTAAATGTTGAACACCAGCATTTAAAATTCCAGCTTTTGTGTGAATTTCATTTGCGATATATTGTAACCCATCTTTTCCGTGGTAAACCGCATAAAAAGAAGCCATAACCGCTAACAATACTTGTGCTGTACAAATATTAGAAGTAGCTCTTTCGCGTTTGATATGTTGTTCACGTGTTTGTAAAGCCATACGAAGCGCATAGTTCCCTAAACGATCTTGAGAAACTCCAATAATACGTCCTGGAATTACACGTTTGTATTCTTCTGTACAAGATAAGAAAGCTGCGTGTGGTCCTCCGTATCCCATTGGAACACCAAAACGTTGAGAAGTACCAATTGCAATTTCAGCTCCCCATTCACCTGGAGGTGTTAATAATGTTAAAGCTAATAAATCTGTTGCTACGGCTACTTTTACGTTTACTGCGTTTGCTTTTTCTACAAATGATCTATAGTTATTGATTTGTCCTCCTTTTCCGATGTATTGAACAATCGCTCCGAAGAAATCTTCAGTTAATTCTGTCGTTTCAAAGTTTCCTACAACTAATTCAATTCCTAAACCATGTGCTTTCGTTTCTAAAACCGCTATAGATTGTGGAAATAAATTATCTGCTACAAAAAATTTGACAACGTTATTTTTCTTTTGATCACGAGAACGAGATTCAAATAACATGTGCATTGCTTCACCACATGCAGTTCCTTCGTCTAATAAAGAAGCATTTGCAATAGGTAAACCTGTTAAGTCAGAGATAACAGTTTGAAAGTTTAATAAAGCTTCTAAACGTCCTTGCGCAATTTCAGCTTGGTATGGTGTGTAAGCTGTGTACCATCCAGCATTTTCTAATACATTACGTTGAATAGGAGCTGGTAAAATTGTACCATAGTATCCATATCCAAGATAATTTTTTACTTTTTTATTTTTTGAAGCGATTTCAGCTAAATGATTAATAGCTTCAAATTCTGATAAAGCTTCTGGTAAATCCAAAGCATTTTTCAATCGAATATTCTGAGGAACTGTAGCCTCAATTAAAGAATCAATAGAATCTTTCCCAATTACAGAAAGCATTTCAGCTGCCTGCTGTGCATTGTTTCCAATATGTCTAATGGAAAAATCGTTTGTGTTCATTGTGTTTGCGCTATGTTTATTTTCGCGTAAAAATACATTTTTTTCTCTTAAAATAAAAGCAAAAAAGAATGATAATAATTAATCGAATGAATGAGTTAGAAAAATAGTTTTTATAAAATAATTAAGAATAAAAACGTTCTTTTTTTTAAAAATTAGTAATATTGGCAATAAAATTGAGACAGTTAATTCGATAGAATTGCTTAATTTTATTCTATGTTTAAAAAATCTATGCAAACAGACGATTTTATGGAACTTAATGAAAATATTTCTGAAGTCAAAAAAGAGAAAAAATTTCCTTTTCTAAAAAAATTGGAAATCATGATGGAAGATGCAAAATTGCAAGATGCGAAAAAATCTAAAATGAAACGTGTTCATAAAAAAGGAAATTCGCAAATCGCAAAAAAAATGGGTGAAGAAGCTGTAGAAATGGTGATCGCTTCGGAACAAGATAACGATGAAAACTTTTTAGAAGAATCGGCAGATGTTTTCTTTTATTACCTTATGGCGCTACATGCCCGTGGTTTTGAACTGAAAGATGTCTTGGAAATTCTGAAGAAAAGACACAAAAAATAATAAATACCAAATACTACTATGCAAAAAGGCGGGACGTCGATAAAATTAATTGTTGCAGCTGCAATTGTTATTTTCTCTGTGATTAAATATTTTTCTTCTTCTTCTATTAATGAATTAACAGGTGAAAAGCAGTATATATCATTGACCAAGGATGATGAAATTGCAATAGGAATAAATTCGGCTCCGCAAATGGCACAAGAATTCGGTGGATTATCTCAAAATTCACAATACCAAGAGCTCGTAAAACGAGTAGGAGCAAAAGTTGTCAATAATAGTGATGCTCATAAAACCAATTATCCTTTTCAGTTTTATGTGTTAGCTGATAATCGTACGGTAAATGCTTTTGCATTACCTGGTGGACCAATTTTTATTACCGAAGCGTTGTTGACACGTTTGCAAAGCGAAGATCAATTGGCTGGTGTTTTAGGCCACGAAGTTGGTCATGTTATTGCACGTCATAGTGCAGAACAAATGTCGAAGCAAGAACTTTCGCAAGGAATTGCAGGCGCAGCTGGAGTTGCAGCTGGAGATGTAAATTCGGCTTATTATGCACAAGTTGTAGCGAATATGGTAAATATGAAATATGGTCGTGATGATGAATTAGAGTCAGATGATTTGGGTGTACGATTTATGATTCAGGCAGGTTATAATCCTGAAGCATTAATTGGTGTGATGGATATTTTAGAAGAAGCATCAGGAGGAAGCCAAGTGCCAGAATTTCAAAGTACGCATCCATCGCCATCTAATCGTCGTGAAAAAATAAAAGCAGCTATTAATGAATATAGAAATCAGTGATGAAGTCGAAAATTCATTTTACTTTTATTGAAATTCTTTACTTGCTACAAATAATTTGTTGTTATATTTTTTATTGCTACACGATTGGTTTTGTTCAGAAAATTAATCATGATACTTACATAGAAGTTTCTTCGTACTTAATGAATCCAGGAGAATCTGATGATAATGTTATAGCTATGTTAGGTTGGTTGTCTCTTGTAGCTTTTATGATTAGTATCTGGCTTAAGAAAAAGATAATACTATTATTTTTCTATTTGACGTTTAGTTTGTTATTCTTTTTTTTAATTCAAATGGGAGAAATAGATTCAACAATTCTTTATGGGAATTATATTTTGTTATTAATAATGCTAATTTTAGGAATATTAACACTTTACCTTTTTTATTTGTTAGCTAAAAAGTTTTTAAACAAAAATTCAGATAATCAAAAAATATAATGAAAGTCCATTTTTCTTATCTTGAAGTTTTATATTTGATTCAATTAATCTGTTGTTTTTTATTTATTAAATACACAGATGGATTAGGGTATATGCAAGGAGATGAATTTTATTATACTACTCAATTACATTCTTCAGGAGGAGAAGATGAAGTTTCGATTTATAGTTTAGGATTTGTAACAGTCTTATTTTTTCTAATTAGTATTTTTTCAAAAAGAAAATATAGAGTGTTATCATTTTATTTATTGTTTGCCTATTTTTCACTGTTTTTAATACAAATGGGAGAAATAGATTCAACAATACTAAATAGAAACTTTGTTCTCTTGATAATTGTAATTATAAATCTTTTTTTGACTTTTTATTTTTGGGTAATTCTTTTTAAAAAGATTAAAAAATATTTGAATCAAGAAGTTTAAAAATTAATCAATAAACTTCGTTTTCAATTCTGGTGTAGGTAACCAACAACTTTCTTGTTTTCCAAACCAACGATAACGATTTTTTGCAATAAAACTATACACGATATCACGCAAAGGTTTTGGCACAATCATAAAAATAGTTAACCAAGAAGTTATTCCGTCCAAATGTTTAGCAATTTTTAGCGCAGCAGAAGATTTGGTATAAAATTTATCATCTTCGATAAAAACGACCGAATCAAATTGAGCGGTGTCCAAATCATTTTCTTTCAAGAAATTTTGTCCAAAATCTGATTGTAACGAAGCAAAACGAAATTGATTTCTTTTGTCATGTTCGATCACAAAATGAACCGATTGATTGCATAAATTGCAAATTCCATCAAACAAAATAATTTTCCTCGTTTTCATACAATAAATATACGCCAAAAGTAGCTAAACTCTAAAGGTTATTTTTAAATTAGCCAAAATTAACAATCAATCATGTTTAGCGAATACTTATTCCGAAAAGTTGATAATTCTCCACTTGTAATTTTCCGAATTATATTTGGTTTATTAATTGTTGCCGAATGTTGGGGAGCCATTTTTACAGGTTGGGTACAAAGTAATTTTGTAGAGCCACAATTGACATTTTCGTTCATCGGATTCGAATGGACAAACGTTTTCTTGGGCCATAATATGATTTATTTGTACGTGCTCATGGGAATTTTAGGATGGTGTATTGTATTTGGTTTTGCATACCGTTTTTCAATCATTTTATTTTCTATTTTATGGTCGTTAACGTATTTCATGCAAAAAACAAGTTATAACAATCATTATTATCTGTTTATGCTGGTTTCGTGGATGATGACAATAATCCCTGCGCATCATTTCTTTTCGATTGATAGTTTAATTTTTCCAAAGATAAAGCGATTAACCATGCGCAATTGGGTGTCAACATTGTTTATTATTCAATTATTGATTGTTTATACTTTTGCGGCTTTTGCTAAGATTTATCCCGATTGGTTTAATGGTGTTTTTTTACAAATGAAATTTCAAGAATATGGAGATTTATTGACATATAAATACAATTTAAACGAATTAGGAAATGCTGTAAGCAGTTTAGAATTTGCTCAAGTAATTGCTTGGTTGGGATTCTTTTTTGATTTATTGATAATTCCTGCAATGTTGATAAAAAGAACTCGTGGAATAGCTTTCAAATGTGCTTTATTTTTTCATATTTTTAATTCAGCCGTTTTTGGAATTGGAATATTTCCATTCTTTTCGTTAGCCATGTTGATTTTCTTTTACGATCCCATTAAAATTCAGGAAGTAGTTTTTCCTAAAAAATCGTTTATGATGGATCGTTCAGATGACGATAATTTATTAACAACTCGTCGCGTAATGTTCTCCTATTTGATGTTTTTCTATGTGATTTGGCAAGTTTATTTACCCATTCGTCATTATTTTATTCCAGGCAATGTTTTTTGGACAGAAGAAGGGCACCGTATGGCTTGGCGTATGATGTTACGAAATAAATTTGGAGAAGTAAGTGTCTTTGTTTCTAAACCTGATCCACTTAAAAAAGGTAAATTCCTTGAACGAGAAAAAGTAGATTTGACCAAATATTTGACGTTTAAACAAATTTCTAAAATGGCTGTTAGTCCAGATATGATGTGGCAATTTGCACGATTTGTAAAACAAGATTATGAAGAAAAAGGGATAAAAGATGTCAAAGTTTTTGTTGATGCAAAAGTAGCTGTTAATGGAAGTGAATATTATCAGTTTACAAATCTGAACTATAATTTAGCCTATACAACATGGAGTTATTTCGGGCATCAAAAATGGATACAACCAACACCAAAAGAATTGAATTTATCTTATTTTGAATAAATTTCGTAACTTTATACGACAACAATCAAAGAATACAATTATGAAATATACATTATTTGCAGTGGCTTTTTCAGCTTTATTGTTCTCGTGTGGAAACAAAGAAAACGCAGGAGTGAGTGCTTACAAGGGAATGGATAAGCAGAAACAGGAGCAAAAAGACTTGGATAGTATTGGGAAAGAGGCTCAACAAACTTTTGATGATTTTAAATTAGCTTTGTCAATGAAAGATACGACAACAACAAATTTTATGATTCAGCAAAAATTTCCAATTCCAAAATCTGAATTGAAAGAAGGTATTTGGGTAAGTGATATTGTGAATAATAATGATACGTTGAAAGGTGTTGTAAATAGCCAAGTACAATATATAAAAGAACTTAAAATGGGGGATACAATCATAATCGATCCTACTAAAATTGGTGATTGGATGTATTATAAAGCTGATAAAATGATTGGCGGTTTTACGATAAAATATTTGCGTAATAAAATGACTCCTGAACAGCGTGCTACATATGACGAACAATTTAAAGTGAAATTTGAAGATTAATTTCGTTTCAAAAAATAAGAAAATCAAAAGGCACTCTTTCGTTAGATTGCCTTTTATTTTTGAAATTATTTTTTTGTAGGATCAAATCCGTAAACAAATTCATTTAATAAACCTTCAGAACTTTCTAAATCAACAAAATCCATTAGTTCCTCAATATAAGTAGAAATAATAGTTTTGTCGTTGATACTTAAATCTATTTCATAAGGTTTTAATTCATTAATAGTCTTTTTTATTGCTAAAAGATAATGTTTTGTTTCAGCATTTTTACTGCTATCGATGAATTCAAAAGTAGAAGCCAATCGATTTAAACTTTTTTCAAAAATAGGTTCTAAGTTTTTAATAGACAATTCATTTTCTTGTGAATAGAACTTTTCTTTTTTAATGAAATCTTCAAACATTTTTTTTCTATTATTTTGAGCAATTAAAAGTAGCGAAAGTGAGAAGAAAAATAAGGTTAGTATAGATTTTAATCTCATAGTTAATCAATCAATGATAATTGAATTTTACGTTTTTCGGTGTCAATACCGATTACAGTAACCTCGATTTGTTGACTCAAATGTACTTTCGTGTTAACATCCGAAATAAATTCATTTGAAATTTTCGAAATATGAATCAAACCATTTTCTTTAATTCCTATATCTACAAAACAGCCAAAATTGGTGATATTATTGATAATTCCAGGAACTTTCATTCCCAATTGCAAATCTTCGAACTTCTTCAAACGTGGATCAAAACTAAAAACTTTAGCTGTAGAACGTGGATCTAAACCTGGTTTTTCCAATTCTTTTTTAATATCTTCTAAAGTCGGCAATCCTACTTTATCTGAAATATATTTTTTCAAATCAAGTTGATTGATTAATTCTTTGTTTTGAATTAAATCGTGTAATTCAACCTTCAAATCTTTCGCCATTTTTTCAACAATTGTATACGATTCAGGATGTACAGCGGAATTATCTAACGGATTTTTTGCATTCGGAATTCTTAAAAATGCAGAGGCTTGTAAAAAAGCTTTTTCACCTAAACGTGGAACTTTTAATAATTCTTTTCTCGAATTAAATGCACCATTTTCGCTTCGATATTCTACAATATTTTCGGCCATTTTTTCGCCAATTCCAGCAACATAATTTAGCAAATGTTTACTTGCCGTGTTCAGATTTACACCAACTTTGTTCACACAGAAAGAAACAACATCATCCAACTCATTTTTCAATAAAGTTTGATCGACATCATGTTGATACTGACCAACTCCAATCGATTTTGGCTCTATTTTCACCAATTCAGCCAAAGGATCTTGTAAACGACGACCTATAGAAATAGCACCACGTACAGTAACATCTTTATCAGGAAATTCGTCACGAGCAATTTTAGAAGCTGAATAAACAGAAGCTCCAGCTTCGTTTACGACAAAAACTTTCAAAGGACGATCGAATGCTATGTGTTGAACCAGGTTTTCGGTTTCACGGGAAGCTGTTCCATTTCCGATAGAAATCGCATCTACATTATATGCATTTACCAAAGATTTAAGCTTTTTGATTGCTTGTGCTTTTTCATTTTGAGGGGCATGTGGATAGATATTTTCATTATGTAATAAATCACCTTGCTCATCCAATACGACAACTTTACATCCCGATTTAAAACCAGGATCAATAGCTAAAATTCTTTTTTGACCTAAAGGCGGAGCCAAAAGTAATTGATTCAGATTTTTTGAAAAAACATTGATCGAAGTTTCATCTGCTTTTTGTTTCACCTCTTTCAAAACTTCATTCGAAATCGATGGAGCCAAAAGTCTTTTGTAAGCGTCTTTTATAGCTTCCTCAATTAACCAAGAAACTTCAGGTTGAATAGATTTTATCAAGGTATATTCAAGAAATTTGAACGCTTCTTTTTTATCAATGCTTACATTTACTTTTAAGAACCCTTCGTTCTCACCACGTAAAATTGCCAAAAGTCGATGCGAAGCAATTTTTTTAAGAGGTTCTTCGTATTCAAAATAATTTGAAAATTTTTGTGCTTCTTCCTCCTCAGTTTTAGATTTGACCAGTTTACTTTCGATCAGCGCAGTTTTTCTAAAAATATCTCTCAATCTATGGCGAACATACTCATTTTCGTTGATCCATTCTGCAATAATATCTTGAACGCCAGCAAAAGCATCTTCGATCGTTGTAACATCCTGATTCAAATATTTAGTAGCTAAACCATCTAAATCGGGTATGTTATTTTGCTTCATAATAATTTTCGCCAAAGGTTCTAATCCTTTTTCTTTTGCAATTGTGGCACGCGTTTTCTTTTTCTTTTTGTACGGAAGATATAAATCCTCTAACTGAACCAAATCAAAACTTTTCTGAATACGTAATTGTAATTCATTTGTCAATTGATTTTGATCCTCTAAAGTTTTTAAAATGAATTCTTTTCGAGCAACAATTTCTAGATACTGTGATTGTAATTTTTTGATAGTAGAAATTTGAACTTCATCTAAATTACCTGTCAACTCTTTTCTATATCTCGCAATAAAAGGTATAGTGTTATCATCGTTCAAGCAATTGATCGTATTGTTAATTGATTTTTCTGAAATAGACGTAATATGTTGATGAATGTATTGAATCAAATTCATGTTAAAAGTTTGGACTTGCAAATTAGCATTTTTAATAAACATAAAAAAACAGTAATTTTATTTATATAGGTCGTATTATTTTGGATATGCTATTTTGTAATTTATTGAAAAAGAGCCAAAATCAAAAGGAGTTTGTTTAAAATAAAAAATAAGTAAAAATATTTTTAAAAAAAAAGTTTTGGAAATTGTTAAATTATTTCTAAATTTGTAATCAGGTAGTAGAGAGTAAGATTGATTTTTTTTAATGTTAAATTTATACACACTTGTGTAAGTTTTTTTTAAAAATCAATTGGGTTTAAGCTGAGGAGCTTAAACCCGTTTTTTTTATAGTAAGTTTTATATCTTTGAGTCAAAATATTACTACAAATGGCGCGTTTAAAACTGATCTTACCTGAATCTTTTTTATTTTCAACAACAATAGCAGTACGTATAACAGATTTAAATTACGGAAATCATTTAGCAAATGATAAAGTGTTATCTATTTTACATGAAGCACGAATGCAGTTTTTTCAACATTATGGCTATTCAGAATTGGATTTTGCTGGTGTAAGTGTGATTATGGGAGATGTTGCGATTGAGTATAAAAATCAAGCATTTTATGGAGATCAATTATTGATTGAAATAAGTGTACAAGATTTTTCACGTGTAAGTTTTGATATTGCCTATAAAATATCAACAAAAGATAAACTCATTGCAAAAGCAAAAACAGGTATTGTCACTTTCGATTATAAGAATAATAAAGTGGTTGAAGTACCAGAAAAGATAAAAGATATTTTTCTAAACAGATAAACTTCAAAAAATAATTACGCTAATCGTTTAAGTCTTTGTAAATTTGCACCGAGTTATGAAGATTTTACCATATAAAAATTTATTTGTCGGAATCACCGACACATTGCAGAAAATTTTCTTCGAAGGAAAATATGCAGATAAAGAAGTTGAACGAACATTGAAATCGAATAAGCAATGGGGAGCGCGAGATCGTGCTTTTATTGCCGAAACTGTGTATGATTTGGTTCGTTGGAAACGTTTGGTTGAAGAGGCAATGAGTCGTCCACTTTCTCCTGATACAATTTGGGAGTTTGTTGGAACTTGGTTTGCTTTAGATCCAGAACAAACGTTACCGAAGTGGGAAGAATTTCAGAAAATCTATCCAAAAGAAGTTTTAAAAAGACACCATCAATCTTCTAAAAACATAGCAGTAGCAGAATCTTTTCCAGATTGGATGTTCGAGTTAGGTGAAAAGTCTTTAGGAAGCCGTTGGTTAGATGAAGTACGTGCAATGAACTCGCAAGCGCCGACAGTTTTACGTGTAAATTCATTAAAAACAGATCGTAAAACGTTGCAAAAAGCATTAAAAGAACGACAAATTAAAACGAAAGTTTTGTCGAAATACCAAGATGCTTTAGAATTAGAGGAGAAAACAAATATCTTCAGAACTGATGAATTTCAAAATGGTTGGTTCGAAGTTCAAGATGCTGGTTCTCAATTAATCGCTCCTTATTTGCGTGTGCAACCAGGAATGCGTGTTGTTGATGCGTGTGCTGGAGCTGGAGGAAAAACATTGCATTTAGCTGCTTTGATGGAAAACAAAGGGCAAATAATTGCAATGGATTTGTACGAATGGAAACTAAAAGAGTTGAAACGCCGTGCAAAACGTAACAATGTTCAGAACGTACAAACAAAGGTGATCGAAGCCAAAACAATCAAACGTATGGAAAATTCTGCTGATCGTTTGTTAATTGATGCGCCTTGTTCTGGAATGGGAGTGTTGAAACGTAATCCTGATGCGAAATGGAAATTAAGACCAGAATTTATTGATGAGATTACAGCTATACAAGAAAAAATCTTAGCAGATTATTCTAAAATAATTAAAGTTGGTGGGTTAATGGTTTATGCAACATGTTCTATCTTGCCACAAGAAAATGAACAACAAGTAGAAAAATTCTTAGCAAATCATCCAAATTATAAACTGATTTCGGATAAAATGCATTATCCTTCTGAAACAAATTACGATGGATTTTACATGGCTTTGATTGAAAGAATTTCTTAATTAAAGATTTATAAAATATTAAAAGACCGAGATTTTACACTGCCCCCAAAAAGTTAGACACTTTTGGGGGCATTTTTTATGACAAGAAAAGTAAAATATGGTGTAGCATTTAAGTTACGTTGTGTGAAAGAAGTTTTAGAAAAACATCGAACAATACGTTCAATTAGTAAAAAAGAAAATATACATGCTTCTTTATTAAAGAAATGGGTTTCTGATTATCATAATCAAGGAATTTCAGGTATAGAACCTAAAAAAAACCAAACGTATAGCGTTGAATTTAAGTTGAAAGTTATTAAGTCTATAACCAAACAGTTTCTTAGTTTGCGTGAAGCACGCTTGAAATTTAATATTCCAAGTGAATCGGTTATTATAAAATGGCAAAAAGATTTTGCTACCTTTGGAATAGACGGATTAAAACCCAAACCAAAAGGCCGTCCCAAGACTATGAGCACATCTAAGGGTAGACCTAAAAAATCGAAACAACCGTTAACAAGAGAAGAAGAACTATTGTTAGAGATTGAACGTTTACGTTGTGAAGTTGCACTCTTAAAAAAGTTCAATGCCTTAATTCAAGCCGAGGAAGAAAAACAAAAGAAACTTGGACGCAAGCCATAAATGAATTAAGGCCAGAATTTCATCTAAATTTACTTTTAGATTGTACACATATGGCTAGAAGCAGCTTTTACTATCATATTTCACGTAGTAAAACAGATAAATACGAGGAATTAAAACTTAAGATAAAATCCATTTATCATCAGCATAAAGGGCGATATGGCTATCGACGAATTACCGATGAATTAAGAAAATCAGGAACTATCATCAATCATAAAACTGTTCTTAAACTGATGAATAGCTTAGGATTAAAGAGTTTGATTCGAAGAAAAAAATACAAATCTTACAAAGGAGAACAAGGAAAGATTGCACCAAACATCTTGCAAAGAGCATTTAAGGCTGATAAACCCAACCAAAAATGGGTAACAGATGTTACCGAGTTTAAAGTAAAAGATAAAAAACTATATTTATCACCAATAATGGATCTGTACAATCAAGAAATTATCAGCTATGAGTTAAGCGAACGACCTGTTTTTAATCAAGTAACTCAAATGCTTAAAAAGGCATTTAAAATAACGAAAGACACCAAAGATTTGATATTACATTCCGATCAAGGATGGCAATATCAAATGAAACAATATCAGGCTTTATTAAATGAAAAAGGAATCATACAAAGTATGAGTAGAAAAGGAAATTGCTTAGATAATGCTATTATCGAGAATTTCTTCGGAATACTGAAATCGGAACTATTTTATTTACAAAAATTTAATTCTATTGAAGAGCTAAAAAAAGAAATAAAACAATACATTTACTATTACAATAACGATAGAATAAAATCGAACTTAAATAAAATGAGCCCGATACAATATCGAACTCATTTTTATAATTATTAATTTTTAATCTGTCCAAACTTTTGGGTGCAGTCTATTTTCTCGGTCTTTTTTATTTACTATTTTATCTTAAACCTCACTCGTCGATTTTCAAAATTTTTCCAATCAATACAATTCGTTGCAGGATTGCATTCTTTGTGTTTCAAATCAGAAAAACCTTTACCAAAAATTGTGAATCGATTTTTATTTAATCCTTTTTCAATCAAATAATTCAATACTGCATTCGCTCTTCGTTGAGATAAATCAAAATTGTATGATTCCGTTCCCACAGCATCGGTATGTCCTTCTATTACGAAATATAGCGTAGGATTTCGCTTCATTATTGATACAACTTGATTCAATTTTGGATAATCAATTGTTCTAATTTCAGCTTTATCAAAATCAAATTCGACCGTTTCCATCAAATAATTTGAAAAATCTTGTACATAATTTCCGATTTTTTCTTCGTTCAAATTTTCTTCTGGACAACCATTTCCAAAACGATTTCCTTTTACGAGCGGACATTCGTCTTCCAAATCCATCACGCCATCGCCATCTGTATCATAATCGTTGTTGAAATTTTCAAGATAATCTTTTTGTATCAATAAATTATATGGAGTCGAAATATTGAATTCAGTTCCAATTTTCTCAATTTCTTTTCTATATCGTCCATCTTTCTTACACATTTCGCCACAACGTTCCTCATCTTTAAAGAGATAATCAATTTTTTGCTTCGCCCAATAAAAGGTAATTGCTTCTGTAAATTCGCTTTGATTAGGCTGATTAATTTCAAATGTTTGAGTGAAATTTTGATTGGATTGATTTCCAATTAATTCCATTTTTTTTGGATATCGAAGATTGCAATCACGTGAAACAAAATTGACAGTATTTTGTGCCAAATAGGTATTGAAATTTTTAGGAAATGTTTCGCTGAGGTTGATTTGTGCTGATTGTACTTTTATATGATAAATAGAAGAATTGATAATAGCTTGATAAAATTGAGTAGTTTTTTGGTTAAATTCTTTCGGTTCGTTTACTGTAATTGGAAGAGTACCTGTCGCCAAACTAATAAAATTCATCGCTTTATAATCTAATTCTCGTCCAATTCCAAGTGTAATAAATTGCGTGTCTTTTGCATAATTTCGAAGCGAATTATAAACAGTTTCATTCAAATTCATTTTTCCATCCGAAATTATAGCTATAATTCGTTTATAATTTTTATCAAAAGGATTTTTCTGAATTTGATTGATGGCTTCATCCAATAATTTTTCACCATTCCCACTTAAAGAATTAATTTTTTGTAATGCAAAATTGATATTTTCTTTTGTTGTTAATTGCGATTTTTTGAAGATTAAATCATTTTTTGTCGAATAAATCAGTACATTAAATTTATCTGTTTCATTTAATTTAGGTAAAATTTGATTCATAAATTTTTTGATGGTTTCAATTGGTTGGTTCATCATCGAACCTGAAGCATCTAAGACAAATAAAAATTCGCGTGGTGTAGTAAAGTTTAAATTGTTTTTTCCTGGATCTATCGTTCCTAAAATATAATCACAACCATTTTTGGTAAAGGTTTCAATTCCTGTTTGTAATTCATTTTTTGTATACGAATAAAGAATGTTTGGAAGTTTAGTTCCAGTAAAATCAGTTGAATAATTTCCTTTGTCATCAAGATGGAATTTTAAATCGGAAGTGATTTTTGAAATGGGAAAATTTCCAGAAAGATTAATTTTTGAGTTAATGTGTTGAGGATAACCATTTAATTTATTATTCCAACGATTAATTTGTGTGAAAGATTCAGTTCTTTTGACGATAAATTCTGGAAAAGAAAGTTGATATTTTAAATTATTTTCTTCAACAATTTTCGAAACTTTTAGTTGAATTTTAATTGTTGCATTCGCAGGAATTTTTCCTAAATCTAATTGCAAAAATTGATTGTTTTTCTGTGTTTTAAAAACAGTTGATGCATCAATGTTTTTCAATTCTTTTCGAATATCTACGATCGATTTGGATTGAATTTCAAAAACATTTTCATTGACTATAGCTTTTAACTCATAAATATTTTGTGAAACTTGGTAAGGATAAATAAATTTGGCCGAAATTTCATCTTCAGATTTGTTTTGGAAATGATAAATACTACTTTGATTTCCTAATAAATGATGAAAACTGTAGTTGTTTTCGAGTTTAATTGCTTCAATTTTTTCAAAATCGTCGTCATTTTTTAGTTCTAAATAAGGAAAGATTTGTTGTGCACAACAAAATGTATTCAGAATTATAAAAAAAAGTAAAAAATGTATTTTTTTTGGGTTCAAGTTGATGCTTTTAAATATGTCAATGTAAAGATAATGAAACAATTGATGTGTTGTTTATTTACTTTATTGCTAATATTGATTTTGTATAAAAAATAAATAAAGCAGCTGTTAATTTTAATGGTTATATACAAGGAGTTGTTTCTTGAATTTAAAAAGATTGGTTTGAAAATTGCATTAGTCCGGATTTAACAAATAAGTTAATTAAATTTGCACTTTATTTTACATAAAAGATGAATTTTAATTTCAGAGAAGTTGAAAGAGTAGAAAGTATTTCTGCGAAAGATTTTCAGAAATATTACGTAAAACCTCAAAAACCAGTTGTAGTAGAGCGGATCACAGAGGATTGGCCTGCCTATGAAAAATGGAATTTTGAGTATATAAAACAAGTTGCGGGAGACAAAATTGTCCCTTTATATAATAACGATCCAGTTGATTATACGAAAAAAGTAAATGAACCTGTTGCGAAAATGAAAATGTCTGAATATGTAGATTTATTGCAAAGTAAACCTACCGATTTGCGTATTTTTTTATACAACCTAATGAGTCAAGTTCCACAATTGCAGCAAGATTATAAAATGCCCGATTTGGGATTGAATTTATTCAAATCGATGCCAATGTTATTTTTTGGAGGAGAAGGTTCAAATGTGTTTATGCATTATGATATCGATTTAGCGAATATTTTGCATTTTCATTTTGCAGGAGAAAAACGTTGTATAATTGTACCGCCAGAAGATACAAAATACATGTACAAAATACCTCATTCGGTTATTTGTAGAGAAGATATTGATTTTGATCATCCTGATTTTGAGAAATGGCCAGCGTTGAAAAAAATTAATCCAATGGTAGCCGATCTTAAACATGGAGAAATGCTATATATGCCTGAAGGTTGGTGGCATTACATGAAATATTTGACACCAGGATTTTCGATGAGTTTGCGTTCGTTGGCTCACAAACCAAAAAATTTATCAGAAGCGATTTATAATATTTTTTTGATGCGAACATACGATAATGTAATGCGTAAAATGAAAGGTCAGGCTTGGATTGATGAAAAGAATGAACGCGCAATCACAAAAACGAATAAATTAATTGCACGATAAAATAGTTTTATAGAAAATTTTTCTAAATCAAGGAATGTCTATTGAAAGATGTTCCTTTTTTTATTCTATTCACTTAAAATCGTATAAATCAATAAATAATTTATTTTAATTATACTAAATTTAGAAAGATATTTGCAGAATATTTTTCTGAATTTTAAGTAATATGATCACTAAAAAAGGAAATTTTTGGGCTTTATTCCCTTTAATCATTTTTATACTCGTCTATTTTTCGGCATCTACCTATTTGAACGATTTTTATACTGTTCCAGCTTTGGTCGTATTTATGTTAGCTTTGGTTATTGCGTTTGTTCAATTTCCTAAAGTTCCTTTTAAAAGCAAAGCCAAAGCGTTTTGTAATAATGCAGGTGAAGAAACGATCATGCTAATGATATTAATTTTTCTACTTGCAGGTGCTTTCGGAAGTTTAGGAGCAACAATTGGCGCAGTAGAATCGACAGTTAATTTATTTCTGAATTACCTTCCTTCATCCTTTATTGTAGCTGGATTCTTTATGTTATCATGCTTTATTTCGACTGCTTTAGGAACCTCAGTAGGAACAATTGTAACAGTGGCACCTATAGCGGTTCAAATGGATAAAATGATTCCAGGCTCTATGCCAATTTTGTTAGGAGCTGTCGTTGGAGGTGCAATGTTTGGTGATAATTTATCGTTTATTTCCGACACTACAATTGCTGCAACACGTACGCAAGAAGTAAGTATGAAATCTAAATTTAAAACAAATTTTCGAATAGTAGTTCCTGCAGCTATTGTTTCGATAATGATATATTTTTCAATTTCTCAACATTTTGATATTTCAAATTTCAAAGGAGAACAGTTAGATTTTGACTTGATTTTAGTTTTACCTTATTTGTTAGTTTTCGCTCTGGCAGTTTCTGGAGTTAATGTTATTTGGGCTTTAATCATAGGAATTATCTCGTTCATTGGAATTGGATTATTTTATTCTGGCATTCCAACTGTAACATTAATTTCTGCTATTAATGAGGGTTTCAAAGGTATGTTCGAATTATGTATCATCTGTTTAGTGATTGGCGGAATTGTTGGAATTATTCGTTTGAATGGTGGGTTAGATTTTATCATTTATCATTTAACGAAAAATATCAAAACAAAACGTCAAGCAGAAATGAGTATTGCATCACTTACAGCGTTAGCAAATGCTTGTTTAGCGAATAATACAATCACAATTTTAATTTGTGGTAAAATTGCCAAAGAAATTTCTGATCATCATAAGTTAGAAGGCAAACGCGTAGCGAGTATTTTGGATACAGTTTCGTGTTTTGTACAAGGAGTTTTACCTTATGGTGCACAAGTATTGGCAGCTGTTGCTGCGGCGAACGCTATTTCGAATGTTGCAAAAGTTTCTTCGATAGATGTTTTATCTAATTTATATTATCCATTTTTGACGGGAATTTGTACGCTTATTTTTATCTTATTTTTTCAACCAAAATCAATTAAAAAATAGATTGATGTAGGATATTCATTCGTCGGATATTATTTTATAACTTTGTAGACTGAAATTTTTTAAGATGAAAAGAGTTGTCGTAGGACTTTCTGGAGGAGTAGATTCAAGTGTTACAGCCTATTTGCTAAAAGAGCAAGGCTATGATGTGATCGGATTATTTATGCGTAATTGGAACGATGCATCAGTAACGTTGGAGGATGAATGCCCATGGATAGAAGATAGTGCAGACGCTTTGTTGGTAGCTAAAAAATTAGATATTCCTTTTCAGGTAATTGATATGTCTGATTCGTACAAAGAACGTATTGTAGATTATATGTTCAATGAATACGAGCAAGGAAGAACACCAAATCCAGATGTATTATGTAACAGAGAAATCAAGTTCGATTTGTTTTTGAAAACAGCTTTAGAACTTGGTGCGGATTATGTTGCAACTGGACATTATGCACGAAAAACATCTACAATTGATAAAAATGGGAACGAGATTTTTCAGTTATTAAAAGGAACTGATAACAACAAAGATCAATCTTATTTCTTGTGTCAATTGTCGCAAGAACAATTAAGCAAAGCATTATTTCCAATTGGAGATATAGAAAAACCAGAAGTAAGAAGAATAGCGCAAGAACAAGATTTGGTGACAGCTAATAAAAAAGATTCGCAAGGACTATGTTTTATTGGAAAAGTAAGTTTACCCGAGTTTTTGCAACAACAATTAAAACCAAAAGAAGGTGTAATTATAGAAATTGCGAAAGATTGGAACGGATATAAACGCGAAATCCCAACTTTTACAACGAAATACGAAGCATTAGAGTTCGAAGCTAAAGGATTTTCTTATAAACAAGAAGACGGAGAAATTGTAGGTAAGCATCAAGGTGCACATTATTTTACGCGTGGTCAACGAAAAGGATTAGGTGTAGGAGGAAAAGTAGAACCTTTGTTTATCATCGATACAGATGTTAAGACCAATGTGATTTATACAGGTCAAGGAGCAGATCATCCTGGATTATTGAAAAAAGCTTTATTTATAAAAGAAGAAGAAGTGCATTGGGTTCGCGAAGATTTAGCACTTAAAACGGACGAAACAATGGAAGTTATGGCGCGTATTCGTTACCGTCAACCTTTGCAAAAAGCTATTTTACATAAAGCTGAAAACGGAATGTATGTAGAATTTGAGCATCCTCAATCGGCAATTACAGAAGGTCAGTTTTGTGCTTGGTACAAGGAAGATGAACTTTTAGGTTCTGGTGTGATTAATAATTAGAATTTAAATTATTTTATATTTTCAAACGCTCAAGATTTACTTGAGCGTTTTTTGTATATCATAATTTTTGAAATATGGTTGTAAAGAAGGAATATTCTACTTAAAACCTTGTTAAACTTCAGGTTGATGATAATAAATCTATTGCGAAATAACGAAAAATGTAGTTATTTAGCATACCAATTTTTATCAAATGAAAAACGTATTTTATATCATGATGATTAGTTTTTTAACATCGTGTGCTGCAATTCATAATGTACCAACTTCACAAAATCCGAATAATTTTATTCAACCCAATACAACAAGTTCATTTGTTGATCAAAATGGTAATTTTTATCCAGATAATTGGTTGAAGTCCTATGGAAAACCACCAATGAATGCAAGTAGAAGGGATTATTCGCTAATGAAAATTGCAACAGAAAATAATTTTCAAAATCAATTAACGACTTACGAAGAATTACGTCTTAATAATATTGAAAAAAGAGTTAAGAATAAAAAACGTGTTATCATTTTTGTTCATGGAATTGACAATGATTATTTATTTAGTTTAAAAAATTATAACAAAGCCAAAACCTATATGAATCTTAATTCATCAACCGATGAGATAATCAATTTTTATTGGGATGGGTTGGTGAATGAGAGCCTTTTTGGAGCAGCAAAAGTATGGGTTAGTGCAACAACAAATAGTCAAATGGCAGGTGTTTTTGGGTTGCGTAGAATCTTGAATGTTATTCATAATAAAGACGTTTATTTGATTTCGCACAGTCGTGGAGCTTCAGTCGTGTTAAGTGCTTTGGTGAATCCTTCTTTGCGAGGAAGTGAGATAAAACGTGCTAAAAATGCACATCATGTTGATTTTACAAATGCCGAAATGTTGAAAGAAAATAACAACAAAATTTATAGTATCATGTTAGCCCCAGCAATTGGGAAGATTGATTTTACCACAGATGCAAATCAATACAAAACTTTTTCTACTCAACTGAAACGTATGCATATCACGATTAACAATACAGATTATGTGTTAGGAAAGGGTAAGACAGGTTTCATGTCTCGCAACTTGATTGCGACTGATTTTGGATTTAAGAAAGATTTGTTTGATGAACTCTCAAAAAATTATACGTTTTTAGAAGAAACGGATTTTACAGGTCAAGATTCGCATGAATTTAGAAAATATATCACCAATCCAAAATTTATTTCGATTCTGAAAGCGTTCAAATTAACAAAGTAAAACGAAAAGCGAAAGTCGAATTTCGCTTATTCATTTCGTAAATCAAAAATCTAACGTTGTCATTATTTTTTAAATTCAATCACCTCTAAATTTTCAATTTTACCATCATTCAATTCAAAACGCAACATTGTACGAACTTTCTGAAAACCATGCTTACCAACAGCACCAGGGTTCATATGAATTAACCCCAATTGTCTATCAGGCATAACTTTCAAAATATGAGAATGCCCACAAATAAATAATTTTGGAGGATTTGTATAAATTTCTTGACGAATAGCAGGATTATATTTGCCAGGATAACCACCAATATGGGTGATCCAAACATCGACACCTTCTAAGGTAAATCTATTGTTTAGAGGAAATTCTGCACGCGCTTTATTATCGTCAATGTTTCCATAAACAGCACGCAACGGTTTTATTTTTGCTAATTTGTCGGTAACAGAAATATCTCCGATATCCCCAGCATGCCAAATTTCGTCTGCTTGTTGCGCATATTCCAAAATTCTATCGTCGATATAAGAATGCGTGTCCGAAAGTAAAAGAATTTTCTTCAAAAGGTTGTATTTTTGTTGTTCAAATTTACAACAATTGCGATATTTTTTAGAATTAGCATACAACGGAAAAAATTATTTTGGTTATCAAATCCAACCCAATCAAATTTCGGTTCAAGAAGTAATCGAAGATAGATTGTCTAAAATCTTAAGAAAAGAAATTTCGATAGTTGGTGCAGGCCGTACAGATTCTGGTGTTCATGCCAAAAAGATGTTCATTCATTTTGATTATGACGAATTACTAAATAATGATTTAATCAAAAAATTAAATTCTTTTTTACCAAAAGATATAGCCGCTTATCGCTTATTTTTGATGGATGATGAAGCGCATGCTCGATTTGATGCGACTTCGCGTTCGTATAATTATTTTATTTCACCCTTCAAAGATCCTTTTGCGTTTGAAAGTGCATGGATTTTTAATCGTAAATTGGATGTGGAAAAAATGAACGATGCAGCAAAATTGTTAATTAAGCAAGGAGATTTCGGAAGTTTTGCTAAATTACATACCGATGTAAAAACCAATATTTGCGATGTAAGAGAAGCATTTTGGCGAACAAATGAAAGTAATCAGTTGGTTTTTAAGATTACTGCAGATCGTTTTTTGCGAAACATGGTACGTGCAATTGTTGGAACATTGGTTGAAGTTGGATTAGGAAAAATTTCTATCCAAGATTTTGAAGAAATTATTGAACAAAAACAACGTTCTTCAGCTGGTGCCTCGGCTCCTGCGCAAGGATTGTATTTGGTAGATGTTCAATATCCAAAAGAATTATTTAAAAATGAGTTCAAATAACGAGAATACATCGTTTGATTTTAATGGATTAAAACGTGTTTTACAAATTGGTGCACAAAGCAAATATTTATTTTGGTCCGTGGTTTTTGTAGCAGTTTTTAGTGCATGTTTTTCTGTTTATCGTCCGTATTTAACGGGAAATATTATTGATGATTACATTCAGACAAAAGATTTACCAGGTCTAAAAATGCAAATCGTAAAACTCGCTTTAGTGTTGGTTTTCGAAGGGATATTGTCATTTTTCATGGTTTATTTAGCAAATGTTGTTGCACAGCGTGTTATTCGTTTGTTACGCGTTCGTTTGTACAATCATCTGATCAAGTTTAAGCTTGGTTATTTCGATAAAACACCAAACGGTGTTTTGGTTACACGTTCAGTTTCAGATGTTGAAACAATTGCTGAGGTTTTCAATGATGGTATTTTGGTAATGTTGGGAGATGTGCTAAAGATCGTGTTCATTGTATTTGTAATGTATTGGATGAATTGGGTTTTGGCAACTGTGGTGATTATTATTCTTCCGTTAATGATGATTATTACACGTTTGTTTCAGAAAGCATTGAAAAATGTGTACCAAGAAGAACGTACGATTGTGGCGAAGTTGAATACATTTGTACAAGAGCGTTTGACAGGAATGAATATTATTCAGGTATTTAATCGTCAACAAGCAGAATACAATAAATTTGTTTCAATTAATAATGATTTAAAGAAAAATTATCTAAAAACAGTTTTCTATTTTTCACTTTTATTTCCTGTTGTCGATATTATTTCGGCTTTAGCAACCGGAAGTTTAATTTGGTTTGGAGGATTAAGAACAGCAGTTTATGGAGATGTTTCGGTTGGTGATTTAATTGCCTTTACACAATATGTAACCTTATTAACAGCGCCTATGCGTGCAATTGCAGAGCGTTTTAATACCATTCAACGTGGTTTAGTAGGAGCAGATCGTGTGTTCAAGATTTTGGATGATGATCAGACTTTACCGGATAATGGAAAAATTAAATTGGATCATGTGAAAGGAAAAATCGATTTCGAGAATGTTAAATTTTCTTACGTTCCGAATAATTTGGTGTTGAAAGGAATTTCTTTTTCTACAAATCCAGGAGAAAAAGTTGCAATTGTAGGTGCAACTGGAGCAGGAAAATCAACGATTATTAACTTGTTAAGTCGTTTTTATGATATTGATTCAGGCACAATAAAAATAGATGATGTTGATATTTATGAAATGGATTTACAGAATCTTCGTCATCATGTAGCGGTTGTTTTGCAAGATGTTTTTTTATTTAATACAACCATTTATGATAATATTGTTTTAGGGAACAAAGATATTTCGTTGGAGGAAGTACAGAATGCCGCAAAAATTATCGGGATAGATCATTTCATCATGTCATTGCCAAAAGGTTATTATAGTGAGGTAAGCGAGCGAGGTTCTACGCTTTCTGTTGGTCAACGTCAATTGATTTCGTTTTTGAGAGCGTATATTTATAACCCAGAAATTTTGGTGTTAGATGAAGCAACTTCTTCGATTGATACAGAATCAGAAGAGTTAATTCAGAAAGCGACCGATAAATTAACGCAAGGTAGAACGTCTATCATTATTGCGCACCGTTTAGCGACAATTCAGAATGCAGATAAGATTATTGTAATGGATAATGGAATGATTGTTGAACAAGGCACACACAGCGAATTGTTAGCAAAGCAAGGGTATTATGCTAATCTTTATGAAGTTCAATTTTCAAAAGAAAATTAAAAAATAATAAGAATAATTCGTTAGATTTGTTTAAATTGAACAATCAAACAATATTATAAACTTTTAAACTCTAATTAAAATGAAAAAATTATTTTTAGCCGCTGCAGTATTAGGTGTAGTTTCTTTATCTTCTTGTAAATCTGAAAAAGAAAAAGTAGCAGACAAAGTAGAAAATACGCAAGAAAATGTAGCAAATACAGTACAAGATCAAGTTGAAGCAGGTAAAGAAACGATGGATAAAGTTGCAGATGTAGCAAAAGATTTACCAACTTTCTCTGATCCAAAGGCTACTGAATGGGTTAATCAATTTAATCAATTGGCTGCAGACATGAAATTAGCCGCAACAGCTGGAGACCAAGCGAAATTAGCAGAATTATCAAAAAAGGCAATTGATTTGAAACAAGGTTTGAAAACAATAACACAAACATTGAAGCCAGAAGATGCAAAGAAATTACAAGATTGGACAGCTGAAATTCAAAAACAATTAAATAACTAATAGGTTGTTTTCAACTTTATAAGCTCGGATATATCCGAGCTTTTTTTATGATTTATGATATAGATTCATAATATAATAATCCATATCTTTATCACAAAAATTTATAGATATCAATTTTTAAATATGACATTAGTACAATTACAATATGTGCTGGCTGTTGCTGAGCATAAGAACTTTACAATTGCTGCTGATAAATCCTTTGTTACTCAACCAACGTTGAGCATGCAAATTCAGAAATTGGAAAAAGAGTTAAATATTGATATTTTCGATAGAACTTCGCATCCAATTAAGATTACACAAATTGGAGAAAAAATTGTTGCACAAGCCAAAACAATTTTAATGGAAGCTAATCGAATGAAACATCTTGTTAACGAAGAAAAAGGTTTGTTAGAAGGTGATTTTGTGATTGGAGTTATACCAACCGTTTTACCATCTTTGGTGCCATTGTTTTATAAAACTTTTCAAAAAAATAATCCGAAATCAAATTTGATTATCAAAGAATTGCAAACGGATAAAATTGTAAAAGGAATAAAAGACGGCTCATTAGATTTTGGAATTGTCGTTTCTCCATTATTCGAAGATCAACTGATAGAAAGACCTTTATATTATGAACCGTTGGTAGGTTATGTTCCAAATGGACATCGTTTAGCGGGCAAAGAAAAAATTAATGAAAATGATTTAGATACTTCAGATTTATTGATTTTACAAGAAGGTCATTGTTTTAGAAATAATGTATTGGCATTATGCGATACATCTAATATGAAAAACCGTCCGATAAAATTGGATTCAGGAAGTTTCGAAGCTTTGATAAAATTAGCAAACGATGGATATGGAATGACATTGTTACCAGCGTTGGTTGCGGATGATTTATCAGATGAATATAAAAAGTTTGTAAAGAATTTCGAATCTCCAGTTCCTACGCGAGAAGTTTCATTGATTTTTCATCAATCTCAACTGAGGGATTCTTTTGAAAAAGAATTAATCAATACAATTCAAGGTATATTGAGAGGGAAAATATTTTTAGAAAAAGACCAAAAAATGGATTCGAATATGGTTTCGTTACCTAAAAGATAGAGCAACTATTTATTTTAAGCATAAAAAAAGCGACTGATAATTACACTGCCCCCAAAAAGTTAGACACTTTTGGGGGCATTTTTTATGACAAGAAAAGTAAAATATGGTGTAGCATTTAAGTTACGTTGTGTGAAAGAAGTTTTAGAAAAACATCGAACAATACGTTCAATTAGTAAAAAAGAAAATATACATGCTTCTTTATTAAAGAAATGGGTTTCTGATTATCATAATCAAGGAATTTCAGGTATAGAACCTAAAAAAAACCAAACGTATAGCGTTGAATTTAAGTTGAAAGTTATTAAGTCTATAACCAAACAGTTTCTTAGTTTGCGTGAAGCACGCTTGAAATTTAATATTCCAAGTGAATCGGTTATTATAAAATGGCAAAAAGATTTTGCTACCTTTGGAATAGACGGATTAAACCCCAAACCAAAAGGCCGTCCCAAGACTATGAGCACATCTAAGGGTAGACCTAAAAAATCGAAACAACCGTTAACAAGAGAAGAAGAACTATTGTTAGAGATTGAACGTTTACGTTGTGAAGTTGCACTCTTAAAAAAGTTCAATGCCTTAATTCAAGCCGAGGAAGAAAAACAAAAGAAACTTGGACGCAAGCCATAAATGAATTAAGGCCAGAATTTCATCTAAATTTACTTTTAGATTGTACACATATGGCTAGAAGCAGCTTTTACTATCATATTTCACGTAGTAAAACAGATAAATACGAGGAATTAAAACTTAAGATAAAATCCATTTATCATCAGCATAAAGGGCGATATGGCTATCGACGAATTACCGATGAATTAAGAAAATCAGGAACTATCATCAATCATAAAACTGTTCTTAAACTGATGAATAGCTTAGGATTAAAGAGTTTGATTCGAAGAAAAAAATACAAATCTTACAAAGGAGAACAAGGAAAGATTGCACCAAACATCTTGCAAAGAGCATTTAAGGCTGATAAACCCAACCAAAAATGGGTAACAGATGTTACCGAGTTTAAAGTAAAAGATAAAAAACTATATTTATCACCAATAATGGATCTGTACAATCAAGAAATTATCAGCTATGAGTTAAGCGAACGACCTGTTTTTAATCAAGTAACTCAAATGCTTAAAAAGGCATTTAAAATAACGAAAGACACCAAAGATTTGATATTACATTCCGATCAAGGATGGCAATATCAAATGAAACAATATCAGGCTTTATTAAATGAAAAAGGAATCATACAAAGTATGAGTAGAAAAGGAAATTGCTTAGATAATGCTATTATCGAGAATTTCTTCGGAATACTGAAATCGGAACTATTTTATTTACAAAAATTTAATTCTATTGAAGAGCTAAAAAAAGAAATAAAACAATACATTTACTATTACAATAACGATAGAATAAAATCGAACTTAAATAAAATGAGCCCGATACAATATCGAACTCATTTTTATAATTATTAATTTTTAATCTGTCCAAACTTTTGGGTGCAGTCTAAATTCAAGTCGCTTTTTTAGTTTTTAAAACTTATTTTTAAGGGACAATTGTTGTAAATAAATAGGTTGCAAAAAGGGTTAATAAAACAATTCCTTGTTGAATATTTGTACGGCCCGAACTTAGAGATAAATAAACTGTAAACAGCGAAAGTACCAATAAGACAGAAGATTTAGCATCGATACCCAACGTAACTTCTAATCCTGTAAAATAACATACAATTGCAACAGCTGGTATCGTTAATCCGATTGAAGCTAAAGCAGAACCTAAAGCCAAATTAAGACTTGTTTGTAAGCGGTCTTGTTTCGCAGCTTTATACGCTGCTAAGCCTTCTGGTAATAAAATAACTCCAGCAATAATAATTCCGACCAACGATTTTGGAGCTCCAAATTCCATCACAATTGATTCGATGGTAGGCGATAGTTTCTTAGATAATAATACAACTGCAACAAGTGCAAATATTAATAAAACTAAACTAGAAATGGTTGTTAGTAGATTAGGTTTTTCAACATGTAATTCGGAAACAACGTTATCAGAATTATTTTGTGGAAGGAAATAATCTCTGTGTCGAATAGTTTGTACAGAAATAAATCCGCCATATAAAATAAGAGAAATAATTGCGACAAAAATTAATTGGGAAGACGAAAATTCACCGCCTTTTTCTGATGTCAAAAAGTTGGGTAAAACTAATGTTAAAATAGAAATAGCAACCAAAGTAATAAGGGCTGTCGAAACACCTTGTTTAATGAAGTTTTGCTCCCTAAAACGAACACCTCCTGCCAATAAACATATTCCGATTATTCCGGTTAAAATAATCATCACAGCTGCAAAAACAGTGTCTCGCGCCAGGACAGATGGAAATCCAGTCGGTTCTGACATCATCAATGAGACAATTAATGAAACCTCGATTACAGTGATGGCTAAGGCTAAAATTATGGTTCCGAAAGGTTCGCCTACTTTATGCGCTACAACTTCTGCATGATGTACAGCTGCTAAAACTGCAAAAATTAATATGATTCCTAAAACTGTAGAAAACCACACTTGTTCTTTAAATTGGTCGGCAAATCCTAACGAAAAGATTGCTATAATTGGACAGACAATTGTCCAATAAGGTAATGCTAAATTGAATTTTCTTGAAATAAAATTGTTTACATGCATTCAATAGATGGTTTTGGATTAGTTACAAAAATAATCAATAATATTGATAATTACTATGTGTGATTATCATAAATAGTAATAATTGTACATTATTTTTGTTAAATTAACCGTTTAACTAATGATTGTCATTAGGAGAGTATCAATAAAAAATTAAATTTGCACCATGTTAAATGTATCTGACGAAAAGTTAAAAAAATGGTTCGCTACTGCTTGTGTGTGGGAAACGGTAAGTTGTGCACTTTTGTTTTTAGTCGCAATGCCGATTAAATATCAATTTGATTATGTGCTGCCTATGCCATTTGCAGGAAGTTTCCATGGTTTCTGGTTTACAGTTTATCTGCTGTTACTTTTCAAAGTTAGAAAAATTTACAAATGGGATGATGAAGATTTTATCATTTACATAATGTATGCTTTTGTACCTTTTGCAACTTTAGCAGTACATAAAGTGATTAAAGAAGATAAAAACAATCAATAAAAAAGGCTTCATCGTGAAGCCTTTTCTATTTAATAATCATATATCTTTCGCCATTTAGCAATTGTATTTCTACTTATTTTATATTTTTCAGCAATATAGGTATTGGTGTAATTATTCTTTTTCTGAATATTTAATATTTTCTGAATAGAGTTTAAATCATACGATTTGTGTTTTTGATTATCAGTAGTTTCGTTAGTGTTTAATATCTCTGATAGTTTGATGACATCCAAAACATCCATTTCTTTTTTTAAAAGCTTTTTGGTTTGTTGAATTTTTTCTGGGAACTTTTTCTGAATAATCTCTTTATAAATTTTTTGGTAGTTTGGTTTTTGCATGATGAGTAAAATTTAATTTTGAGGTAGATATTTCTTTATCCAATTATGGATGGTATTTTTAGGTATATTGTATTCATTCGAAA
The DNA here is from genome assembly GCF_025244765.1 of Empedobacter stercoris. NCBI lineage: Bacteria > Pseudomonadati > Bacteroidota > Flavobacteriia > Flavobacteriales > Weeksellaceae > Empedobacter > Empedobacter stercoris. The sequence goes on along the minus strand of NZ_CP104209.1, from coordinate 1,286,935 downwards.
TTTCTTGAATCTTTTTGTTTTCAGTTGTGTATAAATCCAAAACAAAGTCAATAATCTCTTTTGTATAGACACTTTTTCGAAAGCTTGGTAATACAGAACTTGTGGAGGAAGTTGTTTTAGAAGAGTTTTTTGGAAGAGGAGAAAACAAAATAATATGTTGCGAATAGATTCTAAAAAAATCATACTCTAATAATTTTGACCATTTGAGCAAATCATCAGTTAAGATACTTTTACTCTTGAATTGTGCTTTTATTTCTTCTTCTGTATAAGTCTTAAAAAAAGCAATAATTCTTGATGTGTCAATGTCTAATTCGTTCACTCTTTTTTTAATCAAAGAGCCAATGTGTATATTTTTCATAAGGTAGTAAAATTCGGTAGGATAAATATTGTTTCTGTATGTTAAAAGAAGGTTTCGTTATATTGAATTTATTTTATAAATTTATGCGACTAAATTAAGTATAATGATTATTCAACCAAGAACAAGAGGTTTTATTTGCATTACAACTCATCCTGAGGGAACTGCAAAAAATGTTCACAATCAAATTGAGTACGTAAAATCAAAAAATATTTCAACTGAAGGACCAAAAAAAGTATTGGTAATTGGAGCTTCGACAGGTTTTGGACTGTCATCTCGTATTACGGCTGCTTTTGGTTATAATGCAGCAACAATAGGTGTTTTCTTCGAAAAACCAGCTGCACCAAGAAAACCTGGAACTGCAGGGTGGTACAATACAGCCGCTTTCGAGAAAGAAGCGCACGAAGCTGGTTTGTATGCAAAAAGTATCAACGGAGATGCTTTCTCAGATGAAATTAAACAACAAACGATTGATTTAATCAAAAAAGATTTAGGTCAAGTAGACTTAGTCGTGTACAGTTTAGCTTCGCCACGTCGTACACATCCTAAAACAGGTGTAGCTTATTCTTCAGTTTTAAAACCAATTGGTGAGCCATTTACAAATAAAACAGTTGATTTCCATACAGCAAGTGTAACGGATATTACAATCAATCCAATCGAATCGCAAGAAGAAATTGATAACACAATTGCAGTAATGGGAGGTGAGGACTGGAAATTTTGGATGGAAGATTTGAAAGCCGCAGGCGTTTTAGCCGAAGGTGTTAAAACAGTTGCTTATTCTTATATCGGACCAGAGTTGACACATAGAATTTACAAAGATGGATCTATTGGTATGGCTAAAAATGATTTAGAGAAAACTGTTCCAGTGATCAATGAATTATTAGCTGACTTGAATGGTATTTCGTACGTTTCTGTAAATAAAGCATTAGTTACTCAGTCCAGTTCCGCTATTCCAGTTGTGCCATTATATGTTTCATTATTGTACAAAGTGATGAAAGATAAAAATATTCACGAAGGAACAATCGAACAAATGCAACGTTTGTTTGCAGAGCGTTTATACACAGCGAACGGAGAAGTTCCTTTAGATGAAAATGGACGTATTCGTATTGACGACTTAGAAATGAGAGAAGATGTACAAAAAGAAGTGGATGATTTATGGAAAATTGTTACTTCTGAAAATATCAACGAAATTTCGGATATCAAAGGTTATCGTGATGAGTTTTTCCAATTATTTGGATTTAATTACGATCAAATCGATTACGAAGCAGATACGAACGAATTGGTAACTGTTCCAAGTATTTCATAAAATAATTTACAAAGATATAAAGCCTCAGAAATTAATTTCTGAGGCTTTTTTTATTGTTTTGTTTCCGAGAGTTAGTGGAAGATGATGGCTACAATAATAGACAGTTAATCTCTTATTTATTATCGAGAAGCGTTAATTCCAATATTATTTGTTGAATAAGAATACTTTTTTGTATTATTATGAATTAGGTTTTATTTTTTAATGAATTTTGTAGAAATCCTTTGTCCATTTTTAGTCGTAATAACTCCTAAATAAACACCTGGAGTAAGAAATTCTACTTGGTTAATTTTACGTGTAGAATTTAAAACATTTTTTCCATTAAAATCATAAACAGACAAAGACAGAAACTCAGGATTTATTACTTCTAATACTTGATTTACAACCGTTGTTGCTAAAGTAGCAGTTGCATTACTAAAAATCTCCGTTGTTCCTAAAATGCTTTCACCTTCAATGCTAAAAGTTATACCTGTAGCTTGATTTGTCCATTTATCGTTGGTAAATACTTTCGCCAAACTCGTTCCCGTTTTGTTGTTTGCTGGATAGAAATGCCAATCGGTCAAATTAGATGGATACGCTGCATCAATATATGCGCTAAAAACGATCCAATACTTACGATCTGCTTCTAATTTAATCGCATGATTACTCAAATCAATTTCAAAATCTTGGCTCATCCCTTGAGATACCAATTTTACTCCATCCATCGATTGTAAGGATTTGTAAATAACGTTTTGCGTTCCAGGTTCGGTTGTCAACTCTTCAGCTTCTATAATATAAAAGTCAGTTGACTTTAAAATTGAAGAAAGATTTTGCATAATTTGTACACCATGTAAAACCACTTTCGATAATGTAGCAGTTGAGGTTAAAATAAAGTCATCCGCTGCATGAATAGTTCGGGAAGATGAAGAAGCACTTATTGCACTTCCTTCAGATGCTTGTTCCTGTGTAAATAAAAGCGTCGTTTGCGCATTAATGAATTGGCAACTAAAAATTAGTCCGAATAAAATAGATAAGTAATTTTTTTTGTTCATATTGTATTAATTTCAGCTAATATAATCTTATTTATATTTGTACAAAATCAAAAATTAAGAATATCTGGCTAACTTTATTTGTACAATAAAGACTGATGTAAAATCATTAGCTTTTAAAGTAGAAATACTTCACAAAACTTTTAGGAATGGAGTCTCTTTGTTACATGTGAAACTTACATTCTCTTATCAATACTTTATGAACGAATTATACTCCCACTTACATCGAATAAACTACGCTATTACTCAGGTATAGATGTATTATAAATGCATTATAAAGGTAGTATAAAAGCGTTATAAAGGTAGTATAAAGGCGTTATAGAAGGAAGAATGTAAGTGTGAAAATTGAAAGAACTTTAGAAAAAATAGGAATATCTCTAATTTATTGATTTTCAGATATAAATATAGTGATATTATAGCCGAATTAAATAAATATTTTATCAAAATTAATTTACTAATTTAGTCTACGATGATGTGACGTATTTACAATTCTATATTTTCTAATGCTTGTAAACGGATAGGTAGAGTGGTTATTTTTAAGTAATCGATTGAAAATAAAATATTAATCCCGATGTCGCAGAGAGTGAGGGATTATTTCATATTCCCAAGAAAAGTGAAAGTGATTCTAAGAAAATATTTGATGCTTTGCATCTACAAATTTTCGTTTTCTTTTTGGTTTTTATGAAAATATAATTTTCAACAACTTCAGAAAAGCAAAAAACCCAACAGATTACTCTATTGGTCTTTATCAGCGGAGAGTGAGGGATTCGAACCTATTAAATATTAACATTACTCGAAATATTAAATACATTATATATCAATGTTTTAAACTTTAATTTATATGTTTGTATAACAAGAAAATGTATTAAATTATATAAATAATAGCAACAAAAATAGCAACATGAAATATTCGTTTAAGCTAAGAAATCCAAAAATTGATGAGCCTACACCGATTTATTTTACTGTTTTTTTAAGGATGAAAACAAATCATTAGTATATAGTACAAATAAAAAGATACATCCTATTGATTGGGATTTTGAAAATAAAACAACTAAAACGACCAAGCTTAAATATCATTCTACAGCATTTTGTCAAAATCTAAGAAAAGACTTGAATAAAATTAGTGACTTGTTTATTGAAATTGAATCAACGTATAATAGAATTGGAGAGAAATTAACGTCAGTTAATTTAAAAACTGAATTGGATAATAGTTTGTCTAGAAAAACTAATTTGAAAAAAGATTTTTTTTCTATTTATGATGAATTTTTGGAGTTTAAAAAGAATGATTTTACAGAAGATGGTGTTTCTAATTCAACTATAAAAAGATATGAATATTTCAAGAATAATCTAATGGAATTTCAAACTCAGAGTAATCGTAAAATTACTTTTGAATCAATTAATCAATCTTTTTATAATGATTTTTTAAAATTTTCTGTTGCTACTAAAAAACAATCAGCAAATACACTTCATCGAAATATAGGGCTATTCAAAACGTTTTTACATTGGTCAGTCAAAAATAAAAAATCAACTAATCTTGATTTTATAGAATTTGTTAAACCTAAAAAACAACCTACTACAGAAATTGCCTTAAACATTAATCAAGTTACTGAGATTTATAATTTTGATTTATCTAAAAACAAACGATTAGAACAAGTAAGAGATTTATTTTTAATAGGTTGTTTAACTGGTCAGAGGTTTTCTAACTATAGTAATTTCAGTAAAAAAGATGTCGTAGGAAATACTATTCTTGTTCCTGATTGTAAGAACAAAGAAAAATTACTATCTATACCATTGCTAAAAGTTACTAAGCAAATCTTAACAAAATATGATTATAATCTTCCTATAATCACAAATCAAAAATTCAATGAGTACATCAAAGAGGTTTTTGAATTGGCTGATTTTAAAATGAATACAAAACAAATTCGTCGTTTTGGAAAAGAAATAAATGAAGAAAATATACCATTTTATAAAAGAATTTCATCACATACAGCTCGTAGAAGCTTTATTACAATTATGCTAAATCAAGGAGTTCCAGCTAAAGTAATTATGTCTATTACAGGTCATACTTCATTATCAGTATTTATAGCATATTATAAACCAGATGATGATTTTAAAATAAAAAGCATGGAGAACGCATTTCAAAATTTAATATAGATGAAAAAATATAAAGTAGAATTGCCTAAAAAAAATATATTAGGAAGGTTAGCTCATCAATTTTTAGAAGTCAGAATTGCAGATGAAATATATTCTGTAATTAAAAATTCACTTAAAAGTGAACATCAAATTGAAAATAGCTTTAATGATATAGATTTGATTTCATATAAAACAAATCTATTAAATAACAATCCTTTTTTAAGGCAAATCGATTCTAATTTAGATGATGAAAATTATTTAGCTCATTATGATTTTTATCGTGATATAGCACTTAAAATGACACACCTTAGGAGTGAAAAAATATGGATCTTTAATATTTATGGAAAATTATTTACAGGATTAGCTTATATAAGACCAAATTTGAATGATTTAAAATCAGATATACAAAACCTTATTTTAATAAATAAAAAAATAAGACAATCTAAATTAGAAGATATTAAAAGAGAAATAAACTCTAACGATAAATTTATAAATATTAAATCAAAATATAAAAGTTTTGAAAGGTATTCAACACTTGAAGGTCTACCTAAATCAATATTATTAATTGAATATCTATTGATAAAAACTAACAAGATTGATGATTATATATTTGGAGATGCTGTTAAAACTGACAGAGGAGAAAAGTTTGAATATTTATATAATAATAAATATGAAAATGTTAGAAAGACAAGAAGTAATAACAATTTTGTAACTAAAAAAGATTTTGAAAATTTAATTAAAAATAAAGGGGTATTAGAAAAAGCTATTTTATTTGTTTATCAAAATCTTGAGAAAGAAAAAGAAAATATCAACAAAGAATTTCTTGAATATTTGTTAGAGCTGTATAATCTTGAATAATCTCACCAATACATTTTTTGCATTATTTACATGTTAGATTGTATCTATATGATAATCAGAATTTTTATGTTTATTTTTTATGCAGTAAAAATGCTTATAATGTACTCAAAATTGTAGTTGTTTTTATAAAATGTGTAAATATTAAGTTTTAATAATTTACGGTTTTACGTAAAATTATTTACCTTTATATCATTATATTTGATAATTCAATATAGTATAATGGCGGTCAATAAAAATGCATTAATTCGGTACAAAACATTAGATAAATGTTTTAGTAATCCATATCGCAAGTATTATATCAATGATTTGATAGAAGCTTGTAATGCCGTTTTAACAGCTCATTATGCCGTAGAAACTACTGTTTCTCGTCGTCAGCTTTTTATGGATATTGATTTTATGAGAAGTGACGCAGGTTATCAAGCTCCTATTGATTCTTTGAAAGATGGACGAAAAGTATATTATCGATATGAAGACCTTAATTTTTCGATTTTAAATAAACCATTAACTCAAGATGAGCAATTAGCTTTGGAAAATACGGTTGAATTATTATCACGTATCAAAGGAATTCCTGGTGTTAATGCATTAGAAAATCTTGAAACAAAATTAATTGATGTTCAAAATAATTCTTCAAAAATGAATATTATTTCTTTTGAAGAAAATGAATTCTTAGTTGGTTTAGAATTTTTAACTCCACTCTATAATTACATTAAAAACTCTCAGGTTTTAAGAATCACTTATCAATCGTATAAATCAGAGCAAGAACAAGAATTTATTATTTCACCTTATTATCTAAAGCAGTACAATAATCGTTGGTTTCTTTTTGGTTGGAATCATTATGCTAATTATATTCAAAACTTAGCATTGGATAGAATTATAGAAATTAAAATCTATGATGAAATCTATAAAAAATCTGAACTAGATTTTGATGAATATTTTGAGGATATAATTGGAGTAAGCAATGATTTATCAAAAGAAGTAGAAAAAGTAAAAATAGTGTTATCCGATAATATTATTCCTTACATCAAGTCAAAACCAATCCATGGTTCTCAGAAAATTATTGATAACAATTTGTATTTACAAGTGAAACTAAATTATGAGTTAGAATCTTTAATCCTTTCCTATGGCGAGAATATGAAAGTTTTAGAACCAATTGAATTGATTGATAAATTAAAAGAAAGAGTACAAAAAATGAAAGAGTTTTATTAGTGCAATTAGAGTGCACAGGTTGATTATAAGTTTGCATAGTCCAATACTAATAATCATCCTATGAGAGAGCTAAAATTATATACAGAAAATACAATTCTTGATTTTGGAAAATACAAAAGAAGTACTATTAAATATGTATTAGATTCTAATCCAGAATATTTGAAATGGTGTATAGAAAATGTAAGTTGGTTTATTATTGGAGAAGATTTGTTTGCACCAATTTTTAAGACTCATTATGAAATGGAATTATTGCATGCGATGTTAAATGAAACAAAGCAGCCTACTTTTGCAGAGGTAATCTCTGGATTTAAAAAGATCAACGATTCTAAATTTAAAGAATTAGAAATATTGAAAAATCAAAATTATGAAGATGATGATTATTTTGATGATGATTACTACGACGATTGGATAAATGACATGCAAGACAATTGGTTATCTTATGCAGCAGGTACTGATGATCCTGAAACAATGAATGATGTTTATTGGAACTTAGATTAACAATTATACATCATTATAAATTTTTAAAATATAAAAGAAAAAATGAAAAATTACATACAAGTAAATAATTTTAGAAAATATATTTCAACTCCTGAGATTGAGTTGAATGATTTAAACTTTTTTGTCGGAACAAATAGTTCTGGTAAATCGACAATCGTAAAATCATATTTATTGATTTATAATTTTCTTAAATCAGGAAAATTATTTGAAATTGATTTTTCTGATGCTCTTTATAAAGATTTAAATATTCAGGATTTCAAAAAGCAAATTTGCCAATTTTCTGACAATAATGATACTATGAAGTTTAATGTATCTTTAAATGATTTTAATTTTGAATTAGAACTTGGAGAGCATCAAAAATCAAATTTCGCAAAAGTTTTATTGTTTAAAATTACAGATTTAAAAAACAATATTGCTTATAAGTATCATTTTAAAAAAGGAAATTTAATGAATTTACCTATCGGATATGATTCTGAAAATAGTGAAATGATGTATGGAGATCAACTAACTGAAAATTTATTTACAGTTTCATTTATAAATAATCAAGATTATGTCGAGGATATATTAGATATGATCAAGAAAGATGAAATGATGAATACTAATGATGAATTTACTTTAGAACTATTAGCAAAAGAGTATGTTATATTATCAAATGGAGAAGAGTTTAGTGATTATTCAATTGATTTTATTCCATTAAATTACAATTTACCTAATAATTTAAATAATGCTATAAAAAGTACTTTAAAAGATTATGATGATTTATTAGGAAAAGAAATTAAATTCTTAATTGATGATTATATAGAAAAATACAATCCAACAAAAGAAGAAATTGTAGCTCATTATAGAATTAAATCTATTTTAAAATCCGAAAATTTTTATGATAAAATCTTTTTTACAGGGAATAGATTATTAGACTTTATAGAAGATAATAATTTGCTTTTTCTTCCTTTAGCGTTCAAAAAATATACTAATTTGAATTCAATAGTAGATAAGAGTAATGATTTAGCTCAATTAGTTCATAATTATTATTCAGCTGAAGATAAAAGTAAAAATTTAGCAACTGAATTTATAAATTATTGGATAGGAAAGGAACATTTTAATATCGGTAAATCTTTTGAAATTAACTTTTATGGTGGAGAAGCTTACGAAATTTTAATCATTGAAAATGAAGGTGTCAAAATACCTTTGACAGATAAAGGGACTGGAAATGTTCAAATTTTTAAAATCTTATTATTAATTGCAACTCAAATAAAGAGTTATGTTTTTAATCCCACAATTATTTTGGAAGAACCTGAATTGAATTTACATCCTTCTCTTCAATCTAAGTTGGCAGATTTGTTAATTTCAACTTATAATGATTCGAATAAATATCATCATTCAAAAGATTCAAAGTTTCAATTTATAGTAGAAACCCATTCTGAATATTTAATTCGTCGATTACAGGTATTATCAATTCAAAATAAATTGGATCGAAATAATTTAAGTATCACATATTTCCCAACAGAATTAAATCAAGATCCATATCAATTGAAGATAAATAAGGACGGTTCTTTAGACAAGAACTTTGGTTCTGGATTCTTTGATGAAGCTGGAAATCATATGCTTGAATTGATGAGATTTAATTTGACAAGTAAGAATTAATATGAACATTATTTTAAATTATCATCAACTTAATGAAATTTTTCTAAATAAAGATAAATATGAAGATTGGTTTTATATCTTAGATAAAGCTGAAGTTAAAATACATTTATATCTAGCAGATTTAGAGTTGGATGATTCAATTAAATCAAGGATATCAGATTTTAGTCTTTCGTTTAATAACGGAAGTAATATTACAATCTTCAATAATATAATAGATATTGATATTGAACCAAACTATGTGATATTAGATAAAAGAATAAGTGTAATAAATAGAGGTAATTTACTTGTAGATGATGCTGTTTTACAAAATCCCTTTAAATTAAATTATTTTAAAAACTTAATTAAAGGGAAAACTTCAAATAATTGGAAGGTATTATTTAATGAAAGAAACCTAGTGAGTAATTCATTGATTATTAACGATCCATATATCTTACATATAAATGATAATAAAAGAAATAGAAATAATGATAAAGCAAATAATCAACGTGATATAAATATTTTATATTTAATAGATTCAATATTACCAAAAGATTTAGATGTGCCTTATCATATACTGATAGTAACAGATAAGAATAAAGATTTGAAGGATTTTCAAATTAATACGTTCTATAAATATATTCCTGATTTAATTACTAAAATAGAAAGTTTAAGGTCTTATGAAATAAAGGTTGAAGTAGTTATAGATAAGGCTTTTCATAAAAGAAAATTATTTACCAATTTTTTAAATGTAACCACAGATAAAGGGTTTAAGATTTTTGATGATCAAGAAGATGAAGTGTTAGATAATAATGATTTGCTTATAGAAACTATGTATACACGTAATAATACAGATTCATCAGGAGATACCCAATATGATGAAATGAAAATTAGAATTTTAGAGTTAAAAGAATATTTGAAAAAATCTTTAAAGCTAAGTAATCTGAACTCTTTAAGCATACATGATAAAACATATTATTTCTCAAATTTTGAACAAACAGAAATAATTGAAATAAAGAATAGATTGTTTAATGCAATAATATAGAACAATGTTAAAAATAACCATCTAATTTGTTATGGATATATTGAATTACTTCGGCCATTTAGAATTAACGAACGATCAACATAAAGCGATAGAATTATTAAACAATTTTATTGTTAATGATGAGCACATATTCCTATTAAAAGGATATGCAGGAACTGGTAAGACAACTTTATTAGCAGGACTCATAAAATATTTAGATTCTATAGGGAAAGCTCATGAAGTAATGGCGCCTACGGGTCGAGCATCTAAAATATTAAGAAATAAAACAGGATATGGTAAAACAATTCATCGTTCAATTTATAAATTAGAATCAGTTGATGTTATTCAGAATAAAGAAGAGGAAACAAATGCTTTAATAGAAATAAAATATCCAATAAGATCTTTAGAAAATGATGGTAGTATCTTAATTATTGATGAATCTTCTATGATTTCATCAAGAGAATCAAAACAGGCTTTATTTAAGTTTGGAACAGATAATTTATTGAAAGATCTTTTGACATATGCTCAAATAATTGATAAAAAAACAAAAATAATTTTTGTTGGAGATCCAGCACAATTATTACCTGTAGGAGATAATAAATCTTGGGCATTTGATAGGTCACTATTCACAAGTAAGAATTTTTTAGTTAATGAATATGAATTAAAAGAAGTAAAGAGGCAAGATAAAAACTTAATTTTAGAAAACTCGAACATTATTCGTCAAGTTATAGATAACGAAAAAGTAACTGAATTAATTTTTAATTATGATAACTACTCTTTTAAAAAAATAGGTCAAAATGAAATTATAGAAAATTATTTAATAGAAAATCCAATCCCAGAATTAAACTCAAGTATAATCATTGCTTATTCTAATAATGCTTGTTATGAATACAATTATTTAATTCGGGAACAATATTTTCCTAATAACAAGACAATTTCTGAAGGTGATATTGTACAAATTGTTAGTAATGTATACTCTGGAGTGACAGAGATTTTTAATGGAGATTTCGCAAAAATACTTACTGTTTCTCAATCTACTGAAAGTATTTCAGCTCCTGTTTATACTGAAGTTAATGGAAAAAAAATTAAGAAAGTAATCACAGTCAATTTTAGAAATGTAATTATTAAATTAGATAATTATTCTGATGCTATTCCAGTAAAAATAGTAGATGATTTATTGCATTCTCGCAATAGAGACTTGACATATGAAGAAATAACAGCAATTTATCTAAACTTCGTGATCAAATTTAATGAACAACAGAATATTTTAAAAGAAAAAGGATTAGAGAGTTCTGAAGTAGGGTCTAAAGTTTTTAAAGATGAATTATTATCTGATCCATATGTAAATGCTGTTAGATGTAAATTTGGTTATGCTATTACTTGTCACAAAGCTCAAGGTGGGGAATGGGATAAAGTATTTATAGATTACACAGGACGTGTTAGCTTAAAGAAAGACCCCTTAAGATGGTGTTACACTGCTACAACAAGAGGTGTAAACAAAGTGTATGCTATCAATCCACCACATTTTACTAAGTTTAAAAAATTTGAAATAGGTAATATTACTAAAATTTCTAAAATACCAAAAGAAGCAATAATTTTTGAAAATATTATACAATCTCCTTTTCATTCTGAAAGTCAACATTTATGTAAAAGTAAAAAATATTGGGATATTCTTTCTTTATTAGAAGGAACTAATTATTCAATTAACAATGTTTTTTCTACTGATTATTTAGAAAGATATACAATAGAAAACAATGGAGATTTATTAATCCTAGAAGGGTATCATAATGGAAATGGTTATTTCGAAAAACCATTTAAACTAACTTCAGGAAATGATCAAAAACTTGTAGATATATTTAATCAACCTCCCAAATTAAATTATAAAATAAATTATCAGCCTTCTTCCTTAATATTTGAAGAGTTATACTCTTTTATTCAATCTATCTGCTTGGAATTGGAAATTTATATTTCAAATATTGTTGAAAGTATAGAAAATAATTATATAAACTATTACTTTATATCAGATAACTACTATTCAAATATTCAATTTTATTTTAATAAAGAAGGTAATCTGACGAAAGCTTTACCTAAAACAAATAATATAGAAAAAGACATAAAATTTTCTAACCTTTTAACTAAATTAAAAGAACTTTCTAATGAATAATAATCAACAAATAAAAGAATTAAGACAAGAAGGTAAATTACAAGAAGCCTTAGATTTAGCATTGATTAATTTAGGAAATGAACCTGAAAATATTTGGAATAAAAGAGCTATAGGTTGGGTTTATTATGATTTTTTAAAAGCACATTCTGAAAAAGGTGATTTTGAAGCTTTTATTACTGTAATTGACAATATTCTCAATTTAGAGTTAAACGATGAACAAATGCTAATCAATAATCTGATTTGGCCTATTAACAAAATGGCTTATCAGTTAGCTAATAGCAATCCGATTGATAATAATAAATCTGACATTCTATTTCAGAAAATTTATAGTTTGAATTTTGAAAAACCTTCACAAAATTTTTCAATACTAATAAAATCTTTGCATAAATTATTTAAAGATAATCCTAAATATATTTCGGTTATCGATTGGGTTGGGTTAGAGAATTTAAATGAACATGATTTTCAAGAAGAAGAATTCAATAACCGTAAAATAATGGCATTAGCTCAACAAGTTTTTATTAGTTATGCTAAGCATTTAGAGCAGGGAATATCATTAGATGCTTATGGAGGGCAAAAAGAATTTGATAGGGAAAAAATAAATTGGTTTTTACCAAAACTAGATCAAATAATTAATGACTATCCTCAATATGTATATCCACCATATTTTAAGGCCAAATTATTATTACGTATTGGAGGTGATAATATAATGGAGAGTTACTTACCTTTTGCAAGACAAAAAAGAAACGACTATTGGGTATGGCAATTAATGGCAGAAATCCATAAAAATAATTCTGAGATTGTTTTTAGTTCATATGCGAAAGCTTTAACACTAAAAACATCTGATGATTTTTTGGTTAAAATTAGACAAACATTTGCAGATCTATTAATTCAAAAAAATATGTTCTCAGAAGCAAAATATGAAATAGAAAATATTGTTTCGGTTAAAAATAAAGGTGGATTTAAAATCCCATTTCAAATAACTCAATGGCAGAATTCTGATTGGTACATTAACACTAATTCTACTAAAAATAATTTCAATCTTTACAAAGAGAATAGTAGTTTAGCAGAAGAATTATTATATCAAGATATTCCTGAAGAACTTGCTATAATTGATTATGTAAATCTTGAAAAAGGAATAATTTCTTTTACTATAAATAAAAATAAAAGAGGTTTTTTTAAATATAATGGAAATATTAAAGCTTTAAGGATCGGAGATAGTATAATGATTCGATTTAATGGTAAACCAAAAGAAAATTTTTATAAAATTTATTCTTTAAAGAAAAGTAATACAAAACATGATTTTTTAAAAGAAATTTCTGGAGTCGTTAAAATTATACCGGCTGGAATAGGATTTCTTGAAGATGTTTTTATTGAAAAGTCATTGCTAGAAAAAAAAGGTATTATAGATGGAGAGTCTATAAATGGAACTGCATTGTTATCTTTTAATAAAAAGAAAAACGATTGGGGTTGGAAAATGTTGAAAATTCATGATAACTAAACCAATCGTAAAATAATAAATTAATGAACAACACAATCGAACAAAACGTTCATATATATTCCCCAAGCTCTATTATAGGCATTTTTAATAATGCATTAAAAATAAAAGAAACAGTTTCCTTAGTCTTTTTAAAAGGAAAGTATGTATATGGTCAAGGAAAATCATATGCAGGTTATTATTATGATTTTGTTTATTCAGAAAGTTCGCCTGTAAGCATTGGAGTAAAAATATCGTCGTTGTTACGAACTAAAATTATAAATAACGAAGCTTACGTTTTAAGAGGTTTTATCGAAAAGAAAATTAAAAATTCTAGTATAGAATTAGTTTTTGTGGTGGATGAAATTATTCAACAAGAAGAAAAGACGATTTCTGAAGAAGATTTACAAAAATTTGAAATTCTTCAAAAGAAGTTGAATCAAGATTCTAAAGATTTAGAAACTTTTATTCGAGAAAAACTATCTAACAAAGAAACAATTAGAATAGCCAATATCTATGGTCATAATGCAATAGTACAACGTGATTTTTATGAAGGATTAGGTATTGCAGCAAATGAATTTCTGATTGATGACTATACGTGTAACATAACTTCGGCAACATCAATTTTTGATAAATTATCCGAATTAAAAATCAAAGATTACGATATTATTGGTATAGTACGAGGTGGTGGTGATAAACAAAGTTTTGATGCTTTTGATGATGTTAAACTGGCTAATTATTTTATTTCAATCAATTCTTTAATGATTACCGCTATTGGACATACAGTTGATGAAACTTTGCTTGATAAATTATCAGACAAAAGATTTAATCTTCCTTTGGATTACGGTGTGGGATTAAATAAAATTATCGAGAAATTAACGTTAGAAAAATCAAATTCAAGAGCCGCATTAATCAATGAAGTGAAATTAGATGTTACCAAACAATTTAACGAGCAAGTTAAAACTTTAGAAACTCAATTAAATAAAAGGAATTTAGAGTTTAAAGCGCTACAAGAATCTTCTCAAAAATCTGTAAAAGATTTGTCTGAGGAAATTCAAAAAATGAATAAATCTCGAACAGAAGAAATTGAAAAAACTAAAAAAGATTTAGCAGAAATCTATCAAAAGAATTCAACTATTTCAATTGAAAATGAAAAAAATAAAAACAAACTTGAGTTACAAAGATTAAATCAAGAAATTTCAAATCTTAAGAATGCTAAAAATGAAGGTACACCAATTTATGTTTATATAATTATATTGATTATTGGATTAATATTAGGAGCTGTTCTCTTTAAGTAATTTTTACCAATGCACTTCCCTTGCGCACTTCGCATTTAAGTTTGCTAAACAATCTTTAAAAATAGTTTGATATGAAAACAAAAAGAGAACATTTAGCAAACTTTCACATTGCGGGACTTACTTTTTACGAAGCTGCATTATGTTTCAAAAAACTAAAAGTCGGAACAGAATTACGTTTAGAATTAGAAACCGAAAATAAATTCGATGCCAGAGCTGTAGCCATTTATTACAACGATTACAAATTAGGTTTTGTACCTCGTTCAGAAAATAGAATATTCTATAAATTGCTTGTCATGGACTATAATAGTATCTTTGACGTGGTGATACAACAAGTAGATCCTACCGAACATCCCGAACAACAAATTCGTGTAGTTGTTCATCTTAAACAAAATAACATTCAAGAAAATTAAATCATGATAACAGGCGAAATCAAATCTCAAATCGATAAAATTTGGAACGACTTCTGGACAGGAGGAATTTCTAATCCATTAACGGTTATCGAACAATTTACCTACCTAATTTTCTTGAAACAATTAGACGACAGACAAATCCTAATTGAAAAAGAAATCGCAATGTTAGGGGCATCTCATAAAGAATTAATCTATTCTGATAAGCAAAAACCATTGCGTTGGAGTTTCTTTAAAGACAAAGAACCAGAAGAGATGATGGAGATTTTCACGGTAAAGAAACCTGAATTAGACAACATCACAGCATTCGATTTTATGAAAACCATTGGTGCCGATGGCGGTAAGTTTTCAGAATACATGAAAGGGGCAACTTTTATGATTGCAACGCCTAAATTATTGGATAAAGTCGTTCAACAAATCGATAAATTACCGCTCGATAAAAAAGATACCAAAGGAGATTTGTACGAATATATGTTGTCTAAAATTGCCGAAGCGGGTACAAATGGACAATTCCGTACACCTCGCCACATCATTCGTATGATGGTCGAATTAATGCAACCAACAAAAGAAGAAACGGTATGCGACCCTGCCATGGGAACTGCGGGTTTCTTAGTCAATGTAAGCCAATACATCCAAGAAAAACACAACGATTGGTTCCTAGACGAAGAGTTCCGTAACCACTACAACAGTAAGATGTTTAATGGAATTGAAATCGACCCGTCGATGATGCGTATCGCGATGATGAATTTACAATTACATGGCATTGATAATCCTGTAGCAATCGATGGAAGCGCTTTAGCCGAAAGCAATGCCATTGCCAACGAATATTCATTAATTTTAGCCAATCCACCATTCAAAGGAGCTTTAGATTATGATGAGGTAGAAAAAAGTTTGTTGCAAACAACCAAAACCAAGAAAACCGAATTGTTATTCTTGTCGCTTATTTTACGCATGCTAAAATTAGGCGGTCGTGCAGCAGTTATTGTTCCAGATGGCGTTTTGTTTGGGAGTTCTACCGCGCACAAAAACATCCGCAAAGAGTTGGTAGAAAAGCAATTGTTGCAAGGGGTAATCTCAATGCCGAGTGGTGTTTTCAAACCCTATGCAGGGGTTTCTACAGCGATATTAATCTTTACAAAGACCAACTCTGGAGGTACAGATAACGTTTGGTTTTATGATATGAAAGCCGATGGATATAGCTTAGACGACAAGCGCAATCTACTGATTTCTGAAGAAGCTTTAGCTCAAGTTTTCTCAGAACCCGAAAATATACTAGAAGAAGTTGCTGACAAATGCGATATCCCATCTATTCTAATGGATTGGCACAAACTACAAACATTAGATAAAAGTGCGGTTGCTGAGCTTGTCGAAGCACGCACTCAACAATCCTTCCTTGTCCAGAAAGCCGAAATTGTAGCCAACGATTACGACCTAAGCATTAACCGATACAAAGAAGTCGTTTACGAAGAAGTACACTACAATGCACCAAAAGACATTATCGAAGACATCAAAAAGTTAGACGCCCAACGCCAAGCTGCTATTGTAGAACTGGAAAAACTTTTAGCGTAATGGAGAAAGTATTATTAACAGATATTTGCAGACCAAAACAATGGAAGACGATTTCTACTTCACAATTAAAAGAGAATGGTTATCCAGTTTTTGGAGCAAACGGTATTATTGGCTTTTATGATGAATACACTCACGAAGAACCAACGTTATTAATTACTTGTCGTGGTGCTACTTGCGGAACTTTAAACATTTCATTACCTAAATCTTATGTAAATGGTAATGCAATGGCTTTAGATAACTTATCAAAAGATTATGATTTAAAATTTTTATACTATTATTTATCTCAAAGAGGATTTAATGATGTTATTTCAGGTTCTGCTCAACCGCAGATTACAAGAGAAAACTTATCAAAAGTAAAAGTATTAAAACCCGCATTAGAAATCCAAAAGCAAATTGTCGAAAAGCTGGACAAGGCACAAGAAATCATCCGTTACAACGAAGAAATCATCGCCAAATACGATGCCCTTACCCAATCGCTCTTCCTCGATATGTTTGGCGATCCCGTGAAAAATGAAAAAGGGTGGGAAATGGTTAATTTTGAAAATGTAATGAGTTTAAAAAGAGGATATGATTTACCTGTTCAAGATAGAATTAAAGATGGAAAAATACCAGTTTTTGGTTCTAACGGAATTTTAGATTATCACGATACTTATAAAACAGATAAACCTTGTTTAATAACAGGAAGATCTGGTACAATAGGATTAATTCATAAGTCTATAGAGCCTTGTTGGCCTTTAAATACTTCATTGTATTCTTACAAGACTAATGATAATAATATTATTTTCTTAGAATATTTATTAAGGTATTTTAAAATTGAAAGGTTTTCTCACGGTGCAGGTGTTCCAACTTTAGATAGAAAATTAGTTCATAAAGAAAATATTCCAAATATTCCACTTGAACTTCAAAACCAATTCGCAGAAAGGGTTTCGGCAATAGAAACACAAAAACAGTTGGCAGTACAAGCCTTGCAACAAAGCGAAAATTTATTCAACAGCTTATTGCAACAAGCATTTAAAAAGTAAAACAAATATGGTAAATCTTTCATCGATAGCCTACATTCAGCAAGAACAATTAAAAGCATTAATTCCTTTCCAAGAACTTAATGCATACCTAAAAACCAAGCAAAGAGGGTTATATTGGATTTGGACAGCTTATACGTTCGATGAATTGGCGGCGATGGAGTATCAACCCAATGTAGGTAGTCGTCATGTAAACATGGCATACCTCACAAATCAACGAAAAGATTTTCAAGGGATTTGTAAAGTCAAAGCCAAGAACTATCAAGTGATATACAACGGGATTGGAGGCTATAAAAACCAATTAAAGCCAAGTTTTGGTCTGAGGGAACGTATTCGGCAAGAATTTAACTGTAATAACCCAAGGACAGGCACGTTAAATATTATTAATACAAATTTAGACACCGACCAATTTGCCGTTTCATTTTTTAATTTCGATGATCCTAAGCATCACGAAGTCTTACCCTTCTTAAAAGAAGAAAACGCATATAACAAGTATGCCAGCGAAATAGAAAAATTATGGCGGTTACAATATGGCCATCCTATTTTGTGCAGACATTAAATAGATCATAGAAAAGCACAAAGAAATCCTTTGTGCTTTTTTGATATATTGCTAACTTACACTTTCTAATCAACAACACAATGAACTCTAATTTCACCTTTCTAAAACACGAATATCCTATATGGTACAAGGACATGCAAGAAGCAGAAAAATTTGCTTTCACTGCACCTCGCCATGCAGCGGTATTATGTCGTATCACTTTAGAAAATGCTATAACTTGGTTATTCGATAACGACGAAGAGTTAGATCGCCCATACGAAACACATCTCGCTGCTTTATTGTTCTCAGATTCTTTTAAAACGATCGTAAAACCATCAATGTTTCAAGAAATTGATGTGGTGCGTAAAATTGGAAACAATGGAGCTCATGGTAAAAAAGTAACTGGATACGAAGCGTTACAAGCTTTAAAAAATATGTTTCGTTTCTTATCATGGATTAGCAAGTACTACAGCGAAACAGATCCGATTATTCCTCCGTTCGATGAAAAAGTTATTCCTTACGGAAACGAACAAGATAAATCTCAAAAAGAAATTGAAAAATTACTTCAAGAGAACGAGGAAAAAAGACTAGCGCACGAAAGAGCCATTAAACGTGAACAGCAATTAGCCGAAGAAAACGAAAAACTTCGTGCTGAAATTGAAGCCAAAAATCAATTAATTGCTGCGCGTAAAGAGGAACGTATCGAACAATATCAGCAAACAGTTGATGTGCCCGAATTAACTTCTGAAAAAGAAACCAGAAAACAACTGATTGATTTAGCATTAAGGGAATCAGGTTGGAATAATTTTGTAAATGGACACGATGTTGAATATCCAATCCATAACATGCCTGTTTCAGCAAATCCATCAGGTAATGGTTTTATCGATTATGTATTATGGGACGATAATGGCAAACCATTAGCAGTGGTCGAAGCAAAAAGTACCTTAAACGATGCAGACAAAGGAAAATACCAAGCCTTTTTATATGCCAACGCTTTAGAAGAAAAATTTGGACAACGACCAATTATTTTTTACTGCAACGGATATAAAACCTATTTATGGGACGATACATTTTATATTCCAAGAAAAGTTTCAGGATTCTATACCAAAGAAGAATTACAGACTTTAATTCGTAGAAGAACGGAACGCAAGGATATTCGTAGCTTTCAAGTCAATAAAAATATAGTCGAACGTCCCTATCAAATGCAAGCCATACAACGTGTAGCCGAAGCTTTTGTAACTTCTAACGAAACTTCTTTGGTAGGTCGTAACCGTAAAGCATTATTGGTAATGGCAACAGGGAGTGGTAAAACACGTACATCCGCAGCCATAGTCGAAATGTTGACAAAATACAACTGGGCAAAACGTATTTTATTTTTAGCAGATCGTACAGCTTTAGTTAAACAAGCAAAAAATGCATTTAACGAGCATTTACCAAATTTATCAACGGCCAATTTAACGGAAGAAAACGACGTAAAAGATACGCGTGTTGTTTTTTCTACTTATCCAACGATGCTAAATCGTATTGATGAGGTAAAAAACGAAGGAGATAAATTATTCGGAATTGGTCATTTCGATGTCATTATTATTGATGAGGCTCACCGTTCGGTTTATCAAAAATACCAAGCAATTTTTGAGTACTTTGATGCATTGCTAATTGGATTAACTGCTACACCAAAAAAAGACATCGATAGAAATACGTATGATTTATTTGATATTGAAGACGATAACCCAACGTTTGCATACGAATTAGATGCAGCTGTAGAAGCAGGATATTTAGTGCCTGCAAAAGCCTATAAAGTGCCTGTGAAATTTCAACGAGAAGGGCTTAAATACCGCGAGTTATCAGAGAAAGATAAAAAACATTTCGAAGAAGTGTTCGGAATCAATACGGATGAAGATCTTTTAGAGGATGTGGAAATTCCAAGCAACAAAATCAATAGTTTTCTTTTCAATGCAAAGACGGTCGATTTAGTTTTAGAGCATTTAATGAACAATGGACTAAAAGTAGAATCGGGTGATAAATTAGGTAAAACAATCATCTTTGCGAAAAATCATAAACACGCTATGTTTATCGAAGAGCGTTTCAATAAAATGTATCCAGAATATGGAAACAAATTTTTACAAGTCATCGATAATCAAACGAAATACGCACAAGCTTTATTAGAAGATTTTTGTTACGACAAGGGTCCTGATAAAATGCCTCAAATTGCAGTTTCTGTAGACATGATGGATACAGGGGTCGATGCACCTAGAGTTCTAAATTTAGTGTTCTTTAAAGAAGTGAAATCCTACACTAAATTCTGGCAAATGGTGGGGCGTGGAACACGAAAATGTGCCAATGTATTTGGTCCAGGAAAAGACAAAGAATTCTTTTTAATTTTTGACATTTGTGGCAACTTCGAATTCTTTGAAGAATTTCCAGATGGGCATCAATCAACAACTGTAAAACCTTTACAGCAACGTTTATTTGAAGCACAAACAGAAGTTGTATTTACAATTCAAAGCAACACGAAAGCAACAGAAGAAGAAAAATCTTTTGCAGATGATTACATCAAACAATTGCATCAAAAAGTGGTCGCATTAGACGATAAACGTTTCGAAGTGCGTAAACATTTGGAAGCTGTATTAAAATACCGCGACATTAATAATTGGTACAGTTTAAACAATTCATCCATCTTAGAAATTCAAAATCATATTTCGCATTTAATTTCATACAACGAGGATAAGGATGAAATGGCTAAAAAGTTCGATTTATTAATTTATCAATTAGAATTAGCAATTTTAAATGGGGAAAAAAGACAGCAAAAATTAATTTCGAACATTGCTGAAATTGGAAAAGCCTTAGAAGGTAAATTAAATATTCCTTCAGTAAAACCAAGTGAAGCAACCATCAAAGCAGTTTCAACAGATCAATTTTGGGGCGCTATTTCATTGGCACGTATTGAAGCTTTACGTGCTGAATTACGCGATTTAATTCAATTCTTAAAAAACACAAATCAAGAAAAACCAGTGTACACATACTTGGAAGATTCTTTGGATAATAATAAAGTGGAAGAATATGATTTAATGGCGACATATACTTCTTTACAAAGCTATAAAGACCGTGTCGAGAATTTTATTCGTAAGAATAAGAATCATATTGTTATTGATAAATTATACAAAAATATTCCGATTACTCAGCAAGAATTAGAATTGTTAGAAAATTTCTTCCAACACGAACAATTTAAAGTAGAAGAAATAGAAAAGGAATACCAAACAGATTCATTAACCTTATTTGTTCGTAAAATATTAGGATTAGAAAGAACTGCTGTTGAACAACATTTCACAGATTTCATTCAAGCAGAAAATTTAAATTCTAATCAAATTATTTTTGTAGAAAAAATCATCGATTACCTAAATGTGAATGGGGTGCTAGACAAAAAAATGTTGACACAACCTCCATTTACAGATTATAGTGATTCTGGTATTTTTGGAGTGTTCGAGGATACGGCTAAAATTGGTAAAATCATACGATTAATTGATGAAGTTAACGAGAATGCACAACGTGTTTCTTAATATTAATTTCTTTTGAACAAAATACGATAAAAATCCTTCACAACACGTGGAGGATTTTTTTATAAAGTAAAAATAACTATGCAAATAGGTTGCATAAATGAGCTGTAAACTTGCAATAGAAATTAATTAATGTTTAAAACAAAATTCAAATAACGATGAAAAAGATTCTATCATTAGTTCTAGCTTTACTATCAATTAATATGTTGTATGCTCAAGAAAATATTGAACAATTAACGTATGAGAATACACAAGACATTAACTTCTTTAATACCATTAAAAATGGTACAGAAGTTAATCAATACATTACCAGTAGTAAAAATACTGTAAGTATTGGCGATACTTTAATTTTAGGTTCTCCTACGTCTGAAGAGATTAGAACAAAAACTGTAGCTGGTTCTTATGGCAATCAATTAAGAGGTGGTATAGGACAATCTAGAGGTGTTTCAAAAAAAACTTACGAATTTATACAAATGGGAAGACCTGCTGGTTTTGGTAAAATAATGGCAGCAATGAATGGTGATGCTCCTAGTATGGCTGACAATAGTTTTAAAAATACGAAGGTAATTGTTAAAGAGATAAAAACGTTTCACAGAGGGAGTAAAAATAAACCTTTATATGTAGTAATGGTACTAGGTGAAATAAATGGAAGAGCATTTGGTGTTAATAAATATTTGAGTGTCATGGATTCAGAATTAGCAATAGAGTCTGGTGAAATACTATTAAAGAATAGAAAAATGACTCGTGAAGAAGCTATCGAAAAACTTAAAGAAGCTAAAGAATTAATGGAAATTGAAATGATGACGAAAGAAGAATTTGATCAATTAAAAGAAGAGTTAACTCCTATTATTAAACAATAATAATTTATGACGAAACCTCAATTCTTATGTTGAGGTTTTTTATTAATCCCCTCGTATAATTTTCATTCCCCATTAAAGAAATTTGTATCGAAAAGTAAGGCGAAAACCCCATAAAACAGTTTCCTATAAATACTCATATCAACTTTTTACATATATTAACAAACAATAAAACTAACGCAATATGATACAAATGACACTTTACCAAAAAGCAGAAATAATGGACTTAATCAATATCGAAAAACAAAAAGTAAATCAAATCCAAGCAACAGATAAACAAATCGACCAAATGGTTTACGACTTATATGAACTAACCCCAGAAGAAATCCAAATTGTAGAAAATGCTTAACGAAAAGAATTGTTTATGGTGTAATTCACCACTTACTGAACATAGTAAAAAGAAGATAGCTCATACTATTCCTAAATCAATTGGTGGTAAAAGAAAATATGATTGTGAATGTGATTCTTGCAATGAATTATTTGGTAATCCAATAGATAATAAATACAATTCTTTAGAAAGTTCGTTTACTTCTGTAATTGGCTATATAAAGTATATTTTAAATAATGATTTAAACAAAAGTCATATTATTAAACCAAAAAGTCATTTTTATAGCGTAAAATTACTAAAAGATGGTAAGTTGAAATTAGATTTTAAAGATGTTTTAAAGAAGAGTACATTTTATTCTAATAGCTTTTTTAATTTTTTTAAGAAAGCTTTTTTCAAAATATTCATATCGGAATTTTATACTGCCTATCCCAAAATTTATAATAAACTTGATCTTGAATTTTATAAGAAATGTATTTTAAATGATAATTATGATATTCCATTATTTATGTGGAAAAAGGATTATATCTATCTAGTAGCTGACCAAAAAATTGAATTAGATGATATGAATCTAATTCACATAGAATATGATTATTTATTTGAAGATGATAATATACTTGAATTTGAATATTTAGGTTTAATATTTATAATGTTGAAAAAGGATATTTCCATTAATGATCTTCATAATTCTCTTTATATGAATATAAAGCATAAATCAACTAACGGTAATTTTTCATTTCAAAACGCAGAAATAATTGAATTAAAAAATTCTAAACAGATATTTGATAGATTCAAGGACTAAGTAGAGTTTAATATTATCAAATATTCTCCTCAAATTAAAAAGTATAGTATATATCATTTAAGAATTTTAAATTTCTAACTAAATCAAAATCTAATTCAGGCTTTTAATCACTATCATCGAACAACCAACCTCAATAGTTTAGATAGACTTTTAGATAAAATAATAAATGCGAGATTCCACAAGATTCTCGCATTTTTTAGTCCTAATTGTAAATCGTCAGCAAAAAGTGGACATCTAAGACCTAAAATTTAAGGTAGTGTTTTAAAAATCATTAACTTTAATTATGGCAACATCCAAAAAACCAACTCCAGAGAAATATGTAAAAGATATTCGTCAAAATACAAGACGAATATTTACAGCGGAACAAAAGATTTTAATTGTAATGGAAGCTTTACGAGCAGAAACTTCGATAGCTGAACTTTGTAGAAAATATAGTATTAGTCAATCTCAATTTTATAAGTGGAATAAAGAATTTCTAGAAGCTGGAAAAAAGCGATTGTCTGGAGATATTACTCGAGAAGCTACAAGTGACGATGTAAGTGAATTACGTAAAGAAAACCAGCGTTTAAAAGAGATTGTAGCTGATTTGGTTGTACGTTATGATATCGTAAAAAAAACCTTGAACTCGTTGGATTAAAAACAAAATTCAAGAAATATATGCGATTATCAGCAAGTGAAAAACACGAAATTATACAGATTGTAACTCGCTCTGAAATTGGAGTTAAACGTACTTTAGAGGAGTTCGGAATTGCACGGAGTACCTTCTATAAATGGTACTCAAATTATTTAGAAAATGGATTTGAAGGTTTAGAATCAAAAAATTATTCAACCCATCGAAAATGGAATAGTATACCTGATTCTCAGAAGGATTGTAAATCGTCAGCAAAAAGTGGACATCTAAGACCTAAAATTTAAGGTAGTGTTTTAAAAATCATTAACTTTAATTATGGCAACATCCAAAAAACCAACTCCAGAGAAATATGTAAAAGATATTCGTCAAAATACAAGACGAATATTTACAGCGGAACAAAAGATTTTAATTGTAATGGAAGCTTTACGAGCAGAAACTTCGATAGCTGAACTTTGTAGAAAATATAGTATTAGTCAATCTCAATTTTATAAGTGGAATAAAGAATTTCTAGAAGCTGGAAAAAAGCGATTGTCTGGAGATATTACTCGAGAAGCTACAAGTGACGATGTAAGTGAATTACGTAAAGAAAACCAGCGTTTAAAAGAGATTGTAGCTGATTTGGTTGTACGTTATGATATCGTAAAAAAAACCTTGAACTCGTTGGATTAAAAACAAAATTCAAGAAATATATGCGATTATCAGCAAGTGAAAAACACGAAATTATACAGATTGTAACTCGCTCTGAAATTGGAGTTAAACGTACTTTAGAGGAGTTCGGAATTGCACGGAGTACCTTCTATAAATGGTACTCAAATTATTTAGAAAATGGATTTGAAGGTTTAGAATCAAAAAATTATTCAACCCATCGAAAATGGAATAGTATACCTGATTCTCAGAAGGATTTAATTGTAGAATTAGCGTTGGATTATCCTGAATTATCTGCTAGAGAATTGGCTTTTAAAATGACCGATGAATTAGGAATTTATATTTCAGAATCGAGTGTTTATCGAATATTGAAGCAGAGAGATTTAATTCCATCACCTAATCATATTTTAATTTCAGCCGCAAACGAATTTAAAGATAAAACGAATTTTGTTCATCAAATGTGGCAGACTGATTTTACTTATTTTAAAATTATAGGATGGGGATGGTATTATTTGAGCACAATTTTAGACGATTACAGTCGATATATTATTCATTGGGAATTGTGTAGCTCCATGAAAGCTGAAGATGTGAAAAGAACTGTAAAAACAGCAATTGAAAAAGCGAAATTAAAGACGAAACAGAAACCAAAATTATTATCGGATAATGGACCTTGTTATGTGTCAAGTGAACTAAAAGATTACTTGAAAAATACGCAAAAAATGGAGCATGTTAGAGGTAAACCACTACACCCGCAAACACAAGGGAAAATCGAAAGGTATCATAGAACAATGAAAAATGTAGTGAAATTAGATCATTATTATCATCCTGATGAGCTGAAAGAAGCTCTAAATAAGTTTGTAGAAAATTATAACAATTCTAGGTATCATGAGGCTTTGAACAACCTTACACCTTCGGATGTTTATTTTGGTAGAGCAGATAAAATTTTGGAACAAAGAGCAATTATTAAACAACAAACAATTGCAAAAAGAAGGCAGTTGTATTTTCAAGAAAAAATAATAAATTTATAAACCAAACACTCTCTTAATTTTTAGAAAGAGGTGTCCAAATCATTTTGACAACGTACACTTTTGTTTTAAGATTTAGACGATCAAGTTTTTGATCAATTTTGGTAAGAAGATCTACCAAAGGTTCGAATGGATTGTTCATGTTAATATTTTTAAAATTCTACAATCACAATTTATGTTCGATTTTAGCTTTTTCTAATTTTTTAGATTCCAAACAAATTCCAAATTTTATTATGTTGTTAATCAGTAGTTTATTCTTTATAAAAAAAGAAATTTTTTATAGTATCAATATATTATAGAATATTTTGGAATTTTTATTATCCTTAAATAATAGATATTTTGCGAATTAGTTATTTAAATAAATAATATTTACTTGAATACTATATGTTTATAGAGGTAAATTGATTAACGAAGAAACAGTTAAAATATATAGCTTATTAATCTTTGAAATGATAAAAAGTTATAAGATTATTAGAATTAAAGAAGCGTAAGTGTGATATTAATAGTTGAAAATTCTAGCAACTTGGCTAGCAACCAAAAATAAAAAAGCCCTAAACATAAGTATTTAGGGCTTTATTAGCGGAGAGTGAGGGATTCGAACCCCCGGAGGTGTGACCCTCAACAGTTTTCAAGACTGCCGCATTCGACCACTCTGCCAACTCTCCTACACAGCGTTTACTGCTGTATTGCGAGTGCAAATATAGAACGCTTTTTCGTTTTTCCAAACTCTGAAAACAATTATTTTAAAATTATTTTTTAACAAAATGATTATCAATTGAATATTTTTGAGGTTTTTTATTGACTATGGCCTTTCAGACCTTAAATTTGCACTTTAGTTTAAATAATAGCCATGAATAATTCCGTTGAATATACATCAACTCAAAAAAATCGAATTCGTTTAGCCGTTTCGTTGTTCTTTTTTTCACAAGGTTTAGCTTTCTCATCTTGGGCAAGTCGAATACCAACGATTAAATCAGAATTAGGAATTTCAGAAGGTCAGTTAGGAACTTTATTGTTGTTGATGCCAATTGGTCAATTGTGTACAATGGCGCTTTCGGGCAAGTTAGTCGCAAAATGTGGAAGTAAAAACGTATTGCAAATTGTTGTTCTAATTTATCCAATGCTTCTTTGTTGTATTGGTTTAGCACAAGACTTTTATCAATTAGGAGCAGTTTTATTCTTTTTTGGTGTAGTTGGTAATATGTGCAACATTTCGGTGAATACACAAGGTGTTGAGGTCGAAAAAATATATGGTAAATCAATTATGTCGTCATTTCATGGTGCGTGGAGTATTGCTGGTTTTACTGGAGCTTTGATTGGTTTATTGATGATGAATTTACATGTCAATACATTTTATCATTTTGTACTTATTTATGGTTTAATTGTATTGAATTGGATGGTGAATAAGAGATATTTGGTTGATTCCATTCCGTCTCCAGCAAAGGAAAAGAAATCTATTTTCTCAAAACCTGATATAGTGCTGGTTCAATTAGGAATAATAGGTTTTCTAAGTATGGCGACAGAGGGTGCGATGTTTGATTGGAGTGGTGTTTATTTTCAAGATATTGTAAAAGCGCCTCAAAATTTAGTTGTCGTAGGCTATGCTTCTTTTATGGTGATGATGGCTACAGGTCGTTTTGTTGGTGATTATTTTATCAGTAAATATGGGAAGCAGCGTATTTTACAAATTAGCGGAATATTGATGTTTTCGGGCTTGATGCTTTCGGTATTTTTTCCTCAATTTATAGTGTGTACCATTGCTTTTATGATGGTGGGACTTGGTGTGGCATGTAATGTGCCAACGGTTTATAGTGTTGCCGGAAAAAATAAGAATGTTAATCCAGGAGTAGCTTTGGCAATGGTTTCGAGTATATCTTTTTTAGGATTTTTGATGGGCCCTCCACTTATTGGATACATTGCAGAGGTTTCAGATTTGAGATATTCTTATGCGCTATTTGCATGTTTCGGATTGATTATGGTTTTTATGGTTGGAAGAATGAAAATTTTTAAGGCATAATAACAGTTTTCCTTGAATATTTTTCTATTAAATAGGTTTTATGAACTTTTAAGTAAAAAATAATTCCAATAAAATAGCAAACAACATCAATTACATCACCGGTATAATTCGTAGAATATTTTGGCATAACAACTTCCATTAAAATTGATAAAACAATAGCTGTAATGATTAAATATGATGTTGGATAAATGTATAATTGTCCGTTATATTTTAGTTTCGAAATGATATAACAACCCAGATGAGTCATAGCAGGAACAGCAAAAATATCAGTTAAATAATGATTGATATAGTCGATTTCGATGGCATAAATACGTGTAATTTTCACGAAAATCCAACTTAATAAATAGAGACAAAAGTAGGGATCGAACAATTTCATCCTTATACCACAAGTAGAATAATCAAAACACAAAAAACACCCAAAATTGCAAGAAATATAAAAAACGCATCGTCTATTAATTTTTGTGTGGTACTTCGTTTATCTTTATTTTCCATTATTCAAACAAATTTTTACAAAATTATTTTATTCATTTAGAATAGCATAAGACGAATGTCATTGTAAAGTGTTTAAAATAGGATAAGGCTATTATTTAAAACAAATTTCTTAACTTTAATTGTGTGAATATTGTTAATTTCATCAATAAAACCGTCATTTCGAGTGGAATTCTGAAAGAATTTTGTATCGAGAAAAAGGTTTTTGAAGGTGAAATTCTATTCTCATACAATTTTTCTTTATTTTATTTCGAAATGTTATTCGAACTGACGAATTTTAATTCAAAATACATAACGGGTTAACTTTAATAAATTAAATAATTGATCATGAAAATACTTTTATTATTTCTTTTTCCAATTTGTCTTTTTGCACAAGTAGAAATACAAAATGATAATTTGAAGAATAAATTGATAATTCTATTTGCACAATCAATTGGCTATTTTGACTCAAAGTATAAACAAAATTTATCGCTTGAGAAGAATAATGAATTGATGCAAGATTATGTAAAACATCATAATAATCAACTGACAACGGTTTCTCCTCTAAATCCTATTGAAGAAAGAATTGAGTATAGATTTGATGATTCTATGACCATAACACAAAATTTAATTAGAAGTATTGTACATGAGATATTTTTAAGTAAACCATTGAAATTAGGGAAATAAAAAAGCCCAATCTTTTAATTGAGCTTTTAAAATACTATAAAAAATATATAAAAAATTCTGAACTTAGAATTTAATATCCTCTGTTGTAGCGATTAAATCTTGTAATGTTTCACGGCGACGAATTAAATAATCTTTGTCATCAATTAACAAGACTTCCGCTGGTTTGAAACGCGAATTATAGTTTGATGCCATCGAGAAACAATATGCTCCTGCATTGTGGAAACATAAAATATCACCTTCGCTAATTTCATTTATTTTACGATTCGATCCAAACGTATCTGTTTCACAAATGTACCCTACAACAGTGTAATAACGACTACGTCCTTCTGGGTTCGAAATATTTTCGATTTCATGATGAGCGCTGTAAAACATTGGACGAATTAAATGATTAAATCCTGTGTCTATTCCAGCAAAAACAGTAGACGTCGTTTGTTTTACAACATTTACAGATGCTAAGAAAGATCCTGCTTCAGAAACCATGTATTTTCCTGGTTCAAACATTAGTGTTAATGGTTTTCCATACGCTTTTTCAAATGCATTGAAACGTGCTGATAAACGTTCTCCTAAATATTCGATGTCTGTTTCATCTGCTCCTGGATAATAAGGAACTTTAAATCCTGATCCAAAATCGATGTAAGATAAGTTCTTGAATTCTGCAGCAACTTCAAATAAAATTTCTGCTCCTTGTAAGAAAACATCAATGTCCAAAATATCAGAACCTGTATGCATATGTACTCCGTCCAAATGTAAACCTGTATTTTCTACAACACGTTTGATATGTGGTAATTGATGAATAGAAATCCCGAATTTAGAATCGATGTGTCCTACCGAGATGTTCGCATTTCCGCCCGCCATAATATGCGGATTGATACGTACACAAACTGGATATTTAGGAAAATCTTGCCCAAATGTTTCTAAAACCGAAAGGTTATCAATGTTGATACGAACGCCTAATTCAATTGCTTTTTTGATCTCTGCATACGAAACGCCATTTGGCGTATAAATGATTTCTTTCGGTTTGAAACCCGCCATTAATCCTAATTCTACTTCTTGAATAGAAACTGTATCCAATCCTGAACCAAGTGATTTAAAATACTTTAAAATATTAAGATTTGTGTTCGCCTTACATGCATAATTTAACTTTAAACGTTTGACTGTAGAAAATGCATTGGTCATCTTATCATATTGCGATTTTATTTTGTTCGCATCATATACATATAAAGGTGCGCCATATTTTTGCACCAATTCTAATAGACGTTCTCTATTCAGTTCCATTTTGTTTAATTTTTTGTTTAAAGTTAAATTTCAGTTGCCAAAATTACGGAAATCAAATGGTTTTCTGACGATAATTCAGAATAAACTTGTTAAAAATCAATAAATTTGAATTTAATTTAAAAGATTAGTTTTTGTTTCGAATATTATTCGTTAATCTAAGTTTTAACCCTTCCACCATTCTTTGAAATAAAACACCGAATCGTTCAGATTTACTGTTTCACCGATCATCGGAGTTAAAATATCAACCTTATTCTGCTTGCCATATTCCACAACTTTTTCTAAAGGTTCGTCCCAAGCATGTTTTGCTAATGCAAATTTTGCAGCATGTACAGGAATTATGTGTTTCGCTTTTAGATCGGTAACAATAGCAGGAATATCCGTTGGTAATGCATGAATGTATTTCCACGCATCGTTGTATTGTCCATTTTCGAGAATCGCAAAATCAAATTGTCCATATTTTTCTCCTATTTCTTTGAAATGTGTGTCATAGCCACTGTCTCCACCTAAGAATAGTTTTTGCGTTGGGGTTTTCAAAACATAGGAAGTCCAAAGTGTAACGTTGCGTTTAAATTTTCGACCAGAAAAATGACGAGCAGGAGTAAAGGTTATTTCAAGATTATTCTTCAACTTTATAGTAGTATACCATTCTTCTTCGATTAATTGTTCTGGTAAATAATTCCATTTTTCGAAATGTGCACCAACACCTAATGGCAAAATTACTTTATCCACTTTATGTTGTAATTCTTTTACCGTTTCATAATCCAAATGATCGTAATGATCATGTGAAATCACTAAATAATCAATCTTCGGAAAATCCTTTGTATGGTAGGTATTTGCTCCTTTAAATGCTTTATTGAAAATTGGTAAAGGTGAACCATGTTCACTAAAAACAGGATCAATTAAGAAATTAATTCCATCTAATTGAATGTAATAAGACGAATGTCCCAACCAAATGAAGATATTTTCAGATGGATCAATTGATAAAATATCTGTTTGAATATGAGGAATTGAATCTTTTGGAGAAATATTCGAGTCTTTTTTACCGAAAATAAAATCCCACATCACTTTTTTAGCATCATAGCCTTCTGCAAAAGCAGGTGTGTGATTGAGGTTTTGAAACTGTCCATTTTTATAATGTTTAGATTGTTTCATTCGTTCCAAACGTTCTCCAGTAGCTTCTGCACCAAACGTATTCATTTGTAGAATGGCAAAAGTTAGTAGTGAAAATAAAATAATGAGAGAAAGAATGAAGTAAAACATTTGTTTAAAAACTTTTCGGTGATTGATTTTTTTCATTTGGTTCAAAAATATAAAATGTTTTCAAATTGATAAGTTGTAAAAGGTAATGTAACATTTGTAACTTTCAAATTAAATTACTTTTATCAATTTTGTAACCGATTAGAAAAGTATAACGAATGGAATTTATCTTACAACCTTGGCCATGGTACATTGGTGGCCCAATAATCGCAATCGTAATGTTATTGCTGATTTATTTTGGAAAAAGTTTTGGATTTTCATCTAATTTCAGAACCATTTGTTCTGCTTTTGGAGCTGGAAAATCATGTGATTTTTTCTCTTTTGATTGGAAAGCACAAAAATGGAATTTATTATTCTTGGTGGGTGCTGTAATTGGAGGTTATCTATCGGTACATTTTTTATCAGATAATCAAATTCCAGCAATTTCAGAAGCGACAATCGCACAATTAAACGAAATGGGTTTTGAAAGTGCAGGAAAAACATATTCTCCTACCGAAATATTCGAAACTATGTCGATTAAAAATATTGCCTTATTATTTGTAGGTGGATTATTAATTGGTTTCGGAACACGCTATGCAGGTGGTTGTACATCTGGACACGCAATTTCTGGTTTGAGTGATTTGCAATTACCTTCATTAATTGCTGTAATCGGATTTTTTATCGGTGGACTTTTAATGGTTCATGTATTGTTTCCTTTAATTTTTTAATTTCATGAGAAGTTTAGTTTATATCATATTAGGTATTATCTTTGGTGCAACCATGTATAAGGCAGAAACAGCCTCTTGGTTCAGAATTTTTGAAATGTTCAATTTTCAATCTTTCCATATGTACGGATTTATTGGTTCAGCATTGGTTGTCGGAACGATTGGAATTCAATTAATGAAAAAGAAAGAAGCAAAAGATATTAATGGTCAGAAAATTGTGATTCAACCCAAAGCAAAATCGATTGCACGTTATTTAATCGGAGGTATTTTCTTCGGTTTAGGTTGGGCATTAGTTGGAGCTTGCCCTGGTCCAATTTTTGTATTGTTAGGTGCTGGTGTTTATCCAATTTTAATTACAATTGCTGGTGCATTAATAGGTACTTTTGTTTACGGAAAAGTTAGAAATAAAATCCCACATTAAACATGATAAAAGAGAAAATAGAAGCAACTTACCCTTATCAATTTGAAGATGAATTGTTGGATGAAATTAATGAATTAGGTTCATTGATCGAGTTCAAAGCAAATGATGTCATGATCGATTTAAACCAATTTATCAAAGGAATGCCCATTCTTTTGAAAGGTGCTATTAAGATTATGCGCGAGGATTTTGATGAAGGTGAATTGTTGTTATATTTTCTTGAAAAAGGGGATACATGTGCCATGACAATGGCGTGTTGTTTGGGTGATAGACAAAGTAAAATTCGTGCTATTGCCGAAACAGATGGTGAATTGGTGATGATTCCGATTACTAAAATGGACGAATGGTTAGCGAAATATGCTTCTTGGCGTCGTTTTATTTTTGATAGTTATAACAATAGAATGGAAGAGATGTTGGTTGCGATTGACAATTTAGCATTTAATGACATGAACCAACGATTGAAAAAATATCTGTTGGATGTTGCAAGTATCAACAAAGGGAAAGTGATTGTGAAGACACATCAAGAAATAGCATACGAACTCAATACTTCTCGTGTGGTAATTTCTCGCCTTTTGAAAGCATTAGAAAAAGAAGGTTTCCTTCAATTAAATCGAAACGAAATAACGATTAATTAAGAAATCATTTTAATCATGCAAAAAAAGGAATCTCAATTTTGAGATTCCTTTTTTTATCTAAATGTATTATTTTACAAGATTAATTTAATGTTTTTTTAAAAATTTTGTAACAAATGTTACAATTTGTATTCTCATGCTTTTCTACCTTTGCCGCGTTATATAAATGACGATATGATTGCCCGTATAATTTATTTTGGATTATTGCTACTTACATTTTTTCCGTTTATAGAGTCGTCTGTGGCGCTTCTTTTAGGAATTGGTTATGGATTAATTTTTCAAAATGAATTTGGTGATTTTTCAAAAAAATATTCCAAAAAGTTATTAAATATAGCAATCATAGGTTTAGGGTTAGGTTTGAATCTTCACGAAGCAGTTTCGGTAAGTAAAGATGGGTTTATACTCACTTTTATTTCTATAATAAGTGTTTTTGTATTAGGATTTGTGTTTTATCGATTATTAAAAATCAATAAGAATACATCGTTGCTGATTACTTCGGGAACTGCTATTTGTGGAGGAAGCGCAATTGCGGCTATTTCTTCGGTTTTACAACCAAAAGCGAACCAAATTACGATTGCAATGGCAGTAGTTTTTGTGTTGAACGCAATAGCGCTGGTTATTTTTCCTACGATTGGACATTTATTTCATTTAACCCAATATCAATTTGGTTTGTGGTCAGCGATTGCTATTCATGATACAAGTTCTGTGGTTGGAGCAGCAAAACAGTACGGAGAGCAAGCGTTAGAGATTGCGACAACTGTAAAATTGAGCCGTACATTGTGGATTTTTCCATTGGCTTTGTTCATCGGTTATTTTAATAAAAAAGAAAATTCTACTTATAAATTTCCTTACTTTATTTTAGGTTTTGTCGCAACAATGCTAATTGCAACTTATTTTCCACAAGGCGAAAAAGTTTATCAAATCTTACAAGGCTTTTCGAAACAATTAATGGTAGTAGCGTTGTTTATGATTGGTTCGTTAATTAATTTACAATCAATCAAACAAGCTGGTTTCAAGACTTTGTCTTATGGAATTTTACTTTGGATATTCATCTCGATTTTATCTTTGGTATTGGTTCTGAAATTTTTCTAAACAACAGATAAGCATTCTTATTCATCTGTAACATTGGTTACTGTCCACTGTTTTTTAGTCACTTAACTTTGTATCAACAAAAGAAAAAAGGTTAAACCATAAAAATATACACATATGTTTTTTCAACACATTTTTGAGAAGTCTTTAGCACATTCAAGCTACATTGTAGGATGTCAAGTTGCTGGAGAAGCGATTGTAATTGATCCAAAAAGAGATATCGATACTTATATAAAAATAGCCGAAGAAAATAATCTTAAAATTACGCACATTGCGGAAACGCATATTCATGCAGATTATCTTTCAGGAAGTCAGGAATTGGCTTATGTGACAGGTGCTAAAATGTATTTGTCGGATGAAGGAGGTAAAGATTGGCAATACGATTTTGACCATGTTGGATTAAAAAATGGAGATAAAATAGAAGTCGGAAATTTAATCTTCGAAGTGATGCATACGCCAGGACATACGCCAGAAAGTATAAGTTTCTTGTTGACTGATACACCTGCAACAAAAGAACCTGTCATGATTTTTACAGGAGACTTTGTGTTTGTCGGAGATATTGGTCGTCCAGATTTGTTAGAAGAAGCGGCAGGTTTGGTTGGAACGAAAGAGGTTGGCGCAAAACAGATGTTCGAATCATTGAAAAAATTTCAAGCTTTACCCGATTATCTTCAAGTTTGGCCAGCGCATGGTGCAGGATCAGCTTGTGGAAAAGCATTGGGAGCTGTAGCAAGTTCAACAGTTGGATACGAAAAAATAAGAAACTGGGCATTACAATTTGATCAAAATGAAAAAGGTTTCATCGATTATCTATTAGCAGATCAACCAGAGGCACCAGCTTATTTTGCTATGATGAAAAAGTTGAACAAGACAAAACGTCCTTTATTAATAGAAGTTCCGAAATGGGCTAAGTTGACATATATTGAATTTGAGAAAGCAAAAGATTTTGGAATGAAAGTAATTGATGCAAGAATCAAAATAGATTTTTCGCAAATACATGTTCCAGGAACAATCAATATTCAAAACAATAAAACATTCAACACTTGGATGGGTTGGATGGTAAATTATCAAGAACCAATCGTGTTAGTTGTAGAAGAAAATGAGGTAGAGGACATGACGCGAAAACTAATGCGAATTGGTTTAGATAATGTGTACGGTTATATTACACCAGCAGAATTATTGAGCAATACAGAAGAAATGACTTCTTCAACTATTATTGATGCTGATGCGATGGAAAATTATATCGGGAATGATGAGGTTCAAATTTTAGATGTAAGAGGTGAAGCCGAATTTAAAGAAGGTTTTATAGAAGGAGCAAAACATATTTTCGTAGGTTATTTACCAAAACGATACCATGAATTGGATCCGAATAAAAAAGTAGTTTTACACTGTCAAGCAGGTGATAGAGCAACAATTGCACAGAGTTTTTTAGAATCAAAAGGTTTTGAAGTAGAAAATTATAGTGCAGGAATGGCAGATTGGAAATTGAATAAAAAACCATTAGTCAAATAATATGTTTTTCAAAAAAATTATTAAAATGTTGACATCAAACTCAAACGTAGAAAATTATCTACAAGAAGGCGCATTGCTATTGGATGTGCGTACAAACGCGGAGTTCTTGGCAGGACATCATGCAGATTCGGTTAATATTCCATTACAAGAATTAGAAAGCAGAATAGGCGAATTGTCGAGCAAGAAGATAGTAACGGTATGCAGAAGCGGAGCAAGAAGTGGGCAAGCTGCAGTTATACTAAAGAATAAAGGTTTTGATGCCATCAATGGCGGACCTTGGAACATGATTTAAGTACATAATTAAATTATATTGAATGGATTTATTAGACAGAATACAAGGAAATAATTTTTATCTAATTGATTTTTATGCAGATTGGTGTGCACCATGTCAATTGCAACTTCAATTTTTAGAAAACTTAAAAGGAAAACTTCCTGATTATGTCGAGATAATAAAAATTGATGTAGATAAAGACAAAATAAGTACGATTCAGTTTGATGCGATGTATCAAGTAAATGGCGTACCAACTTTAATGCTTTTTCATCAAGGAAAACTTCTTTGGAAGCATTATGGAGTTAAGTTTGAAGATGATTTACAAAAAATAGTAGAACAATTTTTGATCTAAAAAAAACAGTAATCGTGTCTGAATCTTTTAAAAGATAACGCGATTACTGTTATTTTTTTTTAAACAATATGTGTTAATTACTAATTTATTCCTTGTCTTATTTAGATAAAATAAAAAATATTAGATAAAAAGTGTGAATACAATAAAAACGTTAACATTTATTAAAAAAAAATCATACATGATTTGCATTAGTATGATTTATGTTATAGTTTTGAGTAAATGATATTACAAATAGGTAATATGAATTAACACTAATTATGATTTTAAGGCTTCTGTAAAAGAAGCCTTTTTTATTTTCATTAAAAATAAAGCAGATTAAGCAAATATTTAAACAACACAATTGGTTGTGCTGACTTACTTTTTTAAAGTTAATTACAGTAGTTGAGAAGTTTTTTTACAAAATTATTTTTGAAATTCGGTTGCTAATAATTCAACTATTTTCATGATGTTTTGATTTGTAAATAAAAGATAAGATTACATCAGGTAAAAAAACAGCTTTACTAAATTGTAAAGCTATTTTTATATTTTAAATATCATCTGTGTATAAATCGATAATTGGTCGAGGTTTTTTTCGTTTGATTTGCGTTAACCAATAAATGAAAATACCTATTCCATTTCCGAAAATAATCACGGTTATCCAAACTAAACGTTCGTCACTTTTAATCAAATTTGGATTTTTTAAGGCATGTACAATGAAGTAAACAAAAGAAATTACGCCAGTAAAAAAACTCATTAAAACTAAAAAGATGAAAATGATAAGATTTCCTAATAAAGCACTCAGAAGCGATTTCGAATTTCCCATATGTCCAAGTTGTGCATCGAGCGTATTAAACATCGAATAAAAAATTCCAAAATAACTCAGCAAGCCAAGTATAAATAAAGTGATTGGAACAATAGCCAAAGTGGCTTGTAGCTTTGGATTGTTTAAAAGAGACGTTAGATCTCTGTCAATTAGTAGATTCTTCATCATTTGAAAAATAATCTTTTATTTTTTTTGCTTTAGATTTCCCTATACAATCGGTTAACTCTAACAAAGATGCATTTTTTATTCGTTCAACCGATTTAAATTTTGTTAATAATTCTTTAATTGTTTGCGGACCGATTCCATTTATTTCTTCTAAAACCGAATTATAGGCATTTTTACTGCGACGATTTCGATGGCGAGTAATCCCAAATCGGTGCGATTCGTCTCGTACATGTTGCAGCACTTTTAAGGTTTCAGAATTTTTGTCCAAGTACAAAGGATAAGGATCGTCTGGATAATAAATTTCTTCCAAACGTTTTGCAATTCCAATGACAGATACTTTTCCACGTAAACCTAAACGGTCAATCGATTTTAAAGCCGAACTTAATTGTCCTTTTCCTCCATCAATCAAGATTAGCTGAGGCAATGGTTCACCTTCAGCCAAAACGCGTGTATAACGACGTTCTATTACTTCTTCCATTGTTGCAAAATCATTTGGACCTTCAACTGTTTTGACATTGAAAATTCGGTAATCTTTTTTGCTTGGCTTTGCATTTTTAAAGACAACACAAGCCGATACAGGATTTGTTCCTTGAATATTAGAGTTATCGAAACCTTCTATATGACGAGGTTCTGCAGGTAATCGCAAATCAACCTTCATTTGATTCATAATGCGATTTGTATGACGGTCTGGATCGATAATTTTGGTTTGTTTGAGCTGTTCCAAACGATAAATTCGCGTGTTTTTTAACGATAAATCAACAATGTGTTTTTTATCGCCAATTTTTGGAACTGTAATTTTTCGGAATGGAATTTCTAAACTTAATTCGAATGGAACATAAATTTCTTTCGAAGTAAGATTAAATCGTTCTGAGAAATCAATAATCGCGCGCTCCAATAAATCTTCATCCGTCTCATCCAATTTCTTTTTCCACTCTTCGGTATGCGATTGTATAATTGCACCATGATAAATTTTCATGAAATTGACATACGCATATTCCTCATCCGATGTAATCGAAAAAACATCAACATTGGTAATGGTAGGTGAAACAATTGTTGAACGTGCTTGGTAATTTTGTAAAGCTTCGATTTTCTCTTTGATCATTTGTGCTTTTTCAAATTTCAAATCCGATGCATATTTTGTCATTTGATTGATTAAATATTGCTTTGCTTCGTTAAATTCTCCTTTGATAATATTACGAATCGCCGAAATTTGCTCATTATAATCTTCTTCGGTTTGGTAATTTTCGCAAGGTCCAAGACAATTGCCAATATGGTATTCTAAACAAACTTTGAATTTATGGTTTTCGATGTTTTTTTCGCTCAAATCGTACGAACATGTTCTGATTTGATACAATTCTTTGATCAAACCTAATAAAACTTTCATGGTTTTGACATTAGAATATGGACCAAAATATTCAGAACCATCTTTGATTACATTTCGTGTCGAAAAAATACGTGGAAATCGTTCGTTTTTAATGCAAATCCATGGATAGGTTTTGTCATCTCTTAACAGAATATTGTAGCGTGGCTGATGTTCTTTGATCAGATTATTTTCCAATAACAACGCATCGTATTCGGAATTAACATTAATCGTTTCGATGTTATCAATATTACTCACCAAAACACGCAATCGTTTCGAATCGTGTTGTTTATTGAAATATGAATTCACACGACGTTTCAGGTTTTTCGCTTTACCAATGTATAACAAATCTCCTTTTTTGTTATAATATTGATAAACACCTGGCGTTTCGGGTAAACTCGCTAATTTTAATTTTACATTTTCATTCATCAAACTACCTCTACAACATTTATTTTTTGCTGTTCATCATCAATATAAATCAAGATTTTTGTTTGAATTTTATAGCCCAAATTGTTGAAAAATTCAGCATATCTATTCACTTGAAAATGATGATCTAAATCGGGTTGCCCAGTTTTATAATCAATAATTGAACAATTATTTTCAGCATCAATGACAACACGATCGGCTCTGAAAATTTGTCCATTTTCATCAATAAAATCGCGTTCATTTAAAACCGTTAAACCTTCAGCAAAATAGGGAACTAATTTAGCATCTTGTAAGAGATTTTGCAAGGTTTTTTGCAGATGTTCTACATTTTCAGCAGAAACAGTACCACGTTGTTTTTCACTTTCGATGATTTTTGGTAAATCATTTTGCGTTACAATTTGTGATAAAATAGTATGAATTGTATTTCCAAATTCTGTGAATTTTAACTTTTCTTGTGCTTTTTCTGAATTGGTGTTAATCACCAAACGTGTATTCCAATCCGAAGAATAAATTTTAAGTTCTGCCGAAGAGTTTTCAATAACTTTTGGTGTTGAAATACGTTCTGGTGTACCTTTCAAAATAACTTCATCTTCAGAAAAGCCTTTGCTGAAAACAAATTCGTGTAAATAGTTGGCAATATTTTTTGATTTCGAAGACTCTTTAGGCTTTTGCGCAATCATGTACAATTGTTCTTTTGCACGTGTTGTTGCAACATAAAGCGTATTAATTTCATCCAATTGAACCAAGTTTTCTTCTTCGTCAATTTTTGATTTTATCGCTTCGTTTTTGATGGTTTTTAATTCATTGTTAATCCCAACATAAAACGTTTCGAATGGATTATCTTCATCTTTTTGCAGTGGAATCCAAATTTTAGAATTCTTACTTTGCCAATCCAAAAATGGTAAAATAACAACTGGAAATTCCAAACCTTTAGACTTGTGAATCGTCATAATTTGAATTGCATCGACACCTTTTGGCGTTTTGATACTTGCTTTATCTTTGATCGTTGACCAAAATTCGAGAAACGAATTAAGATCTGATTCATTTTTTGATGAATAGTCTAAAATAACATCCAAAAAGCTCAAAATATAAGCAGGTGAACGTTCTTGTAAATGCAATGTACGAACAGCTTTTTCGGTGAAATCATACAACGAAAGGTTTTGATCCTGAATAAAATCTAAATCAATTCCAAGTGATTTGGTTAATTTCAAAAATTTCGGCAAACCTTCTTTCAACGCTTTTTCAACGGTGATGGTTAAATCATCTGTTCTGAATAATTCTAATTCGTACGCAACCATCAAAAAGCGTATTTTAGATTGTTCATCTTGTGGATTTGATGTTATTTTAAACAAATATTCGATTAATTGTATTTCAAATGAATTTTTTAACAATAAAGCTTCATTGGAAATGACAACTAAATTATTTTCGGTCAAATATTTTGCCAACAAAACGCCTTGCGCATTACTACGAACCAAAATTGCAATATCACTTAAAGAAAAACCATTTGCACGACAATCTTCAATCGTTTTCAGAACCAATTCTAAGTTTTTTTCTTTGAATAAGTCTTTTGATCGACCTTCTTGTTCGATAAAATTTATTTTCACAAAACCATCTTTTTGATGATTGGTGAATTGTTTATTACCGATTTCATACAAATACTGAAAACTTGGTAAATTAAGTTTAGGCGCTATAAACGAATACAATTCATTGTTAAATTGGATGATATTTTCGTGGCTTCGCCAGTTTTTTTCTAATTCTTCAACCTTGATATTTTCTTCTTCTTTTCGATCAATTAAATCTATCATTTGTGCTGGATTTCCTCCTCGCCAACGGTATATAGATTGTTTTGCATCACCAACCAACATAATCGTGTCAGATTGCGCACGCGCATTTTCCACCAACGGATTTAGATTGTTCCATTGTAAAGTTGAAGTATCTTGAAATTCATCAATAAAATAGTGATTGTAGCGCGAGCCAATTCGTTCGTAAATAAAATTAGCAGGTTGTTGTTGCAGATTTTTACTGATGATGGTATTGAATTCGTTTATCAATAAAACATTCGAATCTTTTTTGATCGAATCCAACGATTTTTCGACTTCATTAATCAACGAAATTGACGAAATGTTTTTTTGAATAGACGTTAATAAAAGTAAGTGATCATTAATATTTGCAGCTTTTTCGAACAAATCTTTAATCTGTGGAAAAATAGATTCGGCAGTTGCATCTTTTACTTTCGAAAGATAACCGCCTTCTAAAACATCTTTTGTGTTGGCATCGGTTGGTAAAATCAATCCAAAACCATCATAATTCTTTAATTTTTGGAAAAAAGCGGCAATACCACGACTTTTTCCAGGTAATTCGTTTACAGAAATTCCATTGTTTGCCAGCAACTCAAAAAACTCATTTCCGATTGTAATCAATCCATCTTTCAACGTTTTGATATCATCAAAAATAACCTTTCGGTAACGAATAAATTCGTCTAATGAAATATTTTTCAACTTTTCTAAATCTTGTAAATGACGATCGTTTGAAATATCAGAAGTGTCAGAAGAAAGGGTTTTACGGATATCCCATGATTTATTTTCGTCCATATTATCCAACGCAATTTTGATCATGGTTTGCGTTAATTTTTCGTCTTCTCCAATTTTTGAATAGAGTAAATCAACCGATTCGTTGATAATTTCTGTTGTATTCATTTCGACATCAAAATTCATCGATAAACCCAAATCTTGTGCAAAAGATTTCATCAATCGTAGATTAAATTTATCAATCGTAGAAATTGAAAATTTGGAGTAATTATGAAGAATGGCAATCAGAATATTATACGCTTTCGCCTTGATAATTTCTGGCTTCATGTTCAATTCAGAAGAAAGTTCAAGAATATAAGAATCTTCTTTTGGATTCGAACTTTTGGCAATTTCTTCCAATGTTTCGATGATACGCTCTTTCATTTCACCAGCAGCTTTGTTGGTAAACGTGATGGCTAATATATGTTCGAAATGATAATCGCTTTCGTTGGTTAATAACAACGAGAGAAATTCTTTAACTAATGTGTAGGTTTTACCTGCACCAGCTGATGCATTGTAAATTTTGAAATCGCCTGCTTGTAACAAATTCTGAATTTTTAGGAAAGTTAAACAATCTTCTCAAAAATAGAAAATCAGAATGCCAAAACATGACGTACTAAAAAAGGAAACTCAACTGAGTTTCCTTTTTTGTAAATGTTATAAATGCGATGAAATTTTGATTATTTCTTAATTTCTTTTTTTAGCTGTTTTTGCTTTTTTTCAATCTCCTTTAGCATTTGTTTAGTGTTTTTTTCTTGTAATACAAGTTCTTTCTTTTTTTCTTCAAGATATTTACTCATTTCTTTAGGATCTTCAGAATAAAATGTTTTTACAGTAAATGAACCTAATTTTTGTATTTCGGGATTTTTAGGATCAGTTTTTAGAGCTGTAATATCATAACCTCTTGCTTGCGATTCTTTTAATTGTTTTTCTATTTCCGTTTTATCAATTCCTTTATTTTTTGAAAAACTTACACTATAACCATTATCAATTCCTTTTGATTTTAATTGATTTTCTAAATAAACTTTATCAATCTCTGAACTAATAATTTTATGTTCAACACCATTTTTGTCGGTGTAAATAGAATAACCATTTTTCAGAGTAATATTATTTTTTACCGTTGGCATTTTAGCAGTTGTTACTTTTTTATCAATATTCGGAATATCTTTTTCAGAGTTAAAAATTCTGATAACACTTGAATCTTTTTTGAAAATTTCTATTAAACCTTCGCTCTTTTTTACAATTACTTTATTAATATCTTTTGGATCTATTTTTTGTAAAACTTTGCCATCTTTACCATATAGTGTTGTCGGTATTAATTCTTTTTTTCTAACATTATCTTTTATTTTTATCGAATCATTCAAGATGATATCTCCAGCATCGTTTAAAATAATTTTGTTTTGCGGATTACTTTTCAAAATATCTTTTAATTCTTCTTTGGTCATTGTTTTACCATCAGATAAATTTTTGATTAACGTAATAGTGTCATTCAGGTTTTTCGTTATTTTATTTTCTTCTTTTGTATCAAATATCAAATCCGCTTGCGATTGAACAGGTTTTTCCAATGCTTGTTCTACCTTTTTTGCTTTATTTTCTACTTCCTGAGCAAAAGATTTTTGAGAAAACAATACAAAAGCGCTTAGTATAAAAGGTAAAGAAGCAAAAGAAAGAATTTTAGCTTTTCGATTTGAGGTGTTTTTCGTCATCATAAGTAGGCGTTTTTTGGTTAGTATAAAATTGAAATTACTCGCCATCATTGATGGATTTTGAGTTGCAATGCAATCTAAAATTTGATGTTGATAAGTTTTTAAATCAGAGTTTCTTTTTAACACATATTCATCTGCCAAAAACTCATGATTTAGTTTGATCGATTTTTTGTAGAAATAAATAAAAGGATTGAACCAAAAAAGGA
This sequence comes from Empedobacter stercoris, assembly GCF_025244765.1. Classification (NCBI taxonomy): domain Bacteria; kingdom Pseudomonadati; phylum Bacteroidota; class Flavobacteriia; order Flavobacteriales; family Weeksellaceae; genus Empedobacter; species Empedobacter stercoris. The sequence goes on along the minus strand of NZ_CP104209.1, from coordinate 1,242,691 downwards.
TTTGAAAAATTTCTATCCATAATATATCAAAACTATGTTTCTGAATACAATGTGCTTTTTCGTGATCAATTAAATTTTGATGTAAATTCTCGAGTTGTTTTTTGGGAATAAAAATATAATTCCAAAAACTATAAGGTTGACTTGATTGTAAATCGAGAACATAAGTAATTTCGTGGTCTTTTATTTTTTCTTCTGTTTTAATTTTAAATAACAAGTTGTACAAATTGTAACTAAATCTGGCTAAAAATAAAACTGCAAATAGGATGTAAATTACATTTAAAATATCCCCAAAGTTAATTCCTTCTTCTTGTTGCAATACGTCAGGGTTTTGCATTAAAAAAGCTAATAGTTCAGGCGAAATATTTGTTTCGTTAGCTGTAATTGGTAAATCTATTTTATACAAAGGCGCTGTCAACGAGAAAACTAACGAGAATAAAAGATAAAATCGATTGATTTTATACATACTTTCGCGCTCCAATAAAAGTTTGTAAAATGAATACAAAAAACCAGAGCAAAGAATAAATTTTATGACATAAGCAACCATAAGCTATTTCTTTTTACGGTCTATTTCATTGTCGATGATATCACGTAATTTTTCTAATTCTTCAACAGACATATTGTTCGATTTAGCAAAAAATGAAGCAAATTGTGTTGCCGAATTATTAAAAAAGTTGGAAATCATTCCTTTTACTTCTTTCGAAAAATAATCATCTTTTTTCACCAAAGCATAGTATCGTCGCGAGTTTCCCATTTGCTCGTAATCAATATAACCTTTGTCGTGCATCCTTTTTAATAAGGTAGAAATTGTAGTATTCGCAGGTTTTGGATCGTCATAAGAATCGATAATATCTTTCGCAAAAACTTGTTTTCCGCTCCAGATAACTTCCATTACTTCCTCTTCTCTTCTTGATAATTTAACATTCATATCTACAACTGTATTTTTATTACTACAAATATAGAATTTAATTTAACAAGGCAAAATTGTTTTAGAATTGTTTAACGATTAAGCACAAAAAAAGGAGCAAAAAGCTCCTTCTAATTTTTTTAATTAAAGCAATTACATTTCCATTAACTTATATGCTACACCAACACTAAAGTATGTGTTTGTAATTTTGTAATTGTCGTTCATTACTTCTGGGAAATAATTGTTGATGTTTGACAAACCTTTCGTAAAACGAGCATTAATTTCTAGTTCATCACTTACTTTATAAGCAGCACCAAAATTTAATCCGAAATCAAATGTTTTGAAATTATCTACAAATTTTTCTTTTTCATTAATTTTTCCTTCTTCAGTTTTCTTTTTAGCAGAAACTAAGAAACCTAATTGTGGACCAAATTCAACATTTAATCCATCCATAATTTCATAACGTCCCATTAAAGGAATATTAATATTATGTGTAATTAATTTAGCTTTTGAGTTATCATTTGTTTTCAATCCAGCTCCTTGTTTAGAATATAATAACTCTGGTTGAAAACTAATTTGATCCGTTATCTTATAGTTGGCATAACCTCCCACATAAAAATCAGTTCTGAATTTAGTTTGATTTTGATATATTTGTCTTGAATCACCAGATAAAGTCGGGAAGTTAAGACCTCCTTTAACTCCTAAATCAATTTGCGCGTTTGCTGCACTTAATCCACCAAAAAGTGCTATTCCTAAGATTAGTTTTTTCATTTTTTTATTACTTAAGTCTGAGTTATATTATTTAATTCAAAAGTAAAGTTTTATTCATAGATAAAATTGAGCTGTTCTTCAAAAAAATAATAATGCTTTTTTATTTCACAATATCTATGCCTTTTTTGTTAAAAATTCATAAAATATTATGACTTAAATAATTTTCGCTAAATAATCCATAATAATTTTCGTTGCATTTGGAGAATTTTGAACAAAATCTCCTGCTTTTTTTCCACTTGCTTTTCTAAAATTTTCGTCATTCATCAAATGGTTCATTATTTTATTAAATTCGGTTTGATTTGAAATTGAAAAACCACCACCAACTGCTATCAAGTCAACAGCTTCCTGGAATTTTTTGTATTTAGGTCCAAATACAACAGGATTTCCATACGTTACAGCTTCTAATGTATTGTGAATTCCTGCTCCAAAACCACCGCCAATATAAGTGATATCTGCATATGCATACACTTTGGATAGTAGTCCAATTGTATTTAGAATAAAAACTTTTGAATCAATTAAATCTTGTTGCGAAGTTTTTTCTAAATCAGAAAATTTAACAGTTTTTTGATTGATTTTACTCAGAAAAGAATTGATCTCAGCATCATTCAAATTATGTGGTGCGAAAACAATTTTCCAATCATTCGTTAATTTTTGATTGATTAATTCAATAAATAATTCTTCATCTTTTGGCCACGAACTTCCAACAACAATGAATTTTGAATGTTGTTTGAAAGTTTCCATAAAATCCAAGTGGTTGTCTTGGTGAATAATTTGTTTAACACGGTCAAAACGCGTATCACCTGCAATTGTATTCTGTGTAATCTGAATAGAGTCTAATAAATTTTTAGACTTTTCGTTTTGCACAAAGAAATGATTAATTAAACTTAATTTTTTAGCAAACCAGTTATTTCCAGCTTTTTTGAAAAAGTTTTGACTCTCTCTAAAGATAGAGGAAACCACAATTGTTGGTATTTTGTGTTGATGTAAAGTCGAAATTAAATTGAACCAATATTCGTATTTCACCAAAATCAAAATTTCGGGATGCAAGACTTTTATTAGTTTTTCTGCATTCGATTTTGTGTCTAAAGGTAAATAGAAAATTAAGTCAGCTCCTTGATAATTTTTTCTAATTTCGTAACCTGAAGGCGAGAAAAAGGAAACAGCAATTTTATGTGTAGGATACTTTTCTTTTAAGGTTTCGATCACAGGTCGACCTTGTTCAAACTCGCCTAAAGAAGAACAATGTACCCACAAAACTTTATCTGTTTTAGATAGTTTAGAAGCAATTTTTCCCTCCCAATTATCACGACCATTTATCCAAAGTTTCGCTTTTTCGTTAAAATTCGAAGCCAATTTTAGCGCCATTCCGTACGCCTTGATTGATATATTATAAAATCCTTGCACAATCTTGCAAAGTTAGAAATTTAGAACGAGCTTTTTTTGTACATTTGTTGTAATAATATCGACTTTTTAAAGTTGTAGATGTTGAAAGATTCATTAAGTTATGAAAAAAATACAAATGGTTGACTTACAGAGTCAATATCAAAAAATAAAAGGTGACGTTGATGCAGCAATTATGAATGTTTTAGATTCGGCTGCTTTTATAAATGGACCAGAAGTAAAACAATTCGAAACTGAATTACAAGAATATCTTAACGTAAAACATGTTATTCCTTGTGGAAATGGGACAGATGCTTTACAAATCGCTTTGATGGCATTAGGATTGGAGCCAGGTGACGAGGTAATTACGGCAGATTTTACTTTTGCGGCAACGGTAGAAGTGATTGATTTATTAAAATTAAATTCTGTTTTAGTAGATGTCGATTATGATACATTTACAATTGATACAGAAAAATTGAAAGCTGCTATTACACCAAAAACTAAAGCAATTATTCCAGTTCATTTATTTGGGCAATGTGCTAATATGGATGAGATTATGGCAATTGCAAAAGAGCATAACTTATATGTTGTAGAAGATACAGCGCAAGCAATTGGTGCAGAATACAAAGGTCAAAAAGCTGGTACAATTGGTCATATTGGTTGTACATCTTTCTTCCCTTCTAAAAATTTAGGATGTTACGGAGATGGTGGAGCGATTTTTACGAATGATGATGATATTGCACATCGTTTACGTGGAATTGTAAATCACGGAATGTACAAGCGTTACTACCACGATGAAGTTGGGGTTAACTCACGTTTAGATTCAGTTCAAGCAGCAGTTTTACGCCGCAAACTACCATTCTTAGACGAGTATAATGCTGCACGTAACAAAGCAGCGGCTTATTATTCAGAAGCTTTTAAAGATATTGATGCGCTAATTACACCATCAAAAGGAGAAGATACAACACATGTTTTTCATCAATATACTTTACGTGTAACAAATGGTAAACGTAACGAATTGCAAGCTTTCTTAACAGAAAAAGAAATTCCAGCAATGATTTATTATCCTGTTCCATTACGTAAACAAAAAGCGTATGATAACGGTCATTACAATGATGCAGACTTCCCAAATACCAATAAATTGGTTGAAGAAGTGATGTCTTTACCGATGCATACAGAGTTAGAAGAAGAACAATTGGTTTATATTACTTCTGCTGTGCGTGAATTCTTTGGAAAATAATTTACATTAAAAAAATATGAAAAAGCTTCTGATTGGTTTCAGAAGCTTTTTTATTTGCTTAAATTTGGACTAACTAATTCAATGAAATTACATAAAATGAATAAAATATTAGTAACCGGTGGTTTAGGCTATATCGGTTCGCATACAGTTGTAGCACTACAAAATGCAGGTTATGAAGTGGTGATTATTGATGATTTATCAAACACGAATATTGATTTTTTAGATAGAATTACATCGATTACTTCTATAAAACCATCTTTTTATCAAATAGATTTAAAAGATCAAGAAAAAGTAAATGAATTTTTTAAGACTAATAAAATTGACGGAATTATCAATTTTGCAGCACATAAAGCGGTTGGTGAATCTGTTGAAAAACCGTTGATGTACTATCGTAATAACCTTTTAGGATTAATTAATCTTTTAGATGCAATGAAAGATTATAATGCAGATAATATCATTTTTAGTTCATCTTGTACCGTTTATGGACAGGCAGATCATATGCCAATTAATGAACAAACACCACTAAAGAAACCAGAATCTCCTTACGGGAAAACGAAACAAATGGGTGAAGAGATTTTAGAAGATTTCTCTACAGCTTTCGATAAAAATGTGATTTGTTTACGTTATTTCAATCCAGTAGGCGCCCATCCTACAGCGAAAATTGGTGAATTACCAAAAGGAATTCCAAATAATTTGATTCCATATGTTACGCAAACGGCGGCAGGAATTAGAGAAGCTTTATCTGTTTGGGGAGACGATTACCCAACGCGTGATGGAACAGCAATTAGAGATTATATTGATGTGAATGATTTAGCAGATGCGCACGTAAAAGCTGTAACTCGTTTGATTGAAAATAAAAATAAGGCGAAATTAGAGTTCTTTAATCTTGGAACAGGAACGGGTTCGACAGTTTTAGAAGTTGTTCATGCTTTTGAAGATGCAAATGATTTGAAATTGAATTATCAGATCAAAGAGCGTCGCGCGGGAGATATTATCGAAGCCTATGCAGATAATTCGTATGCAGAAAAAGAATTGGGATGGAAACCTGAAACTCAACTTGCAGATAGTATGCGTACAGCTTGGGAATGGCAAAAAAGTTTAGAACAATAAAAGAAAACGCTGTCAGGTTTAAAACCTTGACAGCGTTTTAATTGTTATAGAGTAGAAATTTAACTTTTGAAATTATTTTTTTACTTTTTTCAATACGTATAAATCTTTTAAATTTCCAGTAATTTCTTTTCCTTCTTGATCTAAAACTTTCAATCTATTTTCTTCAACTTTCAGGACCAAAGGGCTAATATTCGAGTTTAAGTGCAAAATATTTCCAGTAGCATCCCATTTATAAAAACCTTCATCTTGGTAAACCGTTTCTTTTCCTAAATATTCTTGTTCAATGAAAAAGTTACCGTCTTTTTTTATCTCAACAATATATTTTATTCCTTCGCAATCCGCACATGGTAAAGTACCTTCATATTTTCCATCCCAATCCAAAGAGTTTCTTGAATTATGTTCATCTTTAAATGTTTTTGTAGAGTTTTGAGCCACTTCAGCTTTTTTTTCTTCTTGTTGGATACCTTTTGATTGGCATGAGAATAAGATAAATGATGCAAAGATGCTCACTAATATAGATTTCTTCATAATTAATTTTATGATATGTTTAACAACAAATATGGTACCAAATTACGACTATATTTTTCTAACTTTCAATTAAAATTTAATAAAATGTTTCACGCAAAAAAAATACAAACACCTTTGGGAGAAATGCTTGCAATTAAGTCACAAAAAGGACTTTGTGTATTAGCATTTTTTGATGGGAAATCAACCGAAAAACAACTTAAAGAGATTGAAAAATTGGGTGAAATTGTAGAAAATAAGCACGATGAAGTTTTGTTAAATTTAGAAAAGGAGTTAGACGCTTATTTTGAAGGGAATTTGAACGAATTTAGCATTCCGCTTGATTTGATTGGAACTGATTTTCAGTTAAAGGTTTGGAACGAATTAATTAAAATTCCATTTGGAAAAACACGGTCATATAAGGAGCAATCGATGGCTTTGGGTAATTTGTTGGCGATACGTGCAGTTGCAAATGCAAACGCGAAAAATAAAATAGCAATTGTGGTGCCTTGTCATCGGGTTATTGGAACAAATGGATCTCTGACAGGATACGCAGGAGGTAATAAGCGCAAGAAATTTTTGTTAGAATTAGAATCAACACAATTGAATGTATTCTAAAAAAAAACTTCGAGAATTTTCTCTCGAAGCTTTTTTAATTTATTTTAGAATAATTATTCCATCGTTTTCAATTCGTTCAAGAAATCAACAATATCTTGACCAGAATAATCTGCCATTCCCATTGTGGTGTGTGCAATGTTTCCTTTTTTGTCTAAGATAATAGTTGTTGGTAACGAACCATTAAAAAATTCAGTCGGAATAGATGAGTTGGGATAAACCACTGGTAACGAAAGTTTTTTACGTTCCATGAATTTCGCTACTTTATCACGTTTTCCTTCTACTTCCACTGTTAAAATCACGATATCTTTATCCTCTTTTACTTTGTCATATAAAGTTTGAATAGAAGGCATTTCTGCAATACAAGGAGGGCACCAAGTAGCCCAAAAATTCATAAACACTACTTTTCCTTTCAGATCTTCCATGTTGACAGTTTTTCCATCCACATCTACCATTTCGAAAATATAATTTGCTTCGGTTTCTGGTTGAGAAGACTTTTCAACTTTTTCTAATTTTGGATCGAATAATCCTAATTTCATTAAACCTTGCTGCATCATTGCTTTAGCTTCTGGTACAAAAAGTAAGACCAAAGCCAACGCTCCTACGATAATAGTTGAGTAATTTCTTTTTAACATTGCTATAAATTTATTGTTTGTTCCCATTGTAATCCGCTTATATCGGTTAGTACTACTTTGTGAATTCTATTCTCTATTTCAAAATTTAAGTTTGCTTTCGCTCCCAAAGGTAACACTAAACTGTGTTTATGTGGTGTAACTTTTGCTACATAATAATTCGAAATTTGTTGTTGGTCTAAATTTGATAACTCTTTCATATCTAATGATTCAATGATTTTATTTTGGTCATTGTAAAAATCAATTTGGATTAAAAAAGAACCATATACATCAGCACCTTCTATTCGCATAACGTCAAATGAAACCTTATTTTGAAGTTGTTTTAAATTGGTTATTTCTACTTTTGGCTTGACCGATTTATTGTGTAAAGTTCCATAAACACCACCATGAAATACTTGATTTGTAAACAACGTAACGAATAATATGAAAAAACTAAATCCGATAAAATGAGGTGTATATTTTTTATAAGAAATAGAATTCCATTTATTTTCTTGTTCAACAAATTGATTTTTATTGAATAAATAATCCAAGGATATTTTACCAGAGCCCGCTTGCATTAGCGTGAATCCTCCTGCCAAACCTAATACGCCAATTTGCCATTCGTCCAAACAAGTTGTTCCAATCCATCCCGAACCTAACAAAATTCCCATTGCTAAGAAGAAAACACCGATACTCATGAAACGCGTTTTGTAACCAAGCATCAAACACAAGCCTACCACGCCTTCTATAATGGTGAAAATCCACATGTTCCACAATAAAGCTTCGGGATTTTCGACCAAATATTGAATAAGAGGTTTGATGAAAAGAGCGTTCGGTAAAAAATGATTAAATTTTTCGCCAATGTATCCAGTTGCTTCTGGATCAAGTTTGTTTTCTAAAATTAACCGCCTCCAAAAGGCAGAAAAGTACGTCCAACCAATGACTAAACGCAATGCCAATACAGCATTACCCATTGATAAAACAGATTTGTTTTGCATGATATGTTATATAAGTTACTTAAATCTACATTTTTGTTTTGTAGTCTAAAACCGTCAATTCGAGTGAAATTCATTTAGAATTTTGTATCGAGAATAAGGTTTTAGAAGATAAAATTCATCTTAATTATCGATACAATTTTTCTTCTTTTTATAGTTCGAAAAATCACTCGAATTGACGAATTCTAATTCAATAATGTACAAATAAGTATAGATTGTTGAATAATTATTGTTGAATTAATTGTGAAAATTACGACAACAACGAATATTTCAATTGCTTATACAATAAATAGAAAGGTATTTTTGGAGATTGTATTTTATTCGAATCAATATCTTCTACGATCAATGAAGATCGTGCGTATTGAATGAATTGTAAAGATATTTGCGGTAAATCAAAATGAGATAAATCAAGTTGTTTGCTTGATTTCTTAATTACTTCAAATTTAATGTTAACACAAGATGTTGTATTACTCTGAATTGTTTTACTTGGAGTTGATTTTGTTTGCTGAACATTTTCAACTTCTAAAATAGTATGAATAGAAGCTTTCATGCTACAAGGTGTAAGTAGCATGAAAATCGAAGAAATAATTAAAACAAGACTTCTAAAATTCATGAAACGAAACTAATCATAAAATTTGATTTAAAACGAATTTATAATTAAACTTTAAGAAATTATTAGAATTTCTATCTTTGTCTTGATGAAAGAAAAACCGTTATTTTTTGTATTGATTATTTTAACACTCTTACTTTTTGTGATCAGTTTAAGTGTTGGAAAAGTTCCGATTTCTTTCACCGAAATATTCAGTGTCATTTTTGGGCATTCAGACGAAATGTACCATAACCTTGTACTCAATTTTCGATTGCCAAAATCACTAACAGCTTTGTTGGTTGGTATTGCTTTGCCTATTTCAGGTTTTTTGATGCAAGAATTATTCAAAAATCCTTTAGCAGAACCTTCCGTATTGGGAATTACGTCAATGGCCAGTTTAGGTGTTGCGATTGTAATTTTTCTTTTTTCGATGATTGGATTAGATGAATTTTTAAACAATCCTTGGATTACAATTATAGCTTCATTCTTAGGTGCAATAGTTGCTTTGTTAATGGTTATTTCACTTTCTTTTCGCGTTAAATCATCTGCATCCTTAGTGATTATTGGTTTTATGATTGCTGGTTTAGCAGGCGCATTAATCGGAATGATGCAATATTTTGCACCTTCGGATAAGATAAAAACCTATTTAGTTTGGGGATTCGGTTCATTAAGTGGTTTATCTTGGGAACAATTAGGTGTTTTCGGATTATTTGTTCTAAGTGGAATTATCGTTTCCTTGTTTACTTTACGAGGAATTACAGCTTTGTTATTGGGCGAAAAATATGCACAGTCGTTGGGAATAAATATTAAAAAATTAAGATTAACAATTCTTATTTCAACCGCATTGTTAACAGCTTCAGCGACCGCATTTGCAGGGCCTATTAGCTTTATAGGATTAGCCGTTCCTCATATTTGTAGAACATTATTACGAACAGGCGATATGAAAATTTTATACCGATGGATTTTCGTGTCAGGTATATTTTTTATGTTACTTTTTTCAATCTTGACTGAAATTTTTCCATTTGGAACTTTACCTATTAATATTATTACCGCATTGTTCGGAGCACCAATTGTGATAAGTATTTTGTTGAATAATAAAAATGGAGTGCGATGAAAAGTGAGGTATTAAAATTGGAAAATCTTTCAGTTGGTTATAATGCAAAAAAAATTGTTTCAACGATTAATACTACGATCTTCACAAATGAATTGATTACGATTTTAGGGAAGAATGGAGCAGGGAAATCAACATTGATTAATACCATTTTAGGTTTTGAGAAAAGTCTTGAAGGTAAAATATATTTGGATAATAATTTATTGCAAAAATTATCTTCCCAAGAGATTGCACAACATATCGCTGTGGTTTTACCACGAATGGCAATTGTTCCAAAAATTAGAGTTTCTGAATTGGTAGCGATGGGACGTTTGCCTTATCATAAAGTTTTGAAGAAAGTTTCGAAAGAGGAACAATACTTAATTGATGAGGTGTTAGAACTGGTCGGAATTACCGATTTGGCTCATCTATTTGCGAATGAAATTAGCGAAGGCCAATTGCAATTGGTAATGATTGCGCGTGCTTTATGTCAAGATGCTAAATTGGTAATTTTAGATGAACCAACATCTAATTTAGATTTAGCCAATCGATATAAAATATTTAATTTATTAAATGAATTGAAAACTAAAATGGATAAATCGTTTTTGATGATTACCCATGAAGTAGATTTTGCCTTAGAAAATGCGGATAAAATTTGGTGGATAGAAAAGGGTAACCTTTCTGAAGGAATTCCAGAACAAATAGCATTTGAACATCATATTATTCAGAAATTATCCAACCATAATTTGATGTACGATAAAGCGAATAACCGTTTTTCGACTCCCACTAATTGCACAAAAGTTATAGGGATTAAAGGAAATTCTGAATTAGCTTTTTGGGTGAAAAATGCGTTGATTCGAAATGGAATTTCTGTCGAAAATACTGCCGAAAATCATATTGAAATAACAGAAAATAACATCATCTTTGAAGGACAAAAATTTGAATCGATAGAACAAATCGTAAAATTTGTACAACAGTATGAAAAATATAATCGTAACGGGAGCAAGTAGAGGAATTGGTTTTGAATTGGCAAAACAACATTTAGAATTAGGAAACCGTGTGTTGACAATTTCTCGAAATGTAGATAAATTAAAAGAATTAGAGGTTTACGCAAAAGAAAATCAATATTGGTTTATAGGAATTGATTTGACTAATTTTGATGAGATTTCACAAGTGAAAGAAGCGGTTAATTCTTGGGAGAAAGTAGATGTTTTATACAACAATGCAGGAATTTGTATTAATAAACCTTTTGAAGAAATAAAAGAAGAAGATTTATTAACTTCATGGCAAGTGAATTTTATGGCACCATATCGTTTGATACAAATTTTGATGCCAAAATTTGATACATCATCACATGTTGTAAATATTTCAACAATGGGAGCCGTACAAGGTTCTGTGAAATTTCCAGGATTATCAGTTTATTCATCTTCTAAATCGGCAACAGTTAATTTAACAGAATTGTTGGCAGAAGAATTAAAAGATCATGGTCCAAGAATTAATGCAGTCGCATTAGGAGCCGTACAAACTGAAATGTTAGAAGAAGCTTTCCCTGGATATATTGCGCCTTTACAACCAAATGAAATGGCCGAATATCTTGTTGATTTTGGATTGAATGGTTGGAAATATTTTAACGGAAAAATTCAACAAGCTTCGATTTCTACACCATAAGAATTTAATTTATATAATACCTTTCTAAAGTCGCTCTTGAGCGACTTTTTTAATGTTTCAATACTCGTTTTCTCAAAATATACATCAACGGAAAGCTGCGTATAATCCAAATTTTGAAAAAATATATCCAATTATACTTAAATTATTTTTGGAGCTATTTTCATGTCTCATAGGATAAAATCCTTAAAATTAAATCCTTATTTTTGTAATATGCATATTTTAATAGTAGAAGACGATCAAAGAATGTCAGCGTTAATTCGAAGAGGTTTAGAAGAGAACGGGTTTGAAACAACGGTAGTTTATGATGGAGAAATGGCACTAAAATTGGCTCTTCGTGAAGAGTATGATTTGGTTGTGTCAGATATTATTTTACCTAAATTAAGTGGATTAGATTTTTGTCAAGAATTAAAAAAGTTAAAACCTTTTCTTCCTATTATCATGTTAACAGCTCTAGGAACAACCGATGATAAAGTTGAAGGGTTTGATGCAGGTGCAGATGATTATATGGTAAAACCTTTTGAAATGAGGGAACTTATCGCAAGAATTGGCGTCTTGTCTAAAAGAAAGTACAATATGCAGACGTTATCTTTCATTTTGGAATATGATACATTAGAGATGAATCTCCATACAAAAATAGTGAAAAGAGAAGGGAAAGAAATTAATCTAACACCAAAAGAATTTCGTCTTTTACATTATATGCTCGAAAATAAAGAACGTGTGCTATCTAGAACTGAGATTGCGGAAAAAGTTTGGGATACACATTTTGATACAGGGACTAATTTTATTGATGTTTATATAAATTATTTAAGAAATAAAGTTGACAGGCATTTTGGGGCAAAACTAATTCATACCAAAACAGGTCAAGGATTTATATTTAAGAAAGATGAAAATTAGAATTAGACTGACACTTTTATTTACTTTGCTTACAGCAACTATTCTTTTTTTCTTTGCTTTTATAATTTATTATTCAGCAAAAAAAGACAGAGAAAAAGAATTTTTTGAATTGCTTAAAAAAGAAGCTATAACTAAATCAAATCTTTTTCTTAAAGCTAAAGTTTCATCCGATGTTTTGCATCATATCTATCAAAATAACAGACAAACTCTCAATGAAGTTGAAGTTGCAGTTTATGATCACAACAAAACATTAATTTACCACGATGCAGTAGAAATCGATTTTGTTAAAGAAACAGAAGCGTTATTCGATCAAGTACAGCAAAAAGGTTACATTAATTTCTACCAAGATAGGTGGCAAGTCGTCGGGATGAAATATACTGTAGATGGAATTGATTATTTTGTTACAGCTGCAGCTTTGGATGAATATGGTTACAGTAAAATTAACAATTTATTAAAAAATATTATCCTTATCTATACATTGTCTTTGCTGCTAATTTTATTGTCTGCTTTCTTTTTTACCAATAAAGCGATAAATCCAATCAAGGCGATAACGAGTAAAGCAAAACAAATTTCTGCTTCAAATTTAGATCTTAGAATTGAATTAAAATCAAAAGGAGATGAGTTAGCAGAATTAACAATTACAATCAATCAAATGTTACAACGATTAGAAAATTCTTTTGATTCTCAGAAAAGTTTTGTTTCTAATATAGCACATGAACTTCGTACGCCATTAGCAGCGATAATAACAGAATTAGAAATGGCTTTAGGGAAGAAGCATTCTAATGAAGAATATCAAGAGTTAATCCAATTTGCATTAAATGACACAAAAAGAATTGTTCGTTTATCCAACAGTTTACTTGATATGGCGAAAGCTAGTTACGATCCTTCAGAAATTAATTTTAAAAGAATTAGAATTGATGAAATACTTTTAGATTCGGTGGTTCAGGTTCAAAAAAATAATAAGGAATATAAAGTAGAATTAAATTTTATTCGAATTCCAAACGAAGAAAACGAGGTCGAAGTGAATGGAAATGAATATTTATTAAAAGTTGCTTTTACTAATTTAATAGAAAATGCATGTAAATATTCAATTAATTCCACTTGTGAGATTCAAATTGATTTTGATGAAACCGAAGTGAACATTGACTTTATTAATGAAGGTGAACGGATAAGACAAGAAGAATTAACCATGATTTTTCAACCATTTTATAGAAGTGCTCAACATAAAAATATTCAAGGTCAAGGAATAGGTTTGTATTTGGTGAAAAAAATTATTGATTTGCATTTTGGTCAATTAGCTGTATATACCATAGAAGAAAATAAAACTTTTTTTCGAGTAGTTTTGAAAAAAAACAACTAATAATAAATCATAAAAATAGGAAAAAGCCTGCGTTATTGCAGGCTTTTTTGTTCTAATAAAATTCTAATATTCTTCTAAAAGGTTTCTAACAGCAACTGTTTTCCATGTCATGTAGATTTGCAACAGAAAAAAAATAACAATGGAAACAGATTCCCAATTCGTCAAACAATAAACCAAAGATTCATTTATTACTGCTTTTAAGAGAATTGAAACTTTGGTTATCCTTAAAAAAATATAAAATGAATTTAATAAATTTTACAATGCAGTTAGGATTAGCTTTTCTATTAGGAGCTGCAATAGGTTTAGAGCGTGAATATCGTCAAAAAAGTGCTGGATTAAGAACAAATACCTTGGTATGTGTAGGTTCAGCAGCATTTATCTTAATGTCTTATGCCATTGGAGGAGATGCCGTAGGACGAATAGCTTCATATGTTATCAGTGGAATAGGTTTTTTAGGCGCTGGAGTCATTATGAAAGACGGAGTGAGTGTAAGAGGGTTGAATACTGCTGCAACGATTTGGTGCTCAGTAGCAATCGGGTTATTTGCTGGTTCAGGACTTTCTATACAAGCGGTTATACTTACTTGTATTATAATGTTAGCACATCTATTATTAAGACCGATTAGTAATCAGATTTACCGTTACTCTTTCAAAAATAAAAACCACAAGGATACCGAATATTTATTGGTAATAAAATGTAGAAATGATGTAGAAAATCATTTAAGAGTATTACTAATGCGTTCAATTGAGAATAATGAAAACCTTATGATGAAATCTCTTTCGAGTGATGATGATTTAATAAATGATTCTGTAATGATTTCAGCAGAGATATCAGCAAGATAGTCTTTTAGAAAAAATAGCAAGTCGATTAACCATTGAAAAAGATGTCCAAAAAATTCGTTGGGAAATTATCAGAAATGAAGTTTAGAAATAAAATAGATAGAATATATCTTATGAAAAAATCAAAAGTAACTCTTTTTTTGCTGCTTATTATTGGGAATGGTTTTGTTTTAACAAACAGTTGTAACAGTAAAATAGAACAATCAGAAACAGCAGATTATTACTGGGATAAAAATGAAATAATATTCAGTGATAATTCCACTATTATAACTCAATTAAAAATAGAAAAAGCACAACTTCAGTTGGTAGAGTCTGATTTGAATTCACCTGGAATTGTAAAAACAATTCCAGAACATTTTGCTCAAGTTGCTTCTCCATTTGCTGGACGAGTAGTTAAATCTTTCGTTTCATTGGGACAGCAAGTGAAAAAAGGAGCACCAATATTTGAAATTAAATCTGCAGATTTTTTTGTTGCACAACAAGAATATTTAGCAGCGCAACAAGAATTAAAACAAGCCGAAATAAATTTAAAGCGACAAAAAGATTTATTTGATCATGCTGTTGGTGTAAAAAGAGAATTAGAAGAAGCGCAAACAGATTTTAAAATAAAAAAAATAGCTGTAGATCAAGCTGCAGCATCTGTAAAGGTTTTTAATACTTCTTCTCAAATAGGAATGGGACAATCTTTAATGGTTCGATCGCCAATTTCTGGTCAGATTATAAAAAATGAACTAGTTACAGGACAATATTTAAAAGAAGATCATGAAGCTTTGGTAACAGTAGCAGACCTGTCAAAGGTATGGGTTTCTGCGCAAATAAAAGAGCATAATTTAGGTTTTCTAAAAGAATTAAAAAGAATTTCATTTACAGTTGAGGCCTTTCCCACAATTGTATTTGATGGAAAAATAATTCATATAGGACAAACTTTGAACGAAGAAAGCAGAAGTGTAGAAGTTTTAATTGAAACTGAAAATAATCAATTCCTTCTAAAGCCAGGTATGTATGTTAATGTCGTACTTAAAGGTTTTGGTAAAGAAGAAATTATTCTTCCTTCAAAAGCTGTTTTTCAGGACAAAGCAGATCAATATGTTTTTGTAAAAATTGATGAAAAGAAATACCATAAAACAAAAGTTGTGGCGATAGGTCATTCTGAAGATAATCATTTAGTTCGTGTTACAGATGGATTAAAAGCAGGAGATAAAGTGGTGGTTGATGGAGGAGTGTTTTTAATGGGGGTAAAATAAACGATTGAAATGAACAAATTAATCGAAATGGCAATTGCCAAGAAATGGCTAATGGTGACTTTGTTTTCATTGATAGCTGTATTTGGTTATTATTCTTGGAAGCAATTAGCAATAGAAGCTTATCCAGATATTGCAGATGTAACTTCTCAAATTGTTACGCAAGTTCCTGGATTAGCAGCTGAAGAGATAGAACAACAGATTACTATCCCGATAGAAAGGGAACTCAATGGTTTACCTGGTATGCATGTAATGCGTAGTAAAAGTACATTTGGTTTATCCATTATTACAATTGTATTTAAAGATGGAGTTGATGATTACTGGGCACGCATGAGAATACAAGAACGATTGAATGATATTGACTTACCTTATGGAGCGGAACCTGGATTAGATCCTTTAACGTCACCAATTGGAGAGGTCTATCGTTACATTATAGAAAGTGATACAAAAGACTTAAGAGAATTAACAGATTTACAACGTTTTGTCATTGTTCCTAGAATTAATCAGGTGTCAGGTGTAGCGGAAGTAACAAATTTTGGAGGGATTACAACGCAGTATCAAATAGAAATAGACCCTACTAAATTAACTCAATATAATATTTCACTCAATGATGTTGTCGAAACCATAGATCAAAATAATGTGAACGCTGGTGGAAGTACATTACCTCAAGGAGATATTGGCTACGTAATTAGAGGAATAGGTCTGGTGAAAGATTTGGATGATTTTGGAAAGATTGTTATTAAGACAGAAAATGGAGTACCTATTTTATTATCTGATATTGGACAATTAAAATACGGAAGTGTTGAGCGAAAAGGTGTTTTAGGGTATAGTGACAAAACGAGAAACTATTCAGATGGAATCGAGGGAATTGTATTGTTATTAAAAGGTGAAGATCCATCTACAGTATTAGCAGGTATTCATGAAGCTGTCAATGAACTTAATCATGATATTTTACCAAATGATGTAAAAATTCATGCCTTTTTAGACCGAACAGATTTGGTCGAGACAACACTTAATACTGTTTCTCATACTTTAATAGAAGGTATCTGTCTTGTAGTTATTGTATTAATCGTTTTTTTAGGAAGTTGGAGAGGCGCACTTTTAGTTGCAATCACGATTCCACTTTCATTGCTTATCGCATTTGTTTTCATGCATTTTACCTCTATTCCTGCAAATCTATTGTCTTTAGGAGCGATTGATTTTGGAATTATAGTAGACGGAGCAATTGTAATGATGGAAACCGTTTTGAAAAAAAGAGAGAAAAATCCTACAGAATATTTAAAAGAACATAGTATTTCTAAAGTCGCAAAACAAGTCGCAAAGCCTATATTCTTTGCGACTCTAATAATCATAACGGCTTATTTACCTCTATTTGCTTTTGAGAGAGTCGAACGAAAGCTTTTCACACCAATGGCTTTTACTGTAGGTTATGCCTTACTTGGTGCATTGTCAGTAGCTCTTTTGTTAATTCCAGGGTTAGCATATGTAATGTATAAAAAACCTCAAAAAATTTACCACAATAAATGGTTAGAGAAATTAACACAATCTTATTCATCTATTATCGAGAAAATTATAGTAAAACCAAAAAAAGTTATTTTACCACTTATTATAATTCTTGGTTGTGCAGTAGGTTTATCCATTTCTGTTGGAAAAGATTTTTTACCAACATTGGATGAAGGGTCGATTTGGCTACAAGTTGAATTACCTCCTGGTTTATCAGTAGAGAAATCAAAGGAAATGAGTGATGCATTGAGATCTCATACAATGCAATATGATGAGGTTACATATGTAATGGTACAAGCAGGCCGAAATGATGATGGAACAGACCCTTGGACTGCTTCTCATTTCGAAGTTTCGATTGGATTAAAACCTTATAAAGAATGGCCTAAAGGGAAAACTAAAAATGATTTGATTCGTGAATTGGAAAAAGAATATGCCGCTATGCCTGGATATACGGTAGGTTTTTCTCAACCAATGATAGATGGTGTAATGGATAAAATATCAGGTACACATAGCGAATTGGCAGTTAAAATTTATGGTAAAGAATTTACCGAAACACGTAAAATAGCTGAAAGTATGATGAAAGAATTGAAAAAGGTAAGAGGGGCGGTTGATGTTTCAATTGATCAAGAACCTCCATTACCTCAATTGCAGATTCATGCTAATCGAGATAAAATTGCTCAATATGGACTAAATGTGTCTGATGTTGCTGAATTAATTGAAGTTGCAATCGGAGGTAAAGCGATTTCTCAAATCTTTTTAGATGATAAAGTGTACGATTTTATTTGTCGGTACAAAGAAGATAGTCGAAATACACCAGAAAAAATAGGACAATTGAGTTTGACTAATATAGATGGTATAAAAATACCTTTAGCACAAGTGGCAGATATCAAGCTTAATACAGGAGAGAGTACGATTACGCGCGAAATGAATAAGCGACATTTAACAATAAAATTAAATTTAAGGGACCGCGATTTAGGTTCCTTTCTAAAGGAAGCTCATGATAAAATAGAACAAAATATAACTTATGATCATCGCTTATATCATCTCAAATGGAGTGGTCAATTCGAAAACCAAAACCGTGCATACAAAAGACTTTCAATCGTTATTCCAATTGCAATTCTAGTCATGTTCACTCTTTTATATGTTGCATTTGGAAACTTGAGACAAGCTTTGTTATTGATTGGAATCATTCCCTTAGCTGTATTTGGAGGTATGTTAGCATTAAATGTAAGAGGGATGACATTGAATGTTTCTTCTGCAGTTGGCTTCATTGCGCTATTTGGAGTAGCTATTCAAAATGGTGTGATAATGCTCTCTCAATTCAATCTATTAAAAAATCAGGGAATAGACCTTTTAGAAGCAGTTATTGAAGGAACAAAAAATCGTTTTCGACCTGTTTTAATGACAGCTACTGTGGCTATTTTAGGTTTATTTCCTGCCTCGTTATCAACAGGAATCGGATCGGATGTACAACGTCCATTAGCAACGGTAATAGTATATGGTTTATTATTTTCAACGGTTATTACACTTTTTGCACTTCCAGCATTATACTATATGATCGAAAAAAAATGGGGAAGAAATTCTTTGGATAAGTCTATAAATAAATAAGAAGGAGAAAAATGAAGAAATATTGGTTCATATTGGTTTGTGTTTTAATACTTCCAAATAGTTTATTAATGGCTCAACAAACTAATGGGTACGAACTAGCGTATAAGAAGTTTATCCAAACAGTCGAAACAAATAACATCTTATTGGCTTCAGAACGCTTTAATGTAGCTATAGCTGAATCGGAAATTATTAGTGCAAAAGCATTTGAGGATCCAGAACTTCAGTTTGCATATTTTGATAATGGAGAAACCAACAGAAAGATGGGAATAGGATATTCAGCAGAAGTTGGATGGTTAGTAGAATTAGGAGGAAAAAGAAAAGCTCGAATTAATTTGGCTAAAAGCGAATATGAATTGACGAAACTGATTCTTTTGGATTACTTTAAAAATTTAAAAGCTGATGCAACATTGGGTTTTTTACAAACAATCTATCAGAGAGAGTTATTGAATGTTAAAAAGAATTCTTATGAAATGGTGAATCAGCTTGCAAATTCGGATGAGATGAGGTTCAAGTTGGGGGATATTTCAGAAACTGACGCTAGACAAAGTCGATTAGAAGCTCAATCATTAAAAAATGAAGTCACTCAAGCAGAAACAGATTTAGCAGCATCATATATTCGATTGGCTATTTTTATGGGAGTTGATTCAGTAAATCAAATTACGACTGTTGGTGAATTGAGAACATTTTACCGAGATTTTGATTTGGATCATTTGGTTGAAATAGCAATAAATAATCGTACTGATCTGTCCGCAGCATTACAAAGTAAAGAGGTTAGTCAAAAGATGATAGCGTTAGCCAAAGCTAATCGTGCAATAGATTTGGGGTTGATGCTAGGTGTTGAACATTCAGGAGAAGTTCGCAATTTAGCTGCTGAAACCCCTCAGTTTACACAAATAAAAGGGGGAGTGAATATTCCTTTAAAATTTTCAAACAGATACAATAATGAATTGAAAATAGCTAAAATTCAGCTGAATCAAGCAGAATTAAATTATAAACAAATTGAGATAGAAATTAAAACTCAAGTAAAAGAAGCATATACATGGTACGAGGCATATAAAAAACAAATGAAACAATTTGATGATGAAATTGTAAACAATGCTAACTTAATAGTAGAAGCAAAAAAATACAGTTACAGTAGAGGGAATACTTCTTTATTGGAAGTATTAGATGCGCAACGCACATACAACGAAATACAAGTTCAATATTTAGAGATGTTATTTAATTGTGCATTAGGATTAATAGAACTTGAAAGAACAGTGGGGATGTGGGATATTGATTTTTAAAGGGAATTATTTAAAACTGCTAAATCTCATGTTTCAACACTCGTTTTCTAAAAATATACATCAATGGAAAGCTGCGTAAAAACATCCAAACGCCAAAAGAAATCCAAATACCATAAATGTTCAATCCGAAATAATCAGTGAGATAAAGAGTAGGTAAAAAGCCTAAAAAAGTAGCAAAAATCAAGTTGTTTCGAAGTAGTTTAGCATCTCCCATTCCTTTGAAAAAACCGTCAAAAATATAAGCAAGCGTATTAATAGGTTGCATCATTAAAACTATCCAAAAAACAGCATTGAAAATGTTGAGTACATTTGGATCTTGATTAAAAATTGCACCTATTTGATTATAAAAAACAAAACAAATTGCAATCAAAATACAAGCAATTAGAACAGAGTATTTGGAGATATCCTTGCTTAGAATCCAAAGTTTAGGATAATTTCGTTCGCCTTGCAATCGTCCTGCCATAGCATTTCCAGCTCCTGCATATCCATCAATAAAAAAGGAGAAAAATAACCAAATATTCATCAGAATACTTTGCGCAGCGATATAATCTTTTCCATAATCCGTAGCATAAGAGTTGGCAAGGAAAAAGGCGACATTAAGTGAGGCTGTGCGTAAGATAAAATTAAAACTAAGGTTGATATATTTTCTAAATAAAGGATGTAGCGATGTTCCAGGATTTAGGTTGAATGAGGTTTTTGTAAAATAGTAATAAAACGCCATGATAACCATAATAAATTGTGCAATAAGACTCGCGTAAGCAGCGCCTTTGATATGTAATGCAGGAATAAGTCCTTCAATACCAAAAATCAAAATATAATCTAAAAAAACATGGATTATCGCTGCTGTTAAACTACATTTCATTGCCCATAAAGTATTCTGTATTCCTCTAAAAGCGCCAAAAAGTGTTAATGAAATAAGTGTAAGAGGAAATCCAAAAGCTCTGATTTTATAGTATTCAACCGAAAATTGAAGAACTAAATCTGTGGCATTGTAAAGTTCGAAAAGATGTTGAGCAAAAAAGTAGGTTGGAATAAAAATCAATAAACTTAAAAAGATATTAAAATACAAGGCTTGAGGAACCAAGTTTTTGATAGTTTCTAATTTATTTGCACCAAGACTTTGAGAGACCAAAGATGAAATAGATGTTTTCGTTTGGGCAACGATCCAAATTATACCAGATAAAAAAGATCCAACTAAACCAGTTGCAGCAAGGGCTTCTACAGAATGTTCAGATACGTTACCAACCATTGCGATGTCGGTTAATGTAATCAACGATTCGGCAATTCCAGAAAAAATGGCTGGAATTGCAAGTTGATTGATTTGTTTGAACGTAATTCTATCCGAAACCAAATTCATACTAACGTATTATTGTTTTACACGTTTGTAAGGTGGTTTGTTTTTGATGAGTTGACTTAACATGAATAACGTAATTCCGACTAAAGAGAAATATCCCAAAAGCGGTAATCCTGGAATGTTGTATTCATTGTATTTGAACATGAAAATACAACCTAAATATCCAGCAAAAATTAAATAATAAATTACTTTTTTGAATGATCCGTAATTAAATTTTCCTCGAATAAATTCAATTAAATTGAAAAGAATTAGTACAAAATAAAATCCGAAAAAGATATAACGTAATGGGTTTATACGACGATCAGTCATTCTCACATTAATCATTAAATCATAATTGTAAATACCATTATAAATTAATAACAATAAGATAAAAATGATAATAAAACGAAGTGCTTTCATATAAGATATTGGATTAAAAAAAGCTGTTTTGGAACAGCTTTTAAAAAAAAATTATTTTTGAGGTTTAAAATCTAAAGATAGTGAATTTATGCAATATCGTAAACCCGTTTGTGTAGGACCGTCATCAAAAACATGGCCTAAATGACTTCCGCAATTTCCACAAAGAATTTCGGTTCTTATCATTCCATGCGAAGAATCTACACGTTCTACAATTTTTCCAGCTGCAATCTCTTTATCAAAACTTGGCCAACCACAATGTCCGTCAAATTTAGATTCGGAAGAAAATAATTCTTCGTTACAAGCGGCACAAGTGTAAATACCATTTTCGAAATGCATATTAAATTTTCCAGTAAATGGACGTTCTGTTCCTGCTTCTCTTAAAACGTAGTATTCTTCTGAAGTAAGTTCTTTTTTCCATTCTTCTTCCGTTTTATTTACTTTAAATTGAGGTTTCTCATTCATCGCAATCGTATTTTGTGGTTGTTCTACTTTTTGTTCATCTTTTTTGTGTTGCGAAGTACATGAAACGCTAAAGTTTACAAGTAACGCTACAACAATAAAAGAGGTATATTTTTTTAAGCAATCCATTGGTTATATTTTTCAAATGCTTGCCTGATTTCATCTTCAGTACAAATTACATCATAACGACAATGTCCAATTTTATTAATCAAACTAAAGTTGATTGAATTGTTTTGGTTTTTTTTGTCGTGTTTCATCCATTTCATCAAGTTAGGGAAAATCTTCATGTCAATTGTATTTAATGCATACATCGACGCAAAGCTTTCGCACACTTCTTCTAAATCAGCTTTAGAAATTAATTCTTGATCGTAACTAAGAAACGTCTCAATAATCATTCCGATTACGATTGCTTCTCCATGCAAAAGTGGAAAATCTGTTTCTAACGATTCACTTTCGATTGCATGACCAATGGTATGGCCAAAATTTAAAATCTTACGTTCACCTTTTTCAAAAGGATCATTGTTCACAACATTTTCTTTTATTTGGATAGAATCCATAATAAATGGCGCTAAAGATTCGGCGTTATGAGAAGGTAATTGAACTAAATTATCCCAATGATCACGATTTTTAATTAATCCATGTTTTAACATTTCGGCCAAGCCAGATTTTACCTGACGTTGTTCCAAAGTCAATAAAAAATTGGGATCAACCAATACCATTTCGGATTGATTAAATGTGCCGACCATATTTTTCATTCCTTCTATATCAATTCCATTTTTACCACCTGCAGAAGCATCTACTTGAGATAATAATGTTGTTGGAATGTTGATAAACTTGATACCACGTTTGAAGGTGGAAGCCATAAAACCTCCCATATCGGTTAAAACACCACCGCCAACATTTATAACCAATGAGTGACGATCTGCACCCAATTCGCTTAATGCTAACCAAAGATTATTTACGGTTTCGATGTTTTTATTTTCTTCTCCCGAATCAATTTCAAGGATTTCGTAAGCAGAAATGTTATCCAAATCAGCTAATAAGATTGGTAAACAATGCACATGTGTGTTTTCATCTACCAAAAAGAAGATAGAAGAAAAAGTGTTTTTTGCAAGGTAATCGTCTAATATATATGCGATTGAACCAAAATGAATCGGAGCTGATTTCAAAACGGAAAAATATTTTTTAAATGTGCCTAAAATTACGGCGACCTTTTTACATCAACCAAATATTTTAAATGATTTATTTTAGGCTGTTATATTGATAAAACTCTATTGAACGTATGAGCTTATAGAATAATTATTTTAAATTTGCACAAATTCTTAATTAATGAATATAATTCTTTTTGATGGTGAAGAATGGGAAAATCTTTTGCCTCTGACGTTTACTAAGCCAGTAGCGTCATTACGAATGGGAGTTTTAAGCTTTGCCGAACGTTGGGAGAAAATTCTAAATTCGTCCATTTCATATAAAACTCAACACTATTTAGAAGAAAAATTTTCGACACATTTACAATCAGAAAATATATTCATTAATCCTTCATTTTTTCCGACAAAAGAGTTAATACAAGCCATAAAAAATATAGAATTAAATACATCTATTGTTTTTGAAAATCAACTTGTAGCGGTGAGAACAACAGAAGCAGTACCAACGATTACGACCAAAATTATTGAGTTAGATCAAATTATTCATATCAAAAATTCGTGGGATTTATTTACTTATAATTTCCAAGCAATAGAATTTGATTATGATTTATTAACAGAAGGTAGAAAGTCACAACCAATTTCACAAACAAACCAAGTTTTACACGCTGAAAGAATTTTTCTTGAAGAAGGTGCAAAAGTAGAATTTTCGATTTTGAATGCGTCTGAAGGTCCAATTTATATTGGAAAGGATGCAGAAATTATGGAAGGTTCTATGATTAGAGGTGGATTAGCTTTGTGTGAACATGCAAAGATAAACATGGGTGCAAAGATTTATTCAGGTTGTACAATTGGTCCATTTTGTAAAGTGGGAGGAGAACTGAATAATGCAATCTTAATGGCTTATTCTAACAAAGGACACGATGGTTTTTTAGGAAATGCTGTAATTGGTGAATGGTGTAATTTGGGAGCGGATACAAACAATTCAAATCTTAAAAATAATTATGCAGAGGTGAAATTATGGAGTTACAAAGAGGCTCGATTTGTAAAAACTGGTTTACAATTTTGCGGATTGATTATGGGAGATTATGCAAAATCTGCAATTAATACACAATTTAATACTGGTACAGTTGTTGGTGTTTGTGCCAACGTTTTTCAATCTGGGTTTCCACCAAATATGATCAAACATTATAGTTGGGGAGGACAATCAGATGCACCAATATTTAGTTTTGAACGTGCTTGCGAGGCTGCAGAGAAGATGATGGAAAGAAGAAAAGTGGAATTTACTTCTACTGATGAGAAGATTTTAAAACATATTTTTAATTTAAATAATAACTAATTTAATAAAAAGTAAATAATTAGATTTTTAGTTAAAAATTGTTAGAAATTAATTTTACAAGTTAAATTTTTAACAATTAATTAAAAAATCCGTAATTTTGCTTTTTGTTAGAAAAGAATATTTGTGAAATGACTGGTAAATATAAAAACGTTTTAGAGTTAATTGGAGACACTCCATTAGTTCAGTTAAACAGAATTAACCAAGACATTCCAGGCGAAGTTTATGCAAAGTTAGAATGTTTCAATCCTGGACATTCAACAAAAGACAGAATAGCTTTACATATCATAGAAGAGGCTGAAAAAAAAGGTCTATTAAAACCTGGTGCTACTATTGTAGAAACAACTTCAGGTAACACTGGATTTGCAGTAGCGATGGTTGCTATCGTAAAAGGATACAAATGTATCTTAGCGGTATCGGATAAAACAAAAGCAGAAAAAATTTCATTTTTGAAAGCAATGGGTGCAAAAGTATTTTTATGCCCAGCGAATGTACCTGCTGATGATCCAAGATCATATTATGAAGTGGCAAAACGAATTGCTGCGGAAACACCAAATTCTCTTTATATAAATCAATATTTTAATCAAGGGAATACAGAAGCTCACTATTTAACAACAGGTCCTGAAATCTGGAATCAAACGGAAGGTAAAATTACTCACCTTATTGGATGTACAGGAACAGGAGGAACTTTGACAGGTAGTGCACGTTACATAAAAGAGCAAAATCCTGATGTAAAAGTCATTGGAGTTGATGCTTATGGATCAATCTTAAAAGGATATCACGAAACGGGTAAAATTGATCAAAATGATATCTATCCGTACAGAATCGAAGGAATGGGAAAAAATTTAGTACCAGGAGCTTTAGATTTTGAAATGGTTGATAAATTTATAAAAGTTACTGACGAAGAAGCTGCTTATCGTACAAGAGAAATTGCTTTGAAAGAAGGAATTATGGCAGGTTATACTTCAGGTGCTGCAACACAAGCGTTTAAACAACTGGCTGAAGCAGGAGAATTCGATGAGAATTCTTTGGTTGTAATTCTTTACCCAGACCACGGATCTCGTTACATGACAAAAGTCTTTAGCGAAGAATGGATGGCGGAAGAAGGTTTTACAAACAGCAGGCTTAATGGTTTAGAAGCTCGTGCAACTGTAGAACGAATTAAATAATACGTATATTTGTAAAAATTAAATAGTAAAGTAGGTTGTGTTTGTTCACTTTCTACTTTTTTTTCAATTAATCAAAAAATTAAACTATAATAAAATGGACATTTTTGAACGTTTAAAACAAAATCCTGGACCATTAGGTCAATTCGCTGATTACGGTGAAGGTTATTATGTTTTTCCTCAATTAAAAGGAGAAATTGGACCAGTAATGGAATTCCAAGGAAAAAAAGTAATTACTTGGTCAATCAATAACTACTTAGGCTTAGCTAATCACCCTGAAGTTCGTAAAGCTGATGCTGACGCTGCTGCAGAATATGGTATGGCTTACCCTATGGGAGCTCGTGCAATGTCTGGACAAACAGATTATCACGCACAATTAGAGCAAGAATTAGCTGATTTCGTTCAAAAAGAATCTGCTTATTTAATGAACTTTGGATACCAAGGAATGGTATCTACAATTGATGCTTTAGTTTCTAAAAATGATGTAATCGTTTATGATGCTGAATGTCATGCTTGTATTGTTGATGGTGTTCGTTTACATTTCGGAAAACGTTTTATTTTCCAACACAATAACATCGAAAGTTTCGAAAAAACAATTATTCGTGCACGTAAATTAGCTGACAAACAAGGCGGAGGTGTTTTAGTGATTACAGAAGGTGTTTTCGGAATGACAGGTAAACAAGGAATCTTGAAAGAAATTGCTGCTTTCAAAGATGAATATAAATTCCGTTTATTAGTAGATGATGCACACGGTTTTGGAACTTTAGGTAAAACTGGAGCTGGAGCTGGAGAAGAGCAAGGTTGTCAAGATGCAATTGACATCTATTTCTCTACTTTCGCAAAATCGATGGCTGGTTTCGGAGCTTTTATTGCTGGTAATAAAGATATTATTCGTATTTTAAAATACAACTTACGTTCTCAAATTTTTGCAAAATCATTGACAATGCCAATGGTAATCGGAGGTTTAAAACGTCTTGAGTTATTACGTAATCATCCAGAGCTTAAAGATAAGTTATGGCATAACGTTGAAAAAATTCAAAAAGGTTTACAAGAAAGAGGATTTGATATCGGAGGGTCTAACACTTGTGTTACACCAATCGTATTGAATGGTTCTCCTATCGAAGCAACTGTTTTAGCAAAAGAAATGCGCGAAGAGTACGGAATTTTTGTTTCTGTAGTTGTGTATCCAGTTATTCCAAAAGGAATGATTATCTTCCGTATTATCCCAACTGCTGCTCACGAAGATGAGCACATCGAATATACTTTAAATTCTTTCGCAGAAATTAAAGATAAATTAGCAGATGGTTACTACAAAAGAAAGGCTGAAGAATTGAATGTTGATTTCGTTCAATACTAAAAAAGAATTCATTCAGAAATTATATAACCCTAAACTTTTACAGTTTGGGGTTTTTTGTTTGTAAGTCTGTTCAAAAGTTAGCTTTAGAATCGCTTATAAGAATTTTTGATTTACTATATTTGTTACAATTTAATACACACAAACACACAACAATTTTAATTATGAAAATTCACAATTTTAGTGCAGGACCATGCATTTTACCACAAGTTGTTTTCGACAAAATGGCGCAAGCTTGTTTAGATTTCAATCATTCAGGAACATCTATCTTAGAAATTTCTCATCGTCGTAAAGATGCAGTTGAAGTAATCGATACAGCAAGAGCTTTGGTAAAAGAATTAATGAATGTTCCAGAATCGCATGATGTTTTATTTATGCAAGGAGGAGCTTCTTTGCAATTTCCTACAGTTGCTTATAATCTATTGAAAGAAGGAGGGAAAGCTGCTTATACGCAAACTGGGAAATGGGCTGAGAACGCTATTAAAGAAGCAAAACGTTTCGGTGAAATAGAAGTTATTGCATCTTCTAAAGATAAAAATTACAACTATATTCCAAAAGCATATTCTATTCCAACAGATGTGGATTATTTTCACTGTACATCAAACAACACGATTTTTGGAACACAAATAAAGGAGTTTCCAAATTCTCCGGTTCCTATGGTTTGTGATATGTCATCTGATATTTTGTCAAAACATGTAGATGTTTCAAAATTTGGTGTGATTTACGCTGGAGCTCAAAAAAATATGGGACCTGCAGGTTCTGCAGTTGCAATTGTTCAGAAAGATTTATTAGGTAAAACAGGACGTAATATTCCTGATTATTTAAATTACGAAACGCATATCAAAAAAGAATCATCGTTCAATACTTGGCCTGTAATTGCGATTTATGGAGTTATGTTAAACTTACAATGGTTAAAAGAACAAGGTGGAGTAGAGGCTATTGCAAAAGTAAATACTAAAAAAGCAGACGCCATGTACACAGAAATTGATCGTAATGGATTGTTTACAGGAACTGCTGCTACAGAAGATCGTTCGCAAATGAATGCAACTTTTGTTTTGAATAATGAAGATTTAAAAGCTGATTTTGATGCTTTATTAAAAGAAGCTGGAATTGTTTCACTTGCTGGTCACCGTGATGTAGGTGGATACCGTGCATCAATGTATAACGCTTTACCATTAGAATCAGTTCAAGTTTTGGTAGAAGTGATGAAACAATTTGAACAAAAATTTGGTTAATCATTAGACATTAGATGTTCGATATTAGTATTGAGAAATATTTTATCTAACATCTAAAATCTCACATCTTAATTCTATAATAATAAAATGAAAATATTAGCAAACGACGGAATTTCTAAAGCAGGACAAGAAGCTTTAGAAGCAAAAGGTTTCGAAGTCATAACAGCTCATGTAGCACAAGAACAATTAGAAAATTATATCAATCAAAATAACATCGAAGTACTTTTGGTACGCTCTGCAACAAAAGTTCGTCAACCATTAATCGATGCAACAAACCTTAAAATTATTGGTCGTGGAGGTGTTGGTATGGATAATATCGATGTTGAATATGCACGCAACAAAGGAATTCAAGTAATTAATACACCCGCATCTTCTTCGCAATCTGTAGCAGAGTTTGTAATTGCGCATTTATTTTCTATTGTTCGTAATTTACACAATGCAAACCGTAACATGCCTTTAGAGGGTGATTCTAATTTCAATGGATTGAAAAAAGCGTACGCAAAAGCAATCGAATTGAGAGGGAAAACAATGGGTGTAATTGGTTTTGGACGTATTGGAGTAGAAGTAATTCGTGAAGCAATCGGTTTAGGAATGAATATATTAGTGTATGATAAATTCCCTGCAACTCGCGATATCGAATTAGAGTTTTTTGATGGTCAAAAAGTGAATTTCTCCATTACTTCTGTCGATTTTGATGAAGTCATTACAAAAGCAGATTTTATCTCGTTGCATGTACCTGCTCAAGATGGATACATTTTAGGAGAAAAAGAATTTGCTAAAATGAAGGATGGTGTAATTGTGATTAATACTGCACGTGGTGGAGTTGTTGATGAGCGTGCGTTGGTTGATGCCATTGAAAATGGTAAAGTAGCTGGTGCTGCATTAGATGTTTTCGAGAAAGAACCAACACCTGAAATGGGATTATTGATGAACGAAGCATTATCGTTATCGCCACATATTGCAGGGTCTACAAATGAAGCTCAAGATCGAATTGGAACTGAATTAGCAGCGCAAATCGTAGAGATTTACGGAAAATAATTTTGTTTTTTTATTCTATTTAAAGTTAACTGAAATGCCACAATTTAAACCATTCAAAGGAATTCGTCCAACCGAGGAAACTTCTCAAGAATTTGTTACCCTTGCGGTGAATCAATATTCGAAAGAAGAAGTGGATTTTTATATCAATACAAGAGAAAACTCTTTTTTGCATATTATTCTACCAACTTGGGACGATTCTATTCAAGATCCGAAAGAAAAATTCAGAAAAGTTCGTCAGAACTTAGAAGAATTTATCGAGAAAAAAATACTGATTCAAGATAAATCATCTTATTACATTTATCAAGTGATTCAGGCAAATGGTCGCGAGACAAAAGGTCTTTTAGGACTTGTCAATATAGATGATTATAGAAACAATAAAATCAAAAGACACGAAGAAACGTTAGAACGTCGCGTGGAATTATTTGCGGAATATCTGAAAGAATCTCATTTTCATGCAGAACCTGTTTTGTTGACCTACAAACCTGCTCAACGAGTAGATTTGTTGATCGATACAGAGATGAAGCGTAAACCTATTCTGAAAATAGATGATCCTAATGGTTCGCAACATTTGTTGTGGAGGGTTGATAATCGATTGAATTTAAAACAAATGAAAGATTCAATCGAAAAGTTAGATGAATTATACATCGCTGATGGTCATCATCGTATGGAAAGTTCCGAGCGTTATACAAGATATGCAACAGAAACTTCTAAAGAAGAGGTTTATGGCGACGAAGCGTTTAATTATACATTAGCGCTTTTGGTTTCGAATGAAGAATTGATTATTAATGATTATAATCGTTTAATTAAAGATTTGAATGGATTATCTTCCGAAGAATTTATTCAACGTTTAGAAGAATATTATGAGATTATTCCAAAGAATGATGAATTAATTGTTCCGACCAAAAAACATCATTTGGTAATGTATTTAGATGGTCAATATTATAGTCTTTATGTCAAAAATAGTATATTGATGACAGAAGGTTTGAGTGAATTGGATACGTATATTTTTGAAGAAACTGTATTGAAACCGATTTTAAAAATTGAAGATACAAAGAAAGATAAACGTGTTCATTACGAATGTGGAACGCGTGACAAAGATGGAATAGAAGCTTTAAAAAATAAAGTAGATCATCACGATTATATCGCTGCATTTGCTTTTTACCCTGTCGATGTAAAAGATCTACAATTGATTTCGGATTTAGGACTTAAAATGCCTCCAAAAAGTACGTACATCGAACCAAAACCGTTGAGTGGTTTTGCAGTATTTGATTTGAAAGAATAATATAAAATGAGTATTCAAGATAATTTAAAAACAATTGAAACGACAATTCCTAATCATGTAACACTTGTTGCAGTTTCTAAAACAAAACCTGTTGAAGATTTGCAAGAAGCTTATGAAACTGGAATTAGAGATTTTGGTGAAAATAAAATTCAAGAAATGTGCGACAAGTACGAAGTTCTTCCTAAGGATATTCGTTGGCATATGATTGGACATGTACAAACCAATAAAGTGAAGTATATGGCGCCTTTTGTGCATTTGATTCACGGAGTTGATAGTCTAAAATTGTTGAAAGAAATTAATAAACAAGCAGAGAAAAACAATCGTATTATCGATGTTTTATTGCAACAATTTATTGCAGATGAAGAGACTAAATTTGGATTAGATGTGGAGGAGACTCGACAAATTATGCAAGAAGAAATTCAGCATTTGCCTCATGTTAGAGTAGTAGGTTTGATGGGAATGGCAACATTTACCGAAGATAAAAATCAGATCAGAAATGAATTCAAGACCTTAAAATCTAACTTTGATTTTTTGAAAAATAATTTTGAAAATATAACCATTTTATCCATGGGAATGTCAGGTGATTACCAAATTGCAATAGAGGAAGGTAGTACAATGGTTCGCATTGGAAGTTCGATTTTTGGACATCGAAATTATTCCATATAATGGACTAATTTTTTTTAAAATAACAAAACCCTAAAATGATAAGTTTTAGGGTTTTTGTATTTTTAGTTTTGATGAAAAAGTTTTTATATGTTAACCATTTCCTCCGCCTCCGCTTTGCTCTTGGTTAGATTTTGATCGTTCTATTTTGAATTGTTTTCCAAAGTTATAACTTATTCCAATTCGGTACGATCTGTAAGATTGGCTTACACCAGTATTTATAACATTATTAGAAATGCTTGTGTATGAACCATTTTTGTTTTCGAAAAGGTTAGAAATATTGGCAGAGATTTGCAATTTCTTTTGAAAAACCATTGCTCTTAACCCAATATTATGTCGCATGAAATCTCCAAATTTATCCAAGCCATCTGTACTTTTTGTGTAATACGAATACGAGTAATTTGCAAAAAGGGTTTTCTTTTTATTGAGATCTAAATTATTTGTAATTCTAAATTCACCATTCATACCATCTAATGTATAGTTCATTTCAGGAATTTTACTTGTGGTTTTGCGATAAAAAACATCTGCCGAAGCATTTATTTTCCACCATTTGTATGGTTTTACATTGATGTTTTCACTAAATCCAATACTATATGTTTTTCCGATGTTAAATGGTTTAGAAAGCGAAATTTTCGTTTCAGGATCATAGATAACGACTTGTTCAAAAAGATCAGTTGCATTTCTGTAATAGATACTCGATACAAATAAATCTTTATAGGCATGTTCTAATTCGAAATTATTAGAATTAGAAGGTGTTAGATTTGGATTTCCTTCATAGTA
The DNA here is from genome assembly GCF_025244765.1 of Empedobacter stercoris. Lineage (NCBI taxonomy): Bacteria > Pseudomonadati > Bacteroidota > Flavobacteriia > Flavobacteriales > Weeksellaceae > Empedobacter > Empedobacter stercoris. Next base: position 1,210,278 of record NZ_CP104209.1, on the reverse strand, counting down.
ACTGTATTCGTTTTGTTTGGTTGTTCTCGGATTTAAATACCAAATAAATGGTCGATCTACACGGCGCGAATAGTTTAGGGTAAACGAATGATTTTCCGAAGATTGATACATCAAATAGGCAGTAGGGTATAAACCGTCATACTCTTTTTTGTAATTATATTGCGGATCATCCATTATACTTTTTGATTGTGCATGTTCGTAACGTAAACCAACTTTAGCTGTCCATTTTTCATTTAATTCTCGTTCGACTGAATAATAAAGTGCATACACATTTTCGTTATATTGATAGTTATTCGAGAAATTAACATCTTCTTGGAAATCTTCAATTGGATTTGATTTTGAGTAACGGTGATTATCTGCTTTATCTTTAGCCCAACGCAAACGTGTTCCATAATTCATTTTCCACGAATTAACAGGATGCTCCATATCAAGACTTACATTAAATCGATCAGATGAACTTTCTGATAAACTATAGTTGTTGTCGTATTTATTATCAATTGGATTCCAATCTGAATCAAATTCGTTGCTTATATTTTTGCTGTTGTTATCGTTTATATTGTTCGAATAATCGAAGTCAAATGTTAACTTTTTTCCTTCTTGTTTAAATTTTTTGATGATATGATAATTCAATCCAAGATACCCCCAATCCCAAGTCGTACCATCTCTGTTGGTTGTCATATATCGGTTTAAGGTATTATTTGTTAAATCAAAAATAGAAGTGATGGAATTCCCTTTGTTCATCCCATCTCCATCAGAATAGTCAAAGTTAAATCCTGTAATGAATAAATCGTTTAGTTGGTAGTCAATACCAATTCTTCCACCATAATACTGGTTCTCATTTTTATTTTTTCCGTTTGTCAACCATTTCTGATCAGGATAAATAGTCGAATTTTCACTTTCATTGTACCAATTTCCAACACCACTATAAACACTCGAGGTTAAGGTCCATTTTCCTTTTCGGTAATTGATATTCCCATTTAAGTTAAAACCTGGATATTTTTGCTGACTATAAGAACTTGAAATAGAGCCATTGAAACTTTCTTGTTTTGCATTTTTCAATACGATATTAATGATTCCACTATTTCCAGTTGCATCGTATTTTGAAGGTGGATTGGTGATAACTTCTATTTTATCGATATCTTCTGTTCGGATAGTTTTTAGATAATTGGCTAATTGTTCACTACTCATTTGCATCAAACGATCATTAATCATCACACTTACAGAACCTTTTCCAATGATAGAAATCGCATCTGTAGCTTCTTCAACTTTTATACGTGGTGCAAGTTTTAACGCATCTAAGGCATTTCCTCCTTTTGCGCCTTCGGCTAATTCTGGATTAAAAATGATTCGATCAACTTTCTTTTCAATTAATTTTTTTTGGCCAGTTACGACAGCCTCTGCTAACGATACATTCTCTGTTTTAGGAACTAAAATAATTCCTAAATCCGTATGATTCGTAATCGTGAGAGAGGATGAATGAAGTAAAATTCCAGCTTCTTCAATTCTATACGTATAAGTTCCTTCTTCTAAAATAACCGTAAAGTGCCCATTTTCGTCAGTAGAAATTTCATCTATAATTTTTTCGCCTTGAAAAATGATTACATCTGCTAACGCTATTGGAGCTTGATTGGTATATTGAAAAGTTCCTTTTATTTCTTGTTGAGCAAAAGTATGAACAGATGCAATACAAATAATTGGAAGAAAATATTTTTTCATTTATAGGGTTGTTTACAAATAAGACGCATCAATCATCAAAAAGTTACAAAACTATAAGTGAAAATATCTTAAATAATAATGAATTAAAGAATCAAAAACTCCCAATAAGGGGATTATTGGGAGTGAATAAACTTATTTAAGTTCTTTTTCTAATTGAATAGATTTTGGAAATAGAATGTTGTTTTCGATGTGAATATGAGTATGCAAATCATTCTCGAATTCTTCTAACATTGCATAGGTCACGCGATAAGTGTTACACGCATCTGCTGGTGGAGTGTAATGATTGGTAAGTTCTGCAATCTTTGCAAAACGATCACCTTCTGCGGTATGTTCATGTTCCATCATGTGAACTGGATTTTCAACTGTACCAAAATGAGGAACTTCTAATTCTATTCCTCTTTTCTTTGCATGAGTCATTTTTTTGATAAATGGAAAAAGAATTAATTCTTCTTTTTTTAAATGAGCACTCAAATCTTGAGCTGTTTGATTAAATAAAGCGTTTATTTCATAAAGTTCTGGATGTCTTTCACCATGAACTTTGCATAATTTGTCTAAGAAAGCGAGTAAAACAGGTATTTTTTCTTCCACATAAGCATGATGTATTTTTTCAACATATTCACTTAGCAAATCCAATGGCCACGATTTAAAATCAATTGAAGCTTCGGTTTGAGAAGGTAAATTTTCCAAATCATTATACACTTTGTTTACATCTGTAGTTTTATTTTCACAGGCTTCTTCGATGGTTCTTCCACCACGGCAACAAAAATCAATGCCATGTTTTTTGAAAATCGCCGCAGTTCTAAAATCTTCTGAGACCATTTCTCCGATTAAATCTGTTTTTATGTCCATAATAGAATACTTTTTTATCTTTTATTAAATTAAATTTTTTTTGAGCCTTTTAGCATTATTATTTTTTCTTTGCAATCATGACAAAAGCACACAAGTGTTCTTCGTATTTTTTGAAAACTTTCTTCATTTTTATTACTCTTTCTCTCACTTCTGTTTGAGTTGCAATATTTTTTATGATAGTTAAAAATCCTGAAAATCCTTCATCATCAATTAATCTTGAAGGTTCAAGCAGGCGCATTTCAGCTGTTTTAATTTCAATAATTTCGAAACCTTCTTCTTTTACAAGAATTTTCCATTCTTCAACTGTTAATGGTCTTGCATTTACATTCATCGTAATTGCAAGCTCTTTTTGAATGTTCTTTTTGATTTCATCTGAAATATTATTCTGTTTTAATGCTAATTCATGAATTGCATAGTATCCATCTTTTTTTAGAATACGATGAGCTTCTTTTATGATTTCACTTTTACGATGATTGGCATGCATCGTTAGCATAGCTTCTCCAAAAACTTTAGTTTGAGAACAGTCATCAAGTCTTGTGTCAGCAGCATTTCCTAATTGAAAAACAGCTTTTTGATTATCAAATTTTTGATTTAAATTCTCGAAAATTTTTTCGTCTAAATCAATTCCAATGTATGATGTTGGTTGTTTGTCAAGTACAATAGAAGTGGTATAACCAAGCCCAGGAGCAAATTCTACAATCGCATCATTTGTATTGATATCTAACAATTCAACCATTTCATTTGTCAACTTTTTTCCTCCAGGTCTTAGTACTTTTTTTCCTATTTTAGCAAGGAGCCAATGTCCAGACATTTTATCAATTGTATCATTTTTCATTTGAGTAAGTTTTTTATTTTCAATTCAAATAAAAAGACCTTTTTATCTTTTATTAAGGTAAATTTTATTCTAAATTTAATTTTAGAAATACTTCTTGCGAATCTAATTTCTCAACCAATTGGTTGATAGTAGTTGTTTCTAATAAATGCTTTAAAGTATTTCGTATTTCTTTGAATTGCTGATGCAAAGGACAAGGATTTTTTTCTGAACATCGTTTTAGTCCAAGTGCACAACCACTAAAAATTTTATCTCCATCAAAATGTCTAACAATTACAGCCAACGAATTTTTCATATCTTTTTCATCGAGATGAAAACCACCATTTGGTCCTTTTGTAGACTGTAAAAGATTTTTTCGAACCATTTCTTGCAAAATTTTTGCAATAAAATATTCAGGAGAATCAATTCCTTTCGCTACATCTTTTATTCCAACTCGATTTCCGTCTTTGGTTTGCTGTGCGATATAAATTACTGCTCTAATGGCGTATTCACAAGTTTTTGATAACATTTACAATTCTTTTACACTACAAATATACATCATTTCTTTAATAAAAGAGTAAAAGGTGTTTTATTAATTCTAATTATTTCCAAAATTCGTCTTCAAAATTATCAAATGGTTTTGTATGCGAGTTTTCTAATTTTTCACCTATTTGTTTCAAATCACTTTCATCAAGATTTTCTTGTAAGTAAGGAAACCATTCACGTTCCTCGAACCGAATATGATTTTTTAATAAATGAGCAAATTTTTCTACTATTGATTTCTCTGGATGTTGAGCAATCTTTTGTGCTAAAACCTTTAATTCTTGATGTTCGGTTTTAATTTGTTGGTTGTATGTATCGTTTGAATAGGGAAAAATAATCGTTTCTTCATGTTTAAAGTGCTCAGAAAGATGATTCTTCCAAAAATATTCAACATAAGATGCAATTCGTTCTAATGCAATATTTTTAAAGAAACCTTGTTCAATTTTCCAACTACAAAGCAATCCAAAATGATGATCCTTTGATAAAACGACAATGTGTTCACTTCTCTTCATAATTAACTGTTTTTGTGAATTAAAGTTATGACAATTTTTCAATAAAATACTTTTTAGTATTCTATTTTAAAATTTAGACGTATTTCAGATCTTTTTTAGGTTGACATAAATGGAAAAGTATTCAATAAAAAAATCATTCTAATTTCCTGCTATTGGACTACGGAAAACTCCGACAGCTAATTCAGTCCATATTAATAAACCAATGAGTAAAACCATTATGCAGAAAAAGATTTTATTTTGTAAACGGTTAGTTAGTTGTAGAATGTAGTTTATCGTTAATCCAATAACCGACAGTAAAATAAATGCAATAATAAAATCAAAATAAACTCCAGTTGACTTCATTTGTAAATTGCATAGCAATTAGTGGAATTGTTATTATTAGACTAATTATTCCAACAAATTAAAGATTGTTTATGATGCATTTTTGTATTCATAACTAACTATTTATTGAAATCACTTTGAAAAATAAAGTAAAAAAATAAAAATGAGATTCAAAAAAAAATAGTTTAATTGATAAATTGTGAACGATTGAGTTTGGATTTATTGAAAAATTAATTTAAATCAATATTTTTCTAAAAGCATTGTTTAAATTTGAGGTATGAAAGCAAGTTTTGAACCTTATATATTGAAATTCAAAAATCCGAGCGGGACTTCACGAGGGATTTTGACAGAGAAATTAACGTATCTTTTTACGATAGAAGAAGATGGGAAAGAATATGTTGGTGAATGTGGATTGTTTAAAGGATTGAGTTTTGATGATCGACCAGATTATGAAGAAAAATTGCAATGGGTTTGCGATCATATCGATTTAGGAATTGAGGAATTATGGAATCAATTACGAGATTGGCCTTCAATACAATTTGGAATAGAACAGGCTTTTCAAAGTCTTTCTACTAATCGATACAATGATGCTTATACAGATAAATTGAATCCAAATTTGTACGAGTCAGCATTTTCTTCAGGAGATCAAGGTATTCAGACAAATGGTTTGATTTGGATGGGGTCAATTGATTTTATGCGTGAACAAATCAAAGAAAAATTAGCGATTGGTTATAAATGTATTAAACTGAAAATTGGTGTTGATTGGAAAAATGAGCATGAAATTTTACAACAATTGCGTTCAGAATTTTCTGCAGAACAATTAGAATTACGTGTTGATGCAAATGGAGGATTTACGTTTGACGAAGCTAAGGTTGTGTTACAACAATTAGCTGACTTAAAAATTCATTCGATCGAGCAACCCATAAAAGCAGGGAATATTGAACAAATGACCGAATTATGTGCTACCACACCAACGCCAATTGCATTGGACGAAGAGTTAATAGGAATTGTTCAACAAGAGGATAAATTTAAATTGTTAGAAAAAATTAAACCCCAATATATTATTCTAAAACCAAGTTTAGTAGGAGGAATAAGAGGGGCTTTGGAATGGATAAATGCGGCCGATACCTACGAAATTCCATTTTGGATTACTTCTGCTTTGGAAAGTAATATCGGACTAAATGCTATTGCACAATGGACAGCAATTTTATATCCAGAGATGCCTCAAGGATTGGGAACAGGCGGTTTGTTTACCAATAACTTTCCAAGTCGATTAGAATTAAAAGGAGAATATTTATTTAGAAACAAATTATGATCAATAAATTATTAGTAGCAATAATCTCAGTTGTTGTGTTGATGAGTTGTCAAACAGCAAATAAAATGACTGATACAAACGCAATTCAAAAATATCAAACTGAATTAGCGTCATTTTATACAAATCCTAAAACAACTCCTTTGGTAGATGAGGAGAAAACAAATTTTAAAGGAATTACGTTTTTTCCGATTAATGAAAAGTACCGTGTAAAAGCGAATTTTACTCCAATTAAGGATGGAAAAGTTATTCCATTTCCAACTTCGGCGAAGAAAATCAAAAATTACAAAGAATACGGAACAATTACGTTTACGATTGACGATATGGAGCAAACGTTAACGATTTATCAATCTTATCCGATTATGGAGAAATACGAAGAAAGTTTGTTTTTGCCTTTTATGGACGAAACAAATGGCGTTACTTCTTACGGAGGAGGAAGATATTTAGATTTAAATACAAAAGATTTTGGCGGTAATTCAAACGAAGTAACAATTGATTTCAATCAAGCGTATAATCCATATTGCGCTTATAGTAAGCATTACAATTGTCCAATTCCACCGGCAAATAATGTGTTAGATGTGGAGATTAATGCAGGTGTAAGTTATCATAAATAAGATGTTGTATTTAGATTTTTCTACCCCTAATTTTAATGTCAATTCTATTCAACCAACCAATGAATTTGAGGAAACAGTCAAAGCATTTTTGGTTGAATGGTTTTCGGATTCTACAGTCATGGTTGCGCATACTTCTGGCTCAACAGGAACGCCAAAAGAAATTGTTTTAACCAAAGAAAACATGCGTAAAAGTGCGAATATGACAGGGAAATACTTGAATTTGAAAAAAGGGGATTCAGCCTTGTTGGTGATGCCTGTAACTTATATTGCGGGTAAATTAATGTTGGTTCGTGCAGTAGAAATTGGGTTAAAGTTGATTTGTATGCAACCTACTTCGAATATTTTGATGGAAGATATTTCAAAAGGAATTCAAAAAGAGTTGGATTCGATTGATTTTGTAGCATTAACGCCTATGCAAGTCGAAAAATCGTTGTCGTTTGTTTCAAAATGTAAGAAATTAATCATTGGGGGAGCAGCGCTTTCAGAGAAAGTTAAATTAGATTTGGCGGCTTTTGATAACGAAGTCTACGAAACCTATGCAATGACAGAAACGATTACACATATTGCTTTTAAACAAGTTCAGAACAAAAAATATCAAAATGTTTTTAATTTATTTGAAGCCTTTGATGAGGTGAAAATTTCACAAGATAATCGAGGTTGTTTAGTGATTGATACACCGTATGATGGTTTGCGAGTGGTGACAAATGATATTGTTGAAATCATCAATAAACGTCAATTTAATTGGATTGGGCGTGCAGATAATGTGATTAATTCGGGCGGAATAAAATTATTTCCTGAACAAATAGAAGATAAACTGAAACCTTTTATTCATTCAGCCTTTTATGTGACATCAAAAACGGATGAATTGTTAGGACAAAAATTAATTTTAATAGTGGAAGGCGAGGAGAGAAGTTTAGATTTTTCTTTGGTCGATTTGACGAAATACCAAGTTCCAAAAGAAATTATATTTATAGAAACTTTTCCGAGAACGGAAAGTGGGAAGATAAAACGACAACAGTTTTAAGTTTAAAAATCATCAAGTAATTGATGATTTTTTTTTGTATATTTTTAATTGCATTAATCCATATTATAAAGGAAAAAATATTTTTTTTAAAAGATGCAACATCTTCAAAAGTATTGCGTCATTATATTAAACACTAACAAGAATTGAACGTAGAAATTACTCCATATAATGACCAAAAATTAATTGAGCTGTGTATTGCAGGTCAGGAAATGGGGTATTCTAAATTGTACCAAAAATATGTAAAACAAGTGTACAATACGGTAATTAGGTTGGTTATAGATGAGGTAGAAGCAGAAGATTTGACTCAAGAAATTTTTATCTCTTTATTCGATGATATGAACAAGGTAAAAGATGTACAATTTTTAGGTGCTTGGTTGAAACGAGTTTCCATTAACAAATCAATTTCATATCTCAGGAAAAAGAAAATTCATGCTTCAGAAATAGAGGAAATACAGGTGGCGGATGAAAGTGAAGATGAGGTTTTTGAAAAAGAATTAAAAGAAGCTCAAATTTCAGAAATACAAACTGCAATTGAAGAACTGGACGTGGAAGTAAGAACAATTGTAAACTTATTTTTATTTGAGGATTTATCACATGAGGAGATTGGGAAACTATTGGGATTGAATAGTACAACGGTTAGAAGTAAGTATCATCGTGCAAAACTGAAAATTTTTCAGCGTATAAAAAAAGTCGTGTTATCATGAAAGATTCATTAAAAAAACATATTGAAAATAAGAGAGAAGATTTTGAAAACAAAATGCCTTCGGATATGTTGTGGGCGAAGATTAAAACTCAAATTCCGTTAGAAAATAGCGAAGTTGTAGTAAAAACAGAAATAGGGAAAAACAAGACTGTAAGTTATTGGTCAATAGCGGCTTCAGTTTTAGTTGTTTTTGGAATTAGTTTTTTCTTTTTTAATCAATCAAAAGTAGAAGTACCGAAAACGCTTGTAAAAACTTCTCAGAAGAAAGTTGTTGTTGAACAAATAAATAAAACTGAAGATAAGATTGAAATAGCAGATAAAATAAATTCTATTCCAGATTATTCAACAGAAAGTCAATTGACTAAATTAAAAGCGAAAGATAAAATTGATTCTTCATCTGAGAAAATAATCTCTAAACCTACAGAATCTACGAATAATGCTTTATTCAAACAATTACAAGATGAATTTTCGACCAGTAATCGTATAGATGCTTTGGCAAAATTAGCTCAAGTAGATGAATTAAATCAAAATGAATTGGAATTAATAAAAAGAGTTACGTTAAATGATCCCAACACAATTGTTCGTTTGAACTCGATAGAAGTTTTAGCAAATAAACTTCCCGAAAAATCGATCAATCAAGAAATGAAAGAGATTTTTATGTCGCAGGATGATCCAATGATTCAGATGGAATTAATCAATGTTTTGACAAAAGTGAATAATCATTCGTTGGATGCAGAATTGATCCAAAAATTACAAGAAATAATTCTTGATCCTCAGACAAAACCATTTGTGAAAGATGAAGCGTATGCTGTATTATTAAAAAAGTAAAGAACACTTAATAATGTAAAAAATGATAAAAAGAACAGTTTTTTTAGCAGTTACAACTTTGTGTATGTTAACTGCTCAAGCCCAAACAAAGAAGGAATCAAAGGATTTTAAATCTGAAGCTAACGTACAACAAACTTATAAGTTAGCTGTTAATAATGGGAAGTTGAAAATTAGCATTGGAAATGCAATAATCGAAGGTTATGATGGTAAAGAAGTTTTAATTTCTTCTAAAAGTCAATCAAAGAAAGAAGATGAAAGAGCAAAAGGTTTGCGACCAGTTTATGCAAGTGGATTGGAGGATAATACAGGTCTTGGAATTAATGTTGTACAAAACAATGGGATCGTAGAGATCAATCAGTTAAACAGAATATCTTCATCGGCTGTTACGATAAAAGTACCTAAAAATATGCTGATTTCGTACGATTATCAATCGATGTATGGTGGAGAAGTTGTTTTTAGAAATATTGAAAGTGAAATAGAAGCTTCGTCAAATTACAATTCTATTCAATTAGAAAATGTAACTGGCCCAGCAACTATAAATAGTGTATACGGTGAAATTGTAGCAAAATTTAATCAACAAGTAAAAGGTCCATTATCATTGGTTTCAATTTATGGAGCGGTAGATGTTTCAGTGCCCAAAACAGCAAAAGCAGATGTAAAACTATCTACATCTTTCGGAGAGATTTTGATGGCGCCAGAATTAGGTCTGAAAATAGAGAAGAAAACAACTTCTGATTCGAATTTATTTAATAGTCAACTAAATTCCAAATTGAATGGAGGAGGAACAAGTTTTAATTTTAGATCAGATTACGGAAAAATATACCTAAGAGCTTTATAAAAACAATCTTTACTTTAGCGATTGGTTTAATTGAATCGATTGGCCTTGCTCAAATCAAGTTTCATCAATCTTTCTTTTTCCAATTACGAAGCCTATAGCAAATTATTTACGTCAAACTTAGGCCAAGGGTACGCTCAAATATTCAATTTTACAACAATGTTTATTTGAGAAAGTAATAATTTACTAAATCCATTTATTTTATAACATTTTAACAAGGAAATCATTTTACAATTTATATTGTAAACAGCCTATTTTACGATTTTTCTTTAGACATTACAGTAATTGTAGTGTCTTTTTTTTGGTTAGCAGCACTTTGTTAACTCCATAAAATAGCTTAATTTTAGCACTACTAAAAAACTTATACCGTGGACTACAATAAACTTTTTAACGATATTTTTTTCTTGATTCTTGATGACGAGATGGATGAAAATCAATATCCAATTTGGAAAAGTTTTTCGTTTATTCACAATCCTATACAGCAATTGATTAAGGCACAAGATTTATTGAATCAGCTGTTGCACGAATTTCCAAAAGACAAAAAAGCACTTTTTTTAAAGGGCGTTGTTCAACGAAACTTGAACTTCAACGAAGAATCAATTTTATACCTTTTAGAAGCAAAGAAAGAAGATTATTACCTGTATGCTGCTAATTTTTATATTGCTGAATATTACATTCATAAATTAAAATTTGAAGAAGCGCAAAAGTATTTAAAAGAGATTGAAATTGTATATCCCTCGAACAAACGTTTTCTATTTTTATCGATTTTGGTAAGTTTGGAATTATTTGATTTTGAATCAGCTAAACGATATTTAAATATTCTTTATCAATTAATTGAAGACAAAAAAGTCTTAGAATTATTGAGTAAAAATCTTCAAATTACAGAAGAAATTGTTCTAAAAACGACGAATCGTTTGGTATTGAAAAATTTCAAATTAAGAAGTTTTAATTATAATCTTCAGCTTAAAACAAATTTGATTTCTTTTTACAAAAATTTCGCTGATATTGGTGTTAACTTTAATGGAATCAATTGTTTTATAATGGCATTGACCTTGAAACAAATTACATTATATCCAACGTTTCAACATTTCGAAATGTATACTGTACAAACGGTTTTAGATTATATTGATGTCGATAAGAAAGGTGTACAAATGCGTTTGGATGATATCAATTTTGAACAAGATTTTGTCAATAATTATCATGAATATTTAGAAGTTGAAATTTTACTGAAAGAAGATTGAAAAATCTCTATTTTTGCCAAAATATATATGATGGAGTTTGTTCAAAATAAAGAAGAAATTTTTGACAATGTTGAATTGTTTTTAGAAAGTTTGGAAATGGGAACTGAACAGGAAAAAGCCAAAGCAATTCAATTGATCAAAAAATCAAAAACATTTTTAGTAATCGATGCGGAAGAGGTAATGTTTTTTGCACCAAGTACTTTTATTGGTTTTAAAGACAATTCGATTTTAAATTTTTCTGGAAAATTGTTGGAACATGAAACAAATCCGGTATTAACCAAAATAATTGGTTCAACTCCAAAAATTGACAAAACGTTAGACGAATTATTTTTAGATTTCTGCGATGAAGTAGCAATCAATCGTAATGATGTAGGGCTTTCTCGAGATTATTGGATTGTAAAAGAGATATAACATAAAAAAGGCTTTTCAACAATTTTGAAAAGCCTTTTTTGTATAACAAAAACTAACCAATTAAATTCACTTCAAGTTTAGAGATTGGATTTATTCCAGCCAAAACTCCATCAATTTCGCATTTTAACAAACCACTTCCACCACCGTAATGATGTATTTGTTTTATGGTAGGAAAATAGGTGTTTATCCATTCTTCTACACCTTCTAACTCCGAAGCACCAATTGCACTACTATATAAAACAATTTGGACCTTGTTTACAGCGACAAACCATTTCAATTCCTCTTGCGTGCAGGTGCAAAATGCTTTCCATTTTTCATTGTTGTTAATTACGCGTTCTAATGTATCAACAATCTCCTTATTTTTTCCAAAAACAGCTATTTGCACTTGCATACCCGATTTATTTACCTTGCAAAGAAAGGATATAATAAAAAGTTACACATTGATTTAGGTCAAGAAATGAATTCGATCAAAAAAACCGTTTCTTTTTGAAACGGTTGCTTAGTTATTTTGATTTTCTAATTGTGCTAATCGTTCTGCAGCTAAATAAAATTCTGGGTTCAACTGTAAGGCTTTTTTGTATTGTTCAACAGCTTCATCTTGCTTTTCTAATTTCTCTAAAATTGCACCTTTGTTGTAAAACGATAAGAAATGATTTGGATTTAATTCGATTGATTGATTAAAATCGTTCAATGCATTGTCTAAATCATTTAATACAAAATAAGTATTTCCTCTGTTGTAAAACGATAAGAAATGTGGTTTCATTTCAATCACTTTTGAATAATCTTCAATGGCTTGATCAAATTGTTTTAATTGATCAAAACAAAATGCACGATTATGGTAACAAGATTCGTATTCTGGATTAATTTCTAAAGCTTTATTAAAACAAGCAATTGCATCGTCATATTTGTTTAAATTCATCAATACATAACCCTTTTGATGATAAGCTACAAAACTATTTGGATCAATTTCGATGACTTTATCAAAGTTTTCAGCTGCTTTTGTAGGATTATATTGATTAAAATTCGCCATACCTCTATAAAAATAGAAGTTAGGATTTTTATCATCTAATTCAATTGCTTTATCAAAATCCTTGATTGCATCTGTATTTTGTTTCATATAATACTGGCTCAATCCACGTCCGAAATATGAATTTGCCACTTCTATTTGGCGTTTAATCGATAATGTAAAATAATCAATCGCCTTTCTATACTGACCTTTGCGGAGATATTGACTCCCATCTTCATAAAAACTCATAGTTCAATATTACAACAATCTCTTTAAATTTTAAATAAAAATTTTCAGAAAAGTTTATCTTTACACAAAACAACACACATGAAAATAGAACATATAGGGATTGCCGTAAAAGATTTGGGATTATCGAATGATTTATTCGAGAAATTATTAGGAAAAGCACCTTATAAAGAAGAAGCAGTGGAGTCGGAAGGCGTACGTACATCTTTCTTCGAAGTAGGAGAATCGAAGATTGAATTGGTAGGTTCTGAAAAAAAAGACAGTGCAATTGAAAAATATTTAGAAAAAAATAGAGAAGGTATTCATCACATTGCTTTTGGAGTAGATAATATCGAAGTTGAAATCGAGCGTCTTAAAAATCAGGGATTTACTTTTATTAATGATCAACCGAAGTTAGGTGCAGATAATAAACGAATTGTATTTTTGCACCCTAAAACAACCAATGGTGTACTGGTAGAGCTTTGCGAAGATGTAAAATAATTTTGTTATTTAAAAAATATGCTTTAATATTGCACTCGAATTAAGCAGTAGACTATTTGCGAAAGTAGTTGTTATAATGGCTTAAATTCAGGTCCTATAACTCAGCTGGTTAGAGTAGCTGACTCATAATCAGCAAGTCGTTGGTTCGAGCCCAACTGGGACCACTTTATTGAAAATCAGACGTTTACAGTTGTGTAAGCGTCTTTTTTTTTGACTTCATTTTAATCTATAAGTACAACATTAGTACAACAAATTATCTGATTCAAAGATAGTTATAATTTTCATTTGATTGCATTTTTAGTATATTTATAGAAATAATTAAATACTAAATGATGAAAAATACTTTCTATTTATTACATAACTCAATACAATCAACAGAAATCAGATTACAATTCTTTAATAATATAATCATCACATTTAAGCATTTAATAAAAAATTATATTTATGTTTTAAGTTTTTCTTATCCTTTGATAATTTTTTATTCATTCTATACTAGTTTATCAAGTCTTATTAACATTTATACAGCAATAGCTCTTTCTTCAATTGTTGCTTTTGTTTTTATTATTTTAGTTTCAATTCCGAGCTATTATTTTATAAAAGGTGAAAATCTATTTGATTTTGAAAAAATTATTGAAGAATTAAAAAAGGTAAAACCTAGAAAAAAGAAGTATGAGAAGTTAGATGAAAATCAGGTGGAGAAATTAGATAATTTATTTGGAAAAGAGGCTAATAATTTTTTTAATACAGCTGAGTATAGTTTTGAAACTTTTAAAAGTTTAATAAATAATATTTTAGAAGATGATTTTGAAAATAAAATCTATTTGAATGAAGAAGTGAGTGTTAAAGAATTTGTGTCCTTTATTGATGAACTTATATTAATAACGAGGTTTGACTATGTAGATTTATGTAAAATTTTTCAGTTTTATAAGAAAGGTAAATATTTAGATTTAAATTATGGAACAGTGAAAGTTGAACTTTCAAATTTCAGAAAATTAACTAAAAAAATAATTAACCAATGATATAACTAGTTAATTTTTAAAAAGTTTTAGATTCATATCTTAATAATTTTCGGCATAATTCAAACAAATTTATTATGTCAGAAATTAAATTATTACAAGAGCTTCATGAGATGAAGACTCTTATTAAACAAAACTACATTAATGATAAACCGATTTTAACTTCTAAGGAATTGGAGTATTATCTTGGATTTTCATATTCAACAATTTCAAAACTTACTTCATGTAAATTAATACCATTTAGTAAGCCGACTAATGGTGCTCTTTTCTTTTCTAAAGAAAAAATACATGAATGGATAGATAAACATTCTATTCAGTCTGAAGATGACGCAGAGAAGCTATATCAATCATATAACAAAAAAAGAAAAAGCAGGTAACCCACTTACCTGCTTTAAAAAAAGAATTTTTTAATCAATAGATTAAAGCACAAATTTAATGCTTTTTTCTATTAAAAATGAATGTTATATGAATTTAGATATAGAAAATAAATTAATACCTATAAGAGAATCGGTATTGAAAATAAGATCATTTAATGATTGTATTAAAGACGGATCAAATCAACCAATACTTGAATATATAGTTGATAATTTGATAGAACCTGGTATTGGGCTTTTACTTGGTAAAAGTAATGTTGGTAAGTCTATTTGTGCAGTTCAAATTGGAAATAATATATCAAGTGGAACTAAAGTTTTTGAATTGCTATCTACTACGAAGAATAGAGTAATGATTATTGATTGTGAAATGACAGATCGGCAAATTGCAAATAGATATCAATATTCAGATGGGGACTTTTATCAATTTAGTAATGATTTCTATCGTTCAAAATTGAATGTAAATATTTTAGAGAAAAACTTTCTCCAAAAATTAATTGATAGTATCAAAGAATCAATTTTTAGTTATGATATTAAGTTTCTAATTATAGATAATCTAATGAGTATTATATATGATTTAAATAAACCTTCATTAGTTCTTGATTTTTTTGTTAATATTAAAAGATTACAAGAAGATACATTTATATCGATATTATTAATTGGACATCCAAGAAAAGGAATTGAATTATCGGAAAAAATGGATTTAGAAGATGTATATGGTAGCAGTTATATTGGAAACTTCTTAGACTATGCTATTGGGCTTCGAAAATCGAAATTGAACTCATCTGAAATACTTTTAAAGCTTCTCAAAACACGTATGGATGTAAATAATTTTAATGAAGATAACATCATAGTTTTAAGCTTAGGGAACAAAATGGGAATTCCAGTATTTGAGTTTAATAGATATGATACTGAAGTTAATCATCTAAAATCAAATTCATCTATTAATATGAATACTGATGAGAAAATGGTCTCAGAATTTGATATTATTAATAATTGTAAGCTTTTAAAACTACCAAATACGACTATAGCTCAAATTATTGGTGTAAATGAGAAAACGATTAGAAATCGGATTAAGCTAATGGAATTCAATGATATTCAGAATCCGAACAGTTCCGATTAAAGCTTTTTTAAAAATATAGTTAAAATTCACTAATACAGTGAAATATCCATTTGTTTTATATTTTCGGATTCGGAACTATCTTATTTTTTCATAAAATGAGAAAATTATACAATTTCCGAATCCGAATTCATTAAAATATCATATAAAGTACAGATAATAAGAGTTATATCTGTTTTAATTAAAATATTCTAATCGGATAAATTCGGAATTTATGTATAAAAATTATAAGTATGTTTTAGAAAAATACTCTGGCTCAAAATCTCGATTTAATTGTCCTAACTGTAAGCGTAAAGAGTTTACACGTTATAAAAATATTGAAACGAATGAATATTTGCCTTATGAGTATGGAATTTGTAATCGTATGATAAAATGTGGTTATAAAAAATATCCTTCACAAAAAATCAATTCAAATTTAGAAGAAATTAATCATATTCATTTAGAAATAATCGAGTATTTAGATAAAAAAATATTGTACGAGTTTGAGAATTCAAATTTGAAAAATCCACTTTATCTTTTTTTGAAATCATATTTTGAGGAAAGTAAAGTAGAAGTAGTTTTGGATTTGTATAAAGTGAAAACTGAAAAATTGAATGGAGATTATTTGACAATTTTTCCTCAATTGGATCTTGAATTTAATCTGAGAACAATAAAGAAAATGAAATATAATTTTCAAACAGGTAAACGAAGTAAGAATTTTTTTCAATGGTATAATCCTAATAAATCAAATCTTAAACAATGTCTTTTTGGTTTACATTTATTAAATCACCCTGAATTTAAAAAATTAAAAATTATAATCGTTGAATCAGAAAAGACTGCATTGTTAGGAATGTTATATTTTAAAAATAAGTATTTGTTTTTAGCAACAGGAGGATTGATGAATTTAACAAAAGATAAATTGAAGTCTTTAAAAAATCGCGAAATTATTTTGATGCCTGATTTATCACCAATTGATTCTAAAAATTCAGCATTTGAATATTGGAGAGCCAAATCTGAAAAAATTTCAAATGAATTAAACTGTTCTATTTCTATCTCAAATTTATTGGAAGAAAATGCTACAATTCAGCAAAAGAATTTACAACAAGATCTTGGCGATTTTATAATTGAAGAGTTAACTAAAAAATCTATTTAGTTTGAATGAATACATATTACGATATGTATTTAAATTTATAAAAGATATTATTTTGACGGTTACGCTTAACTCCTTCTCAAGAAGTTAAGAGCTCATTCGCAACTTTATGTCGTTATCACTTCCATAAAGTTTCTACTTCGCTCTGCGAGGCTATTACAAGAATAATTTAATAAAATAAAAAATGAAAACTTCAATCAACTTCAAATGCGTCAAAGATGATTCGGAAGTTCATAATTTTCGCAAAAAATCTTACGATTATATTCGAAAAGATCTAACTAAAAATAATGAATATTGGTTAGGTGAAAAAATTACTATTCGAAGAAATAAAATTGAACAATACTGTAAAGAAAAATCAGGAAGGAAGTTACAAAAGAATGCTATGCCTATTCGTGAAGCAGTTGTTGTAATTAAAGAAAAAACAACAATGCTAGATTTACAAAATTTAGCAAAACGATTAGAAATTGAATTAAAAATTAGAGTTTTTCAAATTGCAATTCATAAAGATGAAGGACATTTTGATAAAGATACTAAAGAATGGAAACCAAACTATCATGCCCATCTTGTAGCAGATTGGCAAGATATAGAGACAGGAAAAACTTTAAAACACAAATCTCTTGATTATGTAAAAATGCAAGATATTACTGCTGAAGTTTTAGGAATGGAACGAGGGGCTTTTGGTGGTAAAAATAGATTAGAAGCACTTGAGTTTAAAATTTCAAAAAAAGAAGAAGAATTAAATCAACTTCAAGAAAAAATTGATAATATAACTCAAGAATTACATGGTAAATCTTTAAATGATTTAAAAATAATGAAGAATGATTTATTAGGATTTAAACATAACGATAAAGAAAAAACTCTAGAAAATTATGAAAAAGTTATCAAGTCTTTAAACGTAAAATTAGATTCATTAAATCAAAATTTGAAGAAGAAAAATGAAGAAGTAATTAAATTAAAGGATAATCTTTCTTTTATAAATAATGAAAATTCAAATTTAAAAATTAAGAATGCTAAGATTTTAACAGATAAAGATTTTCATGCACAGGAGAAAAATGAGTATTTGAATTCAGTTTTGCAATTATTTATAAACGAAACGAAATATAATAAGTTAAGGGATCCATATAAGGACAGATCTTCTAATGGAATTTTAGTAAAAGAAGTTCAGCAAATCGCTTCTAAAATTATGGAGAAGAATCAAATTCCTCAAACCACAATTGATACTTTGTTTTCTAATGAAAAAGTAGTTTCAATTATTTCTCAAATACTTAAACCAAATAGTATTGATAATGAAAGTAATGAAAATCAGCAAAAGAGAAGACCTCGCTTTAAAAGGTAAATTATTAATAAACATATTAACTAAAATTTAGTTATTTTTACATCATTAAAATAATAATTACGTACGCGTAAGCTTTCGTCAATTGGTGTCAGAAAACTAGGAATCTTCTAAAACAACCAAATTTTCGTTAGGCTTACGCCCATGTCTATATATGGCGTGGGCTGAGTCTTTCTGGTTGTTTGGGTATCCTAGTACCTCTGTCACGAAATGTATTTAGTTCCACGCTACTTTATTTCTAAAAACAATCTAGACATGGAGAATCAATTAACACTACAAGAGAAAAAAAGTATTATTTCTCAATTTTTAAATATTTCCTTTTTTGGAAATATTAATCCACCAGAATTTAAACGATTAAATGAAGTTGAAGTAAAAGAGTTTTCTGATTCTTTTAAATCAGGTCTTCTTTATAGAACAGAAGATTTTAAACCATTTATTTTGAGTTCTATTTCAGCATATATTTCAAATTTGAATGAAACTGAAAGAATGAAATTGTATTTGATGATGATATCTACTGGAAATTTTACAGCAGATGCTTTTTTATTCAATGAAAATGATGCTAGTATCGAAGAAATACATATTGGAATTCTTGAAGCAATTGAGAAAAATCAAAATAATTTATTTGTTAATCTATTTTTTTCTCGAATTCTTACGATAAAAGGAGGAATTATAGCTTATAAAAAGCATTATGCAACAAAAGAATGGTATGATTCTGCGATTGAAAATCAATTGAAAGGGTATAATGAATTTTGCTTAACAGCTTAAAATAGGGACTAATGAAAGTAAAATTTATAATACTCATCTTATTCTATACGATTTTAAATTCTTTCTCTTTTGCTCAACAAAAATGTCCTGATTTAGAGAATGACATCAAAGTTCAAAAAGCTAAAAATGAAGAATTATCGAAAGAAAATCGTTACTACAAAGAAACTTTAGATTTATTGAAACCAATTCAGTCGGTTAAAGTAGATGGTTTGCAATTAGATATTACAAGTATTGTCGGTTCCAAAGCTGATAAGACCGTTACAGTAACTTTTATATACAAAAATATAGAAGCAGAAACACGAAGTTTTTTCCAATGTGAACAGGCTTATTTTATAGATCCACAAGGAAATCAGGCTCAGACGTATGAAGTTTTTGTGTCATTTAATAATGGAATTCGTGCAGAAAATATCAAACCAAACATCCCAACCAAAGCAACCATAATATTCAAAACAACCGAAACAACCTTTCCAATCATTCGACAATTAAAAATAATTGTTTATCCAAAAGAAGTAATGGCAAAACAAATTGAAGCAATCTTTGAAAACCTTGATGTTGTTTGGAAATAGGAAATGTATGAGCCGATTAAAAATATTAATCGGCTCATGTTTTATTTATACTAAATGTTATTTTAATGGAATTGTAAGGTGCCAAATTAAAGTCGACAAATCTAATTAAAAATTAATAGGGTGTTAAATTAATTATTTTTGGAAGTATAACTACCTCCTTTTTGCAATAGTTTGTTATTTTTTTAACTTGCTATAATTATAGTGAATTAACACTTGCTGAATAGATATTCACTTCTGCTGAAAATTTATAGATAAATACTAACTAAGAGTGATATTAGTTAAAAAAAAAGATTTCTATTAACGTATATTTGCTATCTAATTACTTATAATATGGAAATAAGAATTTTTTATTCTTGGCAATCTTCTACAAATAAAAATCTTAATAGATTTTTTATCAAAAAATGTGTAGATAAAGCAGTAAAAAGAATTGAGGATATTGAAATATATAAAAATTTTAAATTTATTGTTGAAGATTCAACACAAGGATTACCAGGGTCACCGAGTATTGCAGATAGTATTTATGATAGAATCAAAAAATCTCATATTTTCATAGGTGATTTATCTGTAATAAATAACAATTCGTTTTTTGAAAAACTTCTACTACGTTTTAATGTAAATAAACCATTACAGAATAGTAATGTGGCTATTGAACATGGTTACGCAATAAGTTCTATAGGGAAAAATAGAATTATTGGTGTTTTAAATTCTAATTACGGATCTCCTCATGATGATGCAAATAATATTGCTTTTGATATCAGACATATGAGATTTCCTATTGAATATAAATTATGTCAAAAAAAAGAAATTAATCTTATTGAAAAGGATTTCATAAATCAATTAAAAAAAGCAATAATATCATGTGCAGAAGATTTAATTCAATACCAATTAAATGAAAATAGGCCTTTTAAAACATGGAATGAATGGTTTGAAATTACAGAGACTTCTCAAAAATTTAGATCAAATCAATATATATCTAACTTCTCAAAAGATATTTTAGATAGGTTAAAACTTAACAATACTGTTAGAATTTTAGGATTATCAGGTATAGGAAAGTCGCGTATTTTATTAGAAATATTTAAACCTATAGATGCTAATCTGGAAAGTTATATTTTATCAAATAGAGTTCTATATTATGATTATTCAGAAAATGAATTTGATATTATTGATAAAATAAATTCATTACAAAAAAGAAAAGAGGATAAGATTATAATTTTGGATAATTGTGATAGAGAGATACATAAAAACTTATTACCATACTTTAAGAAAAGTGATAATAAATTAAAACTAATATCAATTGATTCAAATCTTGAAGAACAAGTAAAGTCAAGTTTGAATGATGTGATATATTATAATTTAGATCATAGTAAATTTGTTGATGTAGTAACTCAAATAGTAAAAGAAGATTTTAGTTTTTTAAGTCAGGCAGACTCTGATTTGATAATAGAATTTTCTCAGGGAAATATATTGATGGCTTCATTATTATCTGATAAAGTAAAGCATTCTAGCCAAATAGGTGAATTAGACGATGTAGACTTAGTAGCTAAATTATTAGGTATTGATAATACCGAATCAGAAACAAGAAGTATTTTACGTGCATGCTCTCTATTTAATTATTTAGGTTTTGATGATGAATATCAAAAGCAATTACAATATATAGCGACTAACAAGGATTTTACTTGTATAGATGTGAATCAAGAATCTGTAATTATAGATAAATTTAAGAGAGTTTGTAGCAGCTATTTAAAAAAACAAATTTTCGAAAAGAGAGGAAGATTTATAACTCTTAGACCAATGCCTTTAGCATTTTATCTAGCAAGTGAATGGTTAGAGCAATGTGATGTTGAAAAAATGCAACGTATAATTACTTATATAGAAAATATAAAAGAAGATAATCATAGATCTAGTTTAGTTGAATCATTTGCAAAGCAAATGAGATATATGAATTATAATGATAATGCCGTTAAAATTGTTGAAAGGTTAGTATCGATAGAAGGTTCTTTTCATAATGCGAAAGTTTTAAATACTGAATTGGGTTCACGCCTCTTTCGCTCTTTTGTTGAAGTGAATCCAGTAGCGACATCTAAAACTTTATGGTCAATATTTAATAATCTTACTTATGAAGAAATCTTGGTATTTGATAAAGGTCGTAGAAATTTAGTATGGTCTTTAGAAAAATTATCTTTTGATTCTAAATCTTTTAAATTGGCAACTAAGGTTTTATACTTGCTTGCAAATTCAGAGAATGAAAATATTTCTAATAATTCTACAGGGATTTTAATAAGTCTTTTTAAAATTTTATTACCTGGTACAGAAGCAAATCTCGAACAGAGATTTGAAATGTTAGAATGGATTTCACAAAGAAATGACATTAATAGTACAGATTTATTTATTAAATGTATAAACGCAGCATTTATGTCAAATGGATTTTATCGCATGATGGGGCCAGAACAGCAAGGAACTAAAATATTGAAAGATTATCATCCTAATTCAGAAGAAATTAAAACTTATAGATTAAAGATTCTCTCATTAATAGATAAAAGGATTAAAGTACAAAATAAAGATTCAGAATTTTATATTAATATTATTATAAGCTCTCTTAGATCTTTTTCAATATCGAGTCATTTTGAAATTATTTTAGAGTCTTTAGAAACAATTTTAGAAGAAAAAAAATGGAATAGTATAGAAATATTAAAAGTATTGAAACAGATAAAAAAATATGATAGTACATTATTGTCTTCATTTGAGTTGTCTAAAATAAATCAATACATAGAGAGATTATCAAAAATAGATTTTAAATCAAGATTAATTAATGCTCATAATTTATCTTATATCGAATTAGAAGATTATTCACATGAATCACAAATTAAATATTATGAAAAATTAGGAGAAGAATTCATATTTGAAGAATATGATTGGGATATTTATATTCCAATATTAGCTTCGATGAAGCCTAATTTTACAGGAATATTAGGTAAATCCATTTATGAAATAATTAAGTCCGATGAACAGAGAGTTGAAAAATTTATTAAAAGTTATCTTGAAAGCCTAGAAAAATTATCTTACTTGGATATGAATTTATCATTATTAAATGGTTTTATATCTAGTTTAGAGGATTGTAGGCTTGAAAATATTTATAAAGAGATTTATAGCAATGAGAAGATTAGAAATATTTTAACCTTTATAATCTCAAGCAATATAAATGGATATAAATATTTTTACTATTTAGAAAAATTATATTCATTTGATCCTAATTATTTAATAGACTTAAAACTAGATGTAGCACTCTCAAATTGTACAGACGAGGAGAGAATATTAGCATATAGATTATTTTTGAATTTAGATGATAAGTTTTTAAATCTTACAATAAACTCTATCTTTCATTTTAACTACGGAGATAATAATATTTCATTAGAACTTAAAGAATTTTTAGAAGGCATATTTCAGCATTATAATGAATTTATAGACTATTCAGAATTTAATATAGTTTACTTAATCAATAAAATTTTAAAACAAGAAAATAATTATGATTTTGCAATTTTAATCTATAGAAATATTGTATCAAAATTTAATTGGGAATTTAATACCTATAGTCATGATTTAAAATCAATTTTTAATGTTTTAATTTCTAAATATTTTAAATCTATATGGCCAATTCTTTCCGATGACTTGTTAGGTATTGAAGAAAATTATATCAAGTATTATAAGCTTAAAGATTTGATTGGTTTTGAAATGAGCTTTCAACATTCAAACGGAATTTTATTTCATGGTGATATTGAAGCAATATTTAAATGGGCAAGTGAAAAGGGGGATTTAGCTAAAGAAAGGATTATTTCATTCATACCATTATACAATAATGATAATATTACAGAATTAAGTGTCATAGCTACGAGGTGTTTAAATGAATTCGGTAATAATAAAAATGTATTAGATAATTTTAGTTCTAGGTTTAATAGTTACTCTTGGACAGGTTCTTTAGTTCCACTATATGAAAATAAAATACAAATTTTAAAAGGTTTATTAAATCATAAACATGATAATGTTTCACAATGGGCTGCTATCTATATAGATTATTATGAAAATCAAATAAAACTGGAAAAAAATAAAGACGAAGAATTGTATCTATAAATGAAAGAACATTATAATTTAAATAGGGAATTACAGGATGAATTAATAGGTGTAACTTTTGAGGAATATTTAAAATTTAAGGATGAAAATTTAAATGATGCAGCTAAAGAAATTTTACAATTTTTAGACGAAAATATATTAATAAATAATGAATATAGAGCTTTAGAAAATAGAATATTATATTTTTGGGATACTAAAGAAAATTTTTCAAAAGAAATTGACAACTTAAATTCATTATGGGAAGATTTCATAGGCTATATTAAAAATAATAATGAAACTAGGATATTTAAAGATGTTACTTATTTTTATTTGTATTTAGCTAACTTCACAAAATATATAGATATAACTAATAATAGAGATTATGTAGAATATATAACTGAAAAAGATACTCAGATATTGAGCATAATTATTTCTAAAATTAGAGATTTAGATTTAGAATTCGAAGATAAGCTAGATTTTTTATTGCATTATTGGGAATTTAAGAGGAATATGTATAAATATGTTTTTCCCTTTGGTTCCAATGAATTAGAAATGGCATTTTTAAAACAATTTTACAATAATAATAAATTATCATTCGACATTATTCAATCTGCTTTTCCTGGTCAATTTATTCGTTTTACGGATTTAACAAAATGGTTTTATATTCATTTGCCTAAAATTAAAGATTATGATTACTATTTGTTTCAAAGATCAATGCTTTTAGCTAGAATATCAATTTTTAGAAATTACGAGGAACAAGATTTAATTAGTGATGCTATTTATGAATATCATAAATTTAAAAGAGGGAACTCATTTTTGAAAAAACTGAATGATTATTTTACAGGATATGGAGAGAAGCCATTTAGAATAATTAAACTTTTTTTTATTCTACATTTCACGTTTGCAATTCTTAACTTGTCGCCATTAGTAGAATTATCTAATATAACTGATAAAGATTTAAGCTGCCTAGAAAAACTTATTAAAGTAATCTATTTTAACAATACTACATTTTTGACTATAGGATATGGTGATGTATATCCTTTAAATAGTTTAAGTTATTGTATTGTAATGATTCAGCAACTTGTTGGTTTCTTGACAACAGGTGCGTTTATATCGTTAGTTTTAAGAAAAATGTTTAGATTTTAACAAAAGCACAAATATGAATAATGGTTTATTTTTACCCTTAAGTAATTATTTAGTAATATTTCTTAATTATATAAATTTAGTTGAGTATTTCAAATCTTTATTGATAGGTATATTTAGTAATTCTGATAGACTTAAGGTATCAAGAATTGCCATAGATAGTTTTATAATATTAAAATTTCTATTCCTTATAATTTTAATGTATTTCGGTATTAATAATTGTTGGGTTTATGTTTTAGTTTGGTATTTGCTCTTCTCAAATATTTACACATATTTTTATTACCATATTTGGAAAGATGATTCTAATAATAATTTTCATGATACCCCTGAAAGAATACGAAGACGATTTATTAACTTAGGTTTTTCAATAGTATTTTCAAATTTATGTTTTGCATTTTTATATAGGTATCAATATTTTTACGAATTTAAATGGGATTATACTTCATCCTTAGATTCACAAGCTATTTGGTATAGTATAGCAAATTCATTAGCAGTAGGATATAAACCTGTTGAAGCTTTAGGCAAAATAGGTGCTGATATTAGTACTTTTCAATTGACTATTAGTTTTGTATTTCTTACGATGATTTTAAGTAATTCAATACCAAAATCTAATAATTAAAATTTTTAAATCAAATCCTCAAACTCTTCATCAATTTCATGATATTTAAAATCTTCTAAATAAGATTCAGTTGTTTTGATTTATTATTTTTAGATACTTGAACACTATTTCTCAAAATATAATGTAGCAAAGTATGACAAGTTGTATAAAAATTATTTTGTGTCAATTTTTAGTTTATTAAAAATCAGTTTTTTAACGACACTTTTTGACGTGTCAAGATATAAGTTTGTCAATATCTAAATAAATTATATGGACAGAGAAACATTTGCACGAAATTATTTTTCAGGATTATTCGCTAATTGGGTAGGTAAATTATCTAATGAATTTATTATCAAGATTGATATGAATCCTGATGATGAAAAATTAATAGAACTTCATGGAGAATTTGTTCATGAACTTAAAGACTTACTAGATAGATATTCTTTTGATGAAGGATATAAAGATGATTTGAACGATCTAATCAACAAAGTATCTCCAAATTAAATTTCCATGAGCCAATTATGCGGTGATTATTTTATTAATCACCGCTTTTTTTGCGGAGAATATTTGTATATTTACCGCATAACATCATAATTATGGCTTATTACATACATCAATACAAAGATTGGACAGCCTTTGAATGGGATAATGACGAATTGATTCAAGTTCTTGGAGAAGTTCGTAATCAACAAGGGAAACTTGTTGGGAAATTAGAAGTTTTAGGTTTCGATTTAAAGGAAGAAGCTAATTTAATGACCTTAACCGAAGATGTTATTAAAACTTCTGAAATAGAAGGTGAAATCTTAGATAAAGATCAAGTTCGTTCATCTATTGCGAGAAGATTAGGAATAGATATCCAAGGTTTAATTCCTTCGGATCGTAATGTGGATGGAGTTGTTGAGATGATGATTGATGCGACTAAAAATGCTTATGAATCCTTAACAGAAGATCGTCTATTTGGTTGGCATAATTTACTTTTTCCGACAGGTAGAAGTGGAATGTATAAAATTCAAGTAGGAAACTGGCGTAAAGATACAGAAGGTCCGATGCAAGTTATCTCTGGTGCATTAGGAAGAGAAAAAATACATTACGAAGCACCAAATTCAGATCGCGTTCCTTTGGAGATGAAACATTTTCTCGATTGGTTTAATCAAGAAAATGAAATGGATAGTGTTTTAAAATCTGCCGTAGCACATTTATGGTTTGTAACGATACACCCATTTGATGATGGAAATGGACGCATAGCACGTACAATAGCCGATTTGCAATTAACTCGTTCCGACGGAAGCAATCAACGTTTTTACAGTATGTCTTCTCAGATCCGAAAAAATAGAAATTCATATTACGAGATTTTAGAAGAAACACAGAAAGGTGATCAAGATATTACTAAATGGATGAAATGGTATTGTGAAAATTTATTGATCGCTATACAAGATGCGGATGTCGTTTTACAAAAAGTTTTAGTGAAACATAACTTCTGGCAATCGAATAAAGACGTTGCATTAAATGAGAGACAAATTAAAATATTGAACATGTTGCTTGATCATTTTGAAGGAAATCTGAATACAAAAAAATGGGCGCTAATCAATAAAGTTTCAGCTGATACAGCGTTAAGAGATATTACAGACTTGATTCATAAAAATATTCTTCAGAAAACCAATTCGGGAGGGAGAAGTACAAGTTATGAGCTAATAAATTAAACAAATTACAAAACAAATATTAACGTCTTATTTTGGCGTTTAAATGCATTAATTTTGTAATGTTTACAATAATGAATATACAAAAGATAATTTTTATCTTTAAAAAGAAATAAAGACAATGACAAATACAACCCAAAGAGCAGAACTACAAGCTAAAATCTGGAAAATTGCCAACGAAGTACGTGGTTCAGTAGATGGATGGGATTTCAAACACTTTGTGTTAGGAACTTTATTCTACCGTTTTATTAGTGAAAATTTTACCAATTACATCGAAGGTGGAGATGAAAGTGTGAACTATGCAAAATTAGCAGACGACATCATCACACCAGAAATCAAAGACGATGCTATTAGAACAAAAGGATATTTCATTTATCCAAGTCAATTGTTTGCGAATGTTGTCGATAACGCGAATACAAATTCAAACCTAAATACAGACTTAAAAGCAATATTCACAGATATTGAAAACTCAGCGAATGGGTACGAATCTGAACAAGACATCAAAGGATTATTTGCAGATTTTGATACAACAAGTACACGTTTAGGAAATACCGTAGAAGATAAAAACAAACGTTTAGCTGCAATTTTAAAAGGTGTGGCTGAATTAAACTTTGGTAGTTTCGAGGATAGTCAAATCGACTTATTTGGGGATGCGTACGAATTCTTAATTTCTAACTATGCAGCAAATGCAGGGAAATCGGGTGGTGAATTCTTTACGCCTCAAAACGTATCGAAACTGATTGCGCAATTAGCGATGCACAAACAAACTACGGTGAACAAAATCTACGATCCTGCAGCTGGTTCGGGTTCATTGTTATTACAAGCTAAAAAACATTTTGATAACCACATTATTGAGGATGGATTCTTTGGGCAAGAAATCAATCATACAACCTACAACTTAGCGCGTATGAATATGTTTTTGCACAATGTCAATTACGATAAATTCAACATCCAATTAGGAGATACATTAACCGATCCTCATTTTATCGACGATAAACCATTCGATGCCATTGTATCTAATCCACCTTATTCCATTCCATGGGTAGGTTCTGATGATCCAACATTAATTAACGACGACCGTTTTGCACCTGCTGGTGTTTTAGCACCAAAATCAAAATCAGATTTTGCCTTTGTGTTACATGCCTTAAATTACTTATCAGGCAAAGGACGTGCAGCCATTGTTTGTTTCCCTGGTATTTTTTACCGTAGTGGAGCAGAACAAAAAATTAGAAAATACTTAGTAAAAGAAAATTTTGTAGAAACAGTAA
This sequence comes from Empedobacter stercoris, assembly GCF_025244765.1. NCBI lineage: Bacteria > Pseudomonadati > Bacteroidota > Flavobacteriia > Flavobacteriales > Weeksellaceae > Empedobacter > Empedobacter stercoris. The sequence continues at coordinate 1,181,716 of NZ_CP104209.1, read as the reverse complement.
TTAGTTTACCTGCAAATTTATTCTTCGGAACTTCTATTGGCGTAAATATCTTAGTTTTATCAAAACATAAATCTGAGTACAAAACACAATTTATCGATGCAACAGGTGAAGACTTCTACAAGAAAGTAACCAATAACAACATGTTAGAGGATGTGCACATCGAGAAGATTATGCAGTTGTTTGATGCGAAACAAAATGTAAAACATGTTGCAGTAACCATAGAGAATAAGATAATTGAAGAAAACGACTACAACCTTTCGGTAAGTTCGTATATAGAAGCAGTAGATACACGCGAAGTGATAGACATTAAAGTTCTAAATACAGAACTGGCAGAAACTGTGAACAATATTACAACGTTACGCACAGCAATTGATAACCTAATTAAAGAAATCGAAGGATGAGCAAATTAGACGAGTTATTAAGAGGGGTTGATGTAGAGTTTTTGCCTTTGGGGGAAATTGCTAATTTTTTAAATGGAAAAGGACATGAAAAAGCAATTTCTGATGATGGAAAATATATAGTTGTAAATTCTAAATTTGTATCAAGTGAAGGAAAAATAATTAAATACTCTGATGTTCAAATTGTACCATTGTACATTGATGATATTTTAATTGTAATGAGTGATTTACCAAATGGTAAAGCTTTAGCTAAAACATTTTTAGTAGAAGATAATAATAAATATACTTTAAATCAGCGTATAGGACGCTTATCTGTAAAAAATAAAAATGCTTTATTACCAAAGTATTTAAATTATATACTTAATAGGAGTTCTGAGTTATTAAAATTTAATAATGGTGTAGATCAAACGAATTTAAAAAAGAATCAAATTCTTGAAGTTTCTATCCCAATCCCTTGTCCTGATAATCCAGAAAAATCTCTTGAAATCCAACAAGAAATTGTTCGTGTTTTAGATGAATTAACAACGTTAACCAATCAATTAACAACCGAATTAGAAACGGAACGCCAAAATCGTAAAAAACAATTCGAGTTCTTCCGTGAGCAGTTGTTTAAAGAGATTAATCTTATAAAATTAGGAGATAATAGTGTTGGAGAATTTATAAGAGGTAGTGGTTTACAAAAAAAGGATTTTACTGAAAGTGGTGTTGGATGTATTCATTATGGTCAACTTTATACACATTACAAAACCTTTGCATTTGAAACTAAAACCTTTGTATCAGAAGAATTTGCAGAAAAAGCAAGGAAAGCTTCAACAGGTGATTTAATAATTGCTACAACAAGTGAAAATGATGATGATGTATGTAAAGCAGTAGCTTGGTTAGGTAATGAAGATATTGCTGTCAGTAGTGATGCATGTTTTTATAGACATAAATTTAATCCTAAGTATGTTGCATATTATTTTCAAACTGAACAATTTCAAAAACAGAAAAGAAAATATATTACAGGAACGAAGGTGAGAAGGGTAAATGCAAATGATTTAGCAAAAATATTAATTCCTAATCCATCATTAGAAGAACAAGAACGAATTGTAAAACTCTTAGATCAATTGGATGCTACACATACGGCGATTGAAGAAGAGATTACAAAAGAAATCAAGTTAAGAACTCAACAATACGAATATTACCGTGAAAAGTTATTAAGCTTTCCTCAAAACTAAACAATTCAACTAATTAAAAGCTACTTAGAATAACATAAGATGTACAAAACTATCGCAGAATCCAACAATTACATTGTATTAGACAAATACACAAAATTCTACGACTTAAACGAGGCTCCAATTGCCTATCAATCAGAAGCCGCCTTAGAAAAAGAATTCATTCAAGATTTAATTAATCTGGGATACGAGAATCCAACTCATCTAAAATCAACGGATACCATGTTAGCCAATGTGCGTACACAATTACAAGCATTGAATAATATGGCATTTACCGATAACGAATGGGCACGTTTTCTTGTAGAATATTTAGATAAACCAAGTGATAGTTTAGTGGATAAATCGCGTAAACTACACGATAACCACATCTACGATTTTGTATTTGATGATGGACACATTCAAAACATCTATTTAGTCGATAAAGAGAATATTACGCGTAATAAAGTACAGGTTATCTCACAAGTCGAACAAACAGGTTCACACGCCAATCGTTACGATGTAACAATTCTGGTCAACGGATTACCGATGATTCAAGTAGAACTAAAGAAACGTGGCGTAGCCATTCGTGAGGCATTCAATCAAGTACACCGTTATTCCAAAGAGAGCTTTAATTCAGACAATTCGCTATTCAAATACTTGCAATTGTTTGTCATTTCGAATGGAACAGATACACGTTATTTTGCCAATACCGTTACACGTAACAAAAACAGTTACGATTTCACGATGAATTGGGCAAAGGCTGATAATACCTTAATCAAAGATTTAAAGGATTTTACAGCAACATTTTTCCAAAAAAATACACTACTTAATGTCTTGCTAACCTATACGGTTTTAGACATCAAAGATACATTATTGGTGATGCGACCTTATCAAATTGCAGCAACCGAACGTATTTTATGGAAAATTAAAAGTGCTTACCAAACCAAAAAATGGTCATCCTTAGAAAGTGGAGGATACATTTGGCATACTACTGGTTCGGGAAAAACCTTAACCAGTTTCAAGGCTGCACGTTTAGCAACGAAATTAGATTTTATCGATAAAGTATTCTTTGTAGTGGATCGTAAGGATTTAGATTTTCAGACCATGAAAGAATACCAAAAATTTTCGCCTGATAGTGTCAACGGTTCAAACAGTACAGCGGGTTTAAAACGTAACATCGATAAAGACGACAACAAAATTATCGTAACAACCATTCAGAAGTTAAACAACTTAATGAAAGGCGATCAAGAGTTGGATATTTACAACAAACAAGTTGTTTTCATTTTTGATGAAGCCCACCGTTCACAATTTGGTGAAGCCCAAAAAAACCTAAAAAAGAAATTCAAAAAATACTACCAATTCGGATTTACAGGAACACCAATTTTCCCTCAAAATGCACTTGGTGCAGAAACCACTGCAAGTGTTTTTGGAACTGAATTGCATTCCTATGTCATTACAGATGCCATCAGAGATGAAAAGGTATTAAAATTCAAGGTGGATTATCATAATGTAAAACCTCAATTCAAAGGGGTTGAGACAGAAATAGATGAAAAGAAATTAAGTGGAGAAGATGCGAAAAAAGCATTCTTACATCCTGCGCGTATCAGCGAAATTTCGAAATACATCTTACAGAATTACCGCATCAAAACACACCGTACAAAAGGTGGAAACAATGGTTTCAATGCGATGTTTGCGGTGAGTAGCGTAGAAGCGGCTAAATTATATTACGAAGAATTAAACCGTCAGCAAATAGATAGTGAAAAACCGTTGAAGATTGCGACGATCTTTTCTTTTGCAGCGAACGAAGAACAATCAGCAATTGGAGAAATCATAGACGAATCATTCGAGCCTTCTGCATTAAACAGTACGGCGAAAGAATTCTTAACGAAAGCCATCAACGATTACAATAAAATGTTCAAAACAAGTTATGGTGTAGATAGCGATGAATTCCAGAATTATTACCGTGATCTTTCAGAACGAGTAAAGAATAAAGAAGTCGATTTATTAATCGTTGTCGGAATGTTTTTAACTGGATTTGACGCACCAAAATTAAATACCTTATTCGTTGATAAAAACTTACGTTACCATGGATTAATTCAAGCATTTTCTCGTACCAATCGTATTTTAGATGCAACGAAATCTTTTGGAAATATTGTCACGTTCCGCGATTTGGAACAAGCAACGATTGATGCGATTACCATATTCGGAAACAATAATACAAAGAATGTTGTTTTAGAGAAAAGCTACAAAGAATATTTAGAAGGTTTTACAGATATTTCAACCGGTGATGCACGAAGAGGATTCATTGAAGTGGTCAACGAATTAAATGAAAAATTTCCAAATCCAGATGCAATTGAAAAGGAGAAGGATAAAAAGGAGTTTACGAAATTATTTGGGGAATACTTACGCGTTGAAAATGTTTTACAAAACTATGATGAATTCACAAGTTTAAAAGCCTTACAAAGCATTGACCAAAACGATGCTACTGCTGTAGAAGAATTCAAAGAAATGTACCATGTTTCAGATGAAGATTTTTCGGTAATGCAAAAGATTGATTTATTACCACAACGCACAGAACAGGATTATCGTTCGACTTATAATGACATTCGTGATTGGTTAAGAAAGGAAAAAGAAGGTAAACAACCTGAAGATTCTGGGATTGATTGGGATGATGTGGTTTTTGAAGTAGATTTATTAAAATCACAAGAAATCAATTTAGATTACATCTTAGAATTAATCTTCGAGCACAACAAGAAAACAAAAGACAAAGCTGAATTAGTTGAAGAAATAAGTCGAGTAATTCGTGCAAGTATTGGGAATAGAGGAAAAGAATCTTTAGTTGTAGATTTTATCAATGAAACAGATTTAGATACTATTCCAGATAAAGCAACGGTTATTGATTCGTTCTTTAAGTATGCGCAAGTCAAACAAAAAGAAGAAGCTACCGAATTAATCGCAGAAGAAAACTTAAACGAAGAAGCTACAAAACGCTATATCGAATCTTCATTAAAACGTGAATACGCAAGTTCTAACGGTACAGAATTAAACGCCATTTTACCAAAAATGAGTCCGTTAAATCCACAATACCTAACAAAGAAACAAACCGTATTTCAACGAATAAGCGCTTTTATAGATAAGTTTAAAGGAGTTGGTGGAAGATTATAAAGAAGTCTATCTTTAAAAATAGTATTGATCCTCAACAGTGAAGTTGGGGATTTTTAATGTATTTATTTCTGAATGTACCCAACTTAAGTTAAAGAAATTGCATTTAATAAATAATTTGTTAAAAAAATCAAATAAAAAATAAATTTATTATTGTAAACTAGATATTGTTATTGATGTAAAACATTGTAAATAAAATAATTAACAACTTGTTGATAATCTTTTTTATTTTTAAGATGTTGAAATTTTTTATTGTAAAATCTTACGCTAATTTTGAAAAACACCTTAGGGAATTATTAAAAAAATGAAGACATAATATAAAAAAATAGAGGAGAATTTATGGCATAAAAAAACTCGGAGAAGTTTGGCGACATTACCGAGTTTAAAATTGTAACGTAATTCTTAATAATCGAACGATTAAAAAGAAGTCCGGATATCTTATACGGACAAATATATAAATAGAATTAAATTTTACATCATATTTGATGTTAATATTTCTTAAGATATAACTTCTTTTTTTCGATTACTACAAATCCATTCCCGATTTGCTTCACGTGGGATACTTTATTAAAAAATATTAACGAATAATAATTTTTAGCAATGGCTACTAATAGAACATCGGGTGATAATCGACGCCACGGAGCAGTAAGACAACGCTCACAAGTTTTTAACCCTAAAACAGAACAATGGGTTAAAAGAGATACAAATACAGGGAAATTTATGGATGTTAAACAGGATGGTACACCATTCAAAGGAGTAAGAAAAGAGAAGTAATATTATGAAAACATCAGAAACCTTTCAAGAGTTTATATCAAATATTAAAATTCCTCAAGATAAAGCAGATACTATTTCCTACAGATATGGTCGTATAACAAAATCTTTGAATGAATTTTATAGAGATATAGATTCCAAAACTGCAAATAGTCTGCAAGTAGGTTCTTACGGAAGATATACAGGTATCAAAGGCATATCGGATTTGGATATGTTATACATAATGCCCAATTCTAAGTGGGATGATTATAATAAAAAAGGAGGGCAATCAAAACTATTACAAGATACAAAAACTGCGATATCGAATACTTATTCCTCATCAGATATTAAAGTTGATAGATGTGTTGTAACTGTTAATTTTTCGGACGGTACTCATATTGACGTTCAACCTGTTTTTGAAATTGAAGATCAAGATTATAAATATCCTGATACTTATGGCAATGGCTCATGGAAAATTACAAAACCAAGAAAAGAAATGAGCGCAATGAAAGAATTCCAAGATTCTAAGAATAAAAATCTTAGACGATTATGTAAAATGGCAAGGTCTTGGAAAAATAAAAATGGTGTAGTAATGGGAGGTTTATTAATTGACACTCTTGCTTATAATTTTTTGAATTCGACAAATGATTATGACGAAACAAGTTTTGCTTATTACGATGAGATGTCTCGTGATTTTTTTAAATATTTATATGATCAACCAAAAGACCAGAAAGAATATGCAGCACTTGGAAGTAAGCAAAGAGTAAAAGTTAGAAAATCATTCAGAAGAAAAGCAAAAAAAGCTTATGATTTAGCCTGTGAAGCAATTGACACAACTTCAGAAAAAACTCAACATAATAAATGGAGAGATATTTATGGCAATGATTTTCCAAAATACAAAAATGAAGAAGCAGAAGCTAAAGCATTAAATTTATCATTTAATAATACAGAAGAATTTATAGAAGACCAATATCCAATTATTATTTCATATAATTTGGAGTTAGATTGTGAAATTAAACAAAATGGTTTCCGAGAAAAACTATTGGGTGATTTATTGCAACAAGGAATAAAATTGAGTATTAATAAATCACTGAACTTCTTTATTAAAAATAATACTGTTCCATATCCATTTGAAATTAAATGGAAAGTTACAAATAGAGGTAACGAAGCGATTAAAAAAAATTGTGTTAGAGGACAAATAGTTAGTGGTGATGAAACAAAATTTGAAACTACAAATTTTAGAGGAGAACATTTGGTAGAATGTTATATTATAAAAAATGGTATTGTTGTAGCTATTGCTTCTATTGATGTACCTATATCAAATTAATTATTATGAATAATGATAAATTAAAGAATTATATTGCAAAAACTGCTTATAATATAGGTTTCGGAGCAAAAAAGAATTTTGCTTCATTCGATATAGTGAATAATTTAAATGAGTATATTTCAATATTATCAATGATAATAGGCGTTTTAGCTTTAGTATTTGAAATTTTTAATGCTAAAATTATATCTGCTACATTGTTAATATTTGGTATTATTGGTCTTTACATAAATAAGTTTGATAAAGGAGTTGAAGAATATGAAAAATATGGTGTTTTATATTTAAAACTTTATAATCAATTACATTTATTGTATAATGAAGTTGATGCTTCTGATGATATATTAAGGAAAAAAATTCTTGAGAAAGTAAAACATATTGAAGAAGAGTTTTATAATAATAATATGTCTAAGCAAGTGTATTTTAGTGATTTACTAGCGCATTTTAAATTTTATTATCAATTTCAAACAGAATGGATCGTGAAGGAGCTAAACTTAACTTTTTGGAAAGATAAAATTCCTAATAGTTTAAAAGTTATTATAATTTTGTTTTTAATTATAGTATTAATAGTTGTATGTTTTTCTCAATTGTTTATGAAAAATATTTGTAACTGAGAGACGACCAAATCGCGAAAAAAAATATAAAAAACTCTCTCCAATCAATTTTCTAATAGATTGGAGAGTTTTTATTAATTCAAAAATAATGAATTGCAAATATATACTATTTTCTTTTAAACAGTTTTTTGGATACGGCCGTTTAATAAAAACTACCAGAAATATAACATTAACTAGATTGTTTCTAAAGTATACTATATGTCGTATATTTATTTTACAATGTTTATTTTTTTAGATTCTCAGATAGTTTATTTATCTTTTGATACAGTTTTCAGACTATTATATCAAATTCTCAAAAGCTTCGTCAATTTCATGATCCTTAAAATCTTCTAAGTAGGATTCTGTTGTTTTAATTGATTGGTGACCGAGAGCTTGTTTAATTTTAGAAACATGAACACCATTTTTTAATGAAATAGTAGCAAAAGTATGCCGAGCTGTATAGAAATTGATTTTAGTATCAATGTTCAATTCTTCAAAAATTAATTTAAGTTGTTTGTTGTAATAGCTTATAACACTGTGTTTCTGATTTTTGAGGGTACTGTTTTATTCCCAACAAACCTAGTCTAATTATGTAATTTATAAGTATAATGCTTTAGCCTTATTTTGTTGTTAAAAATCTGATTTTCATTTATTTTTAAATTTTTAAAGATGCTACCTTACCTAATAAATCATGAATTATACTTTTAATTTATGTATGTAAAATTATAGAATGGATTCGTAAAATTAGTATGTATATATATTTAAAGTAATTTTTACTTTTACATATTATTTACTAATTTGTGTTCCATGAAAATAAATTGAATAGCTAAATAATAAATTACAAAAAAAATAATAGTATGAATAAGCACAAAAAATACAAAATAATAAACTTCGAAAACTCTTATTGTTACGTTCAAGATATTTTAACAAATCAAATTTATAAATGCTTTAGTTTAGATGAACATCAAATTGGTGATATAGTATATTTATATAGTTCAAACATAAATATTCATACAGGGAATCCAATTTTTTATTATAGTATATTAAATAATTATGAAGTTGGAAAAGAATATGATTTTGAAATTTCTGATGAAGAAGATAATAAATTGTTAATTACGGATGAATTTAATAATCGTTTAAAAATCCCAATTTCTTTTAAGGAATATACTAATCAAGATTATATTACATTAAAAGTAGAGAAATTTGATTTAGAAAAAAATAAATTAGTTTTTGAGCAAAAAAATCTTCAATCTAATGTTTATGATCTTTCTGATTTTGAAAAAGGAAAAATTTACAAATTTAGAGTTGAAGCAATCACTGAATCAAAAAACGGTTTAAAATTTATTAACTCTATTTATAATAATAAAAAATATTCAATAGTAATTCCTTATCAAATTAAAGATATTAAATTAGGAGAGGATGTGGAAGTTTTTTTGTATCAAAATAAAAATGGAGAATCAAAATTAAATTTAACAAGAAAATTTATTGCTACGAAACTTTATGAATTTGGTAAAAAATATTCTTTTGTAATTGAGGATATTACGATCAGTTTTTATAACGGATTGGAAGTGTGTAAATTATTAGATACAAGAAATAATTTCAAACAAGATTATTATCCTTCGTATGATAAAACTTTTTCTGTTGAAAATCAAAATTTAAAAGTTGGTGATAATATAAATCTATATGTTACTAATGTCAATGATAAAGGCTCTTTATATCTGTCTTTAAAGGAGATAGTGAATTTTGATAGAACAAATTATATTATTGAAGATATTTTTGAGAAGTTAGGTATTTCAGAATATCTAAAGCCATACTTCTATGATTTAGTTGAATATATTGATGATGATGAGCAAAATAATTTTTTAGAACAATACCAAAGTGGAAATAATTTGTGGTTATTTTCATATTTCACATTATTAGATAAATTAATCTACTTGGAACTTGAAGATGGTGAATTTATTCAAGTTAAAACTATTCTAGATTTGTATACAAAACTAGAAAAATGGATGTTATTGTCAGGATATATTAACAATTTTAGTCCAGCTAAAAAAAATGATATTGTTAGAAAAGCAAAACAAAAAAATGAAAAATTGCTTGCATTAGAAAGCGCAGTTAACTTATACATTCAAAATGAAGAAGAATCATATATTCAGAACATAAATAGCCAATTAAAAAATACTCCCGTTTTATTTGATGATCAAAAAGCTACATTAATTGAATTATTTCGTATATCACATTTAATTAATACAGACGATTATGATTTAACAACTTTTAATGCTTTATATAATTTTATTTCTAGCGGAATGTATGATGAAGATGATAGCTTTAAAATTACGACTGCTTTAGAAGGGAAAATGATAAGTTTTAAAGACGATATTATTAATAGTATTAATAATGAAGAGGTAGAAAATAAAGAAAAGATAGTTTATTTCATTGAGCATTTGTACTTATATCAATTCTTTGTTATAAAAAATCAAGATTATGATAAAGCGACTTATAACACATTAAACTTATTGAAATTATGCGCATTATATGATAGTGATAAAGCAATTAAATATAATAATCTTATTATTGATGTTATTATAAAAAATCAGTATATTGAAGTTGAAACCTTGAATAATTCTATCCTTTTAGATTTGGATACACAAAATTGCCTACGTCTTTTAAGGGAACTTCCTTTTAAAAATCCATTTATCAATGCAGGGAAATCTGTTCGGCTTGAGAATCAAATTTGTTTAATACCGGGCAATCATTTTCATTCTTCAGCAACTAGGATTAATCAATTATTAACATTTGATAAATATAATTTAGCGATAGGATCAAATTTTGAAAAATTAAATATATCTCAAGATTTAACCGCTGAAGAATTGATTATTGAAGTGCTGAAAATTCATGATTTAAAGTATAATAAAGAAATACTTCAAGCAAATGATTTCGATACAAATACTATTTATAATGGTGTTATTAAAGCATTTGATCGTGATAATAAATTCGTTTATGTTAATTCTTTAATAAACGAAAAACCAATAGAATTTACTTTACATGTAAATTATTTTGATAGGTTAAATTGTCTTGAAAATATTTCTCTTTTTATAAAAAAAGGAGATCAAATTTCTTTTAATATTATCAAAAATGAGGATAAAAAAGTTTATTTAAAATTTAATGAAGAATTTAGTAAATATATTGATGAATTAATAGATCAAAACGATATTCATATTATTAAGATATTTAAAATAGATAACCAAGGAGCTATAGGTGTTTCTGAAAATGGAATTCTTGTTTTTTTAAATGATTTAAATTTAATTTTAAATAAATGTTATGAAGTTAAATTAATTGATTATAATGAACAAATCAATGCATTTATTGGTTATGATCACAAATTAACGAACCAGCAATTTGTTAATAATATAGAAAGTTTGTATAGAAAATTTCTTATAAGTTCAAAATTCATTCAAAAACCTGATGTATTTGATAATAATAAAATATTAGAAGTTCAATTAAGATTTTTGATGTCTGCAATAGAATCTACAATTTCAGATGATGATCAATTGAAAGAAACGATTCTGAAATTCTTATTCTTATACACGATTAGTAGTATTTTAAAAAGTAGTAAATCTTATTATTATAAACAAAAACTTAATAATATTTATAATATCTTACATATTACAAGTGAGAAGGAAAATGTAGAGTTAATCGAAATTGATGAATCAACTGTATCTAAATTTGAAAATCTTAAAACGGAGCGAATAGTTTATGATCTATTAAATTATTTTAATTCTGATAATATTGATATTCCTATAAACATTCATTCAGATAATAAATATTATAAAGCCAAAAAATTAATAGAATCATATAATTTAATTAAACAATATAATCAAAATCAAGATTTGTTCAAATTTTATCAACAATTAATCATTAGTGAATTATTGAATAATGAAAAAATCATTGATAAAAATTTACAAATAGAGGGATTGATAAAAATTGATGAAGAAATTAATCATCCATTTTTACGTAATAAAACAAACTTAGGTATCGAATCTAAACATCAAGAATTTAAATCATCATTCTTTTATTCTGCATCCGAAATTAAGCAAGTTGATGTTGTTTTAAGGACTATTAATGGTTTTTTAAATTCATTTGAGGGGGGGAAATTATTTATTGGTGTAAATGATGATGGTGATATTATTGGTCTTGAGAATGATCTGAATTATGAAAATAAGAAAAGAACGTTAGATCAATACCAAAATGAAATAGTTTCTGCAATTAATTATGGTTTTCCTAAAGAAATAGCAACTTCTTTTTTAGATTTTAAATTCCATAATTTGAATCAATTTGTTTATTTAGAAATTCAGATTAAACCTTATGACGCACCAATACATTATAAAAACGAATTTTGGTTAAGACAAGCTAATCGTACGACAATTCTAAAAGGAAATGATCTAACAGATTTTTTCAAAAGAAAAATGAATAGAAGTGTTTCTTTTAAAGAAGAAAAAGTATTAGAAGATAATATTATTTCCTATAATGATATTGATAATCTTCAGCCTATATATAATGAGGATTATTATAGTGAATTTAAAACCGAGGGACAAATACAAAATAATTTATTTACGAATGTTGAAGATGACTATTTAGTAACTTTATATATTTTTGAAGATAATACTTATTTAATATCTAAAGATGAGTTTAAACAAGATTATCTCTTTAAAATTAGAATTAATGAGGCAGATAAATTAAGTTATTTACTTATGTGTTATGATAATGCTTGTGTTAACAAAGTAGATATACGACAAATTATTAGTAAAAAATTAAATAGACGATATAGTAATGCAATGAGTGATTATGGTAAATTAATGGCAACATTCATTTCGAAAGATGCCGATCATATTTTGATAAAAACTACTTGTTTAAACAAAGAATATGTTAAGATTATTCATTCAAATAAAATTACGGCTCATAGAAGTTTAGGACTGAAAGGTAATCAAATTGTGCAAGAAGAAATAGATACAGTTAATAAGTATTTAATTTTAACGAGTGATTTAGCAAACTCCTATCTTGATTTTGTTAGAGAATCCAAACAAGGCTATGGTGCATATTTAAATTCAAATTATACTAATAAACTTCAAGGATTAAACATTTAAATTCATTATGTATTTATCCCCAACTCCAAAATTGGTTGGGGATAAATTCTATATCAACTTCTCAAAAGCTTCATCAATTTCATGATCTTTAAAATCTTCTAAATAAGATTCAGTAGTTTTAATTGATTGGTGACCGAGAGCTTGTTTGATTTTAGAAACTTGAACACCATTTCTTAAAGATAATGTAGCAAAAGTATGGCGAGCAGTATAGAAATTTATTTTTGTGTCAATTTTTAGATCTTCAAATATTAGTTTTAATTGTTTGTTATAATAGCTTCTAACACTGTGTTTCCGATTAAATAATTCTTCTTCATTATAATCAAGAATATCTTTCTTTAGTATTGGAAAAATGTAGTTAGTAGGATAGGGACGATATTCTTTATAGAATTTCAATATTTCGTTTGTAATATCATTTTCTGGAATTTTTACACGAATGTTTATGCCTGTTTTATTTCTTTTATATGAGAATTTACTATATTCTATTTCATCCCATCTTAACTCTGCTAAATCAGTAAAATTCATACCCCTTGCATAAAAACTAAACAAATATAAATATCGTGCATTAGTTGCTGAAGGAATCTTTTTAATATCAAAATCTATTAAATTTTGTAATTGCTCTTTTGTTAGTGCTTTTTTTATTTTTTGAGATTTAAGAGCAGATATTTTGTAATCTTTAAAAGGATATAATTCCTGTTTTGCAATTTTTGATTTTATTGCAATATTGAAAGTTGCACGTATATTTCTCATATATACTCCAATACCACCATCTTTACATCCTGTTTTTCTTAAAAATGTTTCATAATTTAATAAGAAGTTATAATCAATATCATCAAAAGAGTATTTATCAATATTACTTTTAAATTTTCTTAAAGAAATTAAAGTGTCATTATGAGAATCACTATAACTTATTTGTTTTGATTCATATAATTGTTTTATTCTTAATTCTAAAAAATCAACAAAATTATTATTATCAATGGAATTTTGACGATATAAATTATCAAATTCTATTAATGTAAATGTATTTTTATACTCTAGTAGTTCATCAAAAATTTTAGAAGCGTCATCCTCAATTCTACTTAATACTCTATTTGATTGAAGATAATTTGAATTTTTAGAATTGAATCTACCTTTTACTTCATTCCACTCTCTTAAATCACAAGAATATGGGATTTTATAGAATTTAGATTTTCTATCAATAGTAATTCTTAAATAGATTGGGAATTTACCATCAGCTAGCGCATTTTTTTTACAAACGATTTTAATACTTGATTTCATACATAAATTTTTATCGGTATAACATTCAGACAACATATTGTACTGTATTATCTATTTGAATGAAATCAAAAATAAATTTTATTGTTTTTAAAATATTGATTTTCAGCAGTTATGAATACGAATGAAACAATTTGAAAGTTTCATTACGCCCACTCATAATCAGCAAGTCCTTGGTTCGAGCCCAAGTGGGACCACAAAAGCACCTTTTTAAAGGTGCTTTTTTTATTTAATAATGCTGATTATTAATAATTTATCAATTTCACTACATTTTAAAATCACCATTTTTCACCATTGTTTTGATACCCGTTTGATACCCATTTTTATTTAATCGAATAAATTACATATTCAACTCATATCTCACAGAACGCCCCGCACCTTCAGTAATCAATACATTTTTTTCAACTAAATCTTGTAAATCACGTGTAGCAGTAGCTTTTGATGTTTTTGTTATCGAAATATATTTCTTTGCAGACATTCCACCTTCAAATCCTTCCGCACCTTGATCCAACATTTTTAGAATGACTTTTAGTTGACGCTCATTTAAAAGAGGTTTTGTTTGATCTAAAAACTTCGTTCTATTTTGCATTTTATCGCTTGAGGAATTTGTCGAAAAGATGATTTTCGCTGTTAATACCCATAAATTCAGCAGTTAATGCAAGACTTATCAATTCCAAATCCTTCAATTTTGGAGGTCGCCTTTGATAGGCTAGTTTTCATTTGATATTTTTCGCAAAACTTCCAAAATTCTTTTGTAATTTGTATTCAAGTTGTTCATTGTAAATGTTTTGCAACTAATTCAATTTACTGATTTTCAATCAAATGAACAACTTTTATCTTTTTAATTTATAATGCACAACGAATTAATTTAGTCAATCAAGACATTAATTTAGTTGAATATTTTAAAGATTTTTCAAAAGATGAAATTCAATCTGAAGAAGAAGCTATTTTTTATAGATTTCAAAAAAATTGTAAAGCATACACTGATATAATAAGAAAATTCTCTGAAAAAAATAACGAAAACTGGATTACTTTAGAAAATTTGCCTAAATCAACAATAAATGACAAAGAGTATAAATTAATAAAATCAGCTTCTGAATTATATTATTTTGATTATGAAGGAAATAAAACAATTGTAAAAATTGAAAATAATAATTGGATTGAATATTTTATTGATGAGTCTTTTTCTAAACTAAAATTACATTGGAAGAATAATTATGATTTTAATCTAGAATTTTTAGAAAGCAATAATTTAATAAAAAAATCATTAAGTAGAAAAGGAGAAATATATCAATATAGAAATTTAAGTAAAGAATATAATTATTACTGGATTGCTTATTACACAAAAGATCTTAGTACAATCGTAAAATTCAAATTATATTTTTAATAAAAAAACCTTCCATCACGGAAGGTTTTCTTATTATATCGAGTTTCTTAATCTCTCTTATAATTTACAACCGCTTCTATAAACGCTTGTGCATTTTCTACTGGAATATTCGGTAAAATTCCGTGGCCTAAATTGGCAATATATTTATAAGGACCAAAATCGTCAATCATTTCTTTTACCATTTGTTGAATAGTTTCTGGAGGAGATAACAAACGAGAAGGATCAAAGTTACCTTGTAACGTCTTTTTGAAACCAGTAAACTCGCGTGCTAATTGTGGTGTAATTGTCCAATCAACTCCCAAAGCAGAAGCTTTAGAATCGGCCATTTTCTCTAAAGCAAACCAACAACCTTTTGCAAAAACGGTTACAGGAACTACTTTAGAAACTTCGTTTACAATTTGCTCAATGTAATTCCAAGAAAATTCATCATAATCTTTTGGCGATAACATTCCACCCCAAGAATCAAAAATCTGAATCACATTTGCACCGTGTTCTACTTTTTTCAATAAATATTGAATTGTAGTTTGAGTAATTTTTTCTAATAATTGGTGTGCAGCAACTGGATTTTGAAAACAGAACCCTTTTGCTTTATCAAACGATTTAGACCCTTGTCCTTCTACTGCATAACACAACAATGTCCAAGGCGAACCTGCGAAACCGATTAAAGGAATATTATTATCCAATTCTTTTTTCGTCAAATCCATCGCTTTGTACACATATCCTAATTCTTCTTCAACATCAGGAATATATACTTTTTCTACATCTTGAGTCGTACGAATCGGATTCTCTAACCATGGACCAACTCCAGGTTTCATTTCGAAATTCATTCCCATTGCTTGTGGAACAACTAAAATATCCGAAAAGATAATTGCTGCATCCAACGGAAAACGACGAATTGGTTGAACAGTAATTTCTGCTGCTAATTCTGGCGTTTGACAACGTGTAAAGAAATCGTATTTATCTCTCAATTCTATAAACTCTGGTAAATAACGTCCAGCTTGACGCATCATCCATACTGGTGGACGTTCTACCTCTTCACCTCTCAATGCTTTTAAAAGCAAATCATTTTTTATCATTGATGTATTTTTTTATATTTTCGACAACCACTTCCACCAAAGGTGTTTGTGCAGTTATAATTTTATGATTTGGATAAACTTCTTTGATTGCAGAAGTTGTTGTATTTCCGACTGTAAAAATACGCGAACTTTCTGGAATATTATTGTGTTGATGAAATGCTTTGAATGATAACGGACTAAAAAAAGCATAGACTTCGAACAAATCATTCACTTGATAATTAATTTGTTCTGTTTGATAGGTTATAATCTGATTAACTTCGTGATTGACTTTTGACAATTCGTTTACCAACAAATCACGACGCGAAGAACCACATAAGAAATTCCATTTCGGAAGATAATTTCCTGAAATTAATTTCGGAGCTAAATCTTCTGCGTAATCTTCAACCAAAACAACTTCTCTGTTTTGCGTTTTCAGTTTTTCTGCCGTTTTTTTTCCTACAACAAAAAAATGACCATTCAACTCCAAATCTTGAATGGCATTTACAGTATTTTGACTCGTTACGATAAATTGATGAATTGAATCATCAATCTGCTTCAAAATTTCATTCGCCGAAGTCAATTCAATATCCAAAGTTGGCTTGCAAACCACCTCTACATCAGCTCCAAATTCTTTTTCAAGAAGCGAAGACGGAATTAACTTTGTAAATAAAACTTTTGTACGCACTATTTCGTTCCGATTTCTTTTTTAATTTGTTCAATCATTTTTCCTGCACCTTGTGCAATACATTCTTCAGCAAATTCGCGACCTTTCGTCAAATACTCATTTGCTTTAAATTGTCTTTCGATTGAAATCATTTCTTGTCCATCAATGGATAAAATTGCTCCTTTGAACGAATAATTTTCTTCATCGATTTTTTCAACTAATGCTCCAATTGGTGCTGTACAACCTCCTTCTAAAACATTTAAGAATTGACGTTCTACTGTCGCAAACAATTCACATTGAGGATTATTAATATCACTCAAATCAAAACCTTCTTTTGCTACAATTCCCAAAATTCCTTGCGATGGCGCAGCAATCATCCAATCAATCACTTTATAATGAAGACCTTTTGCAGCTAATTCATCTAAAATTTCTGAACGATCTAAACCTGCAAATGCAAACACTGCACCGTCCCAATCTTGATTATCTTGTAATTTTTGTAAACGTAATTGTACATTTCCACGTAAATCTACAATGGTATCATTAGGGTATTTATGATTCCAAAAGGCTTTACGGCGCAAAGAACCTGTTGCGATAATACGGTGTTCTTTCTTGAAAATATCTTCTGATTTGTACACTAAAATATCAGCAGAACTTGCACGTTCCGGATAAGCTATCAATTCTAATGTTTCAGGTAAAATAGTTGGCACATCTTTTAGAGAATGTACAGCAATATCTACTTGATCATTCAACAATGCAATGTCCAATGAACGTGTAAAAACGCCTGTTAATCCTAACGAATAAATGGGTTGTTTTAGGTTTGTATCACCTTCAGAAGTAATCGGAACGATTTCTGTTGGATGACCCTTCGCTTCTAAAATCGAAGCTACTTTATTGGCTTGCCAAAGTGCTAAAGGACTTTGACGTGTACCAATTTTTATTGTTTTCATGATGGTATTAAGCTTGTTTTAAATGAAACATTTTTTCGATTAACTGAATTGTTTCGTCTGCATTTTCTTTATTTTCGATCAAATAAGAGGCAAACTGATTGGTAATTTTTTGAATTACTTTTTCTGTTAAAATCGTTTCATTTTCGTCGATGTTTACATTATCTTTTTTCAAGTTATGTAAAGCAAAACTTTGAAAAAAGTCTAATCTATCTTTAAAAGATTGAATCGCAGGAACTAATTCTCTGGTTTCTAACCATTCGTAAAATTCTGTTGAGTGTTCTTCGATAATTGCCAAAGCTTCTGGAATAGAATTACGACGTTGCGCAATTGTATCATCTACCATTTTTGACAATCCATCTACATTTACTAACTGAATAGATTCGCGAGAAGCCAATGTATGAATTACATTTTCTGGAACTGACATATCAATAATTGTCATCTCTTTATCAAATGCAATCATTTCTTCGGTAATGGTATAACTACCTGCTCCTGTTGCTACAATTAAAATATCTGTGTTTTGTAATTCTTGTTTTAATTCGCTGTGATCTTTTACTGTAATATCATATTTCAGTCCAAGAACTTCCGCTTTTTCTTTTGTACGGTTGATTAATGTAATATTTGTGTTTGGATAATGTTTGACCAAATTCGCACATGTATTACGACCAATTTTACCAATTCCGTACAACAAAATATTTTTGTCTGTTAAATCTCCTTGGGTAGCTTGAATAAAATTCACTGCTGAATAAGCGACAGATGCAGAACCATTACTTAAAAAAGTTTCGTTTTTGACTTTTTTACTAATTTGGATTGCAGTATTCACTAAACGCTCTAAAAAAGCATTGGATGTGCCTTGTTTTTTGAAACGAGAAAACCAAATTTTGATTTGACCTATGATATCAAAATCACCTAAAATTTGACTTTCTAAACCTGACGATACGCGAAATAAATGATTAATCGCCTCTTCACCTTCTTTTACCATCATAAATTGACGGAAATCTACTGCATTACCTTCTGTGTATTTACAATATTGCTCAACGATTTGATCTTCACTTTCAGCAAAACCATAAAATTCAGTACGATTACAAGTTGATACAATAAAAAAGTTTTCTAAACCATTCGATTTAGAATCTTTTGTAAATGTTTCTACTTGTTCTGGAAAAAATGTAAATTTACCTCTTGTTACGGCATCTGCTTTTTCATAGCTGATTCCGATAACGTAAAATTTTTCTTCCGTTTTATTACCTCTAATTGTCATTTCTTCAAATACTGATACAAAAGTAGGTTCAAAAGCATTGCAAAAATAACTTTAAAAGGGAAAAGTAACGCTAAAAATTAAAGTTTCTTTTTTTAGAATAATTATAAATTAAAGTTTATATTTGTACGTAAACCTCTATAAAGAGCGCAATTGACAAATGTCACGTTTTTTATGTGATAAACCTCATTATTCGAAATGAAATTAAAAAATACCCATAAAAGTAAAATCAACGAGTATAAATTATCGACTGACGTATTTATCGCTCAAATAGACAACTTTACAGCGTCTACAGATACTATTTTGAAAGGAATAGACAAACGTTATATACAATTCTATTTTTGTACAAAAGGTTCGCTGACATTTAATTTTAATAATGGTATTTACAAAATCAATCTGCACGAAGGTAAAAGTTTTTTGTTCTATTATCCAACTTTAGATATTCCGTTATCATTAAATATCAATGCAGAGAGTAAAGTTTATATTGTTGTGTTATCTATTAAAAAATTGCATCAATTGTTTGCTGAATACCAAATTCAGAATAATTTGATTTCAACAATGACACAAGAAAAGTTTTACATTGAACGAGAAATTAGTCCTTCGATAAAGTTAGTGTTGAATCAGATTGAGCAAATGAAACTTTCGCCACAGTTTCAAAATTTATTTTTAATTGGAAAAATGTATGAATTGTTTACACTTTATTTCTCTGAAATAGAAAGTAAAAGCGAGCATTGTCCATTTCTGAATAATGAAAACGAAGGAAAAAGAATTAAAGAAATTAAAGATTATTTATTAGCTGATTTCAAAAATCCACCAACTATTAAACAGCTTTGTGAGAAATTTTCTATTTCTGAATATCATTTAAAAGAAGGTTTTAAGGAACTTTATGGTACAACCGTTTATGGTTATTTGTTGGATAAAAAATTAGAATATGCGTTGCATAAATTAGAAGAAAATCAATTAATGGTAAAAGATATCTCTTTTGAAATTGGTTATGAAAACCCATCTCATTTTATTTCAGCTTTTAAGAAAAAATATGGTTTAACACCTAAGCAATATATCAAGCAGTTTCAATAATAAACGTAGTAGAATTAAGTACTTCATCTTTTTTTAACTATTTATAAATACTTACTTTTGCTAAATATTTATAAATAATTATGAGAAAATATCTACTTCTTTTATTTCCTTTTACGCTTTTTGCGCAAATTCCTGCTTATTATGAAGGGATTTATTTTAAACAAAATGGAAAAATTGTAAAAGAAGATTTACATGATTTAATTGCTGCGACTCATCGCGCTGTAAATTATACACCTGGTGTTTGGAATATTTTGGATAAGTCTGATTTAGACTTAGATTCTGAAGGACGTGTTTTATTAATCTATGGTTTTACAGATGAATCATCAATTTATTCAGAACAACGTACACGAGATGTAAATAACAAAAATAACTCATCAGGAGGAAGTACAATTGGAAAATGGGAACGTGAACATGTGTTTCCAAAATCTTTGGCTTCTCCAAAGTTAGAAACAAGCTTTCCTGGAACAGGTACAGATGCACATAATTTACGCGCTGTTGATAGACAGTTAAATTCTAAACGAAGCAATAATCCTTTTCGTGAAAAATGGGTACAAGACGTGACAGGACAAGCCAATTTAATCAATAAAGCTTTTTATCCAGGTGATGAATGGACAGGTGATGTTGCACGTATTATTATGTATATGTATTTGCATTATGGTTTGGAAACAGATCCTCAAAATGTGGCTTATAATCCAATATCAAGCAATGAAGATGGTATGCCAAATATGTTCTTAAAATGGAATGTGGAAGATAAAGTTTCAGAATTTGAAAAAGTACGAAACGAAATTATTGGTGAGATGCAAGGTAGTCGTAACCCTTTTATCGACAATCCTTATTTAGCTACATTAATTTGGGGAGGAGAAAAAGCTGAAAATACTTGGTCTGAGTTATCTTCTAATGATTATGATTATGATTATCAACAAACACTTGTAGAAGTTTTTCCAAACCCAACAAATGATAGAATAAAAATAAAAGCTAATCATTTTGATTATGCGAATTTATATGATTTTAATGGCCGCTTAATTGGTATTGATTTAGGCTCTGAAGTAAGTCTAAAACAATTTCCTAAAGGAATGTACATTTTATCAATCCATCTAAAAGATGGAAAAATTGTTACCAAAAAAGTAATTAAAAAATAAATGTAACGTCCTGAAAAAATGATACAGGATTAGACCAATAAAATTTTATTTTAAACAGTACATATATTCGTATTTGTACTATTTTTCTTTTTGTACGATTTTGGTATTAAAACCCGTTGCGCATTTTAAACAATACTGACTTTTAGGTTATTGATATTTCGGTTAAAATATTCTTTGTTAATGAACTGTACAACGGTTAAAGTAGTTATTTTAGCCAATAATCTTGTTTAGAAGCCTTCAAAAGTTTTTGCATAATTGCGTCTAATCATAAACTGGTCACAGAGTTGTGAGAAAAGTGTTTCAATCCTTTTTCGCTGTTTTTTGAATAAATAAAACTGTGGCTTGTAGTCCTTTTGATTAACTCTTTTCGGAGTTTCGAGTTCTATATTGGCATATTTAAATAAATCAATCTGAATCTCAGACGACAAGTAGCCTTTGTCTCTAAGCAAGGTACAATCGGATAATTGTTCTCTGATATCTTTTAAATAATGGATGTGTGAACGGAAGCAGGACTTAAATCCACACTTTGAAAAACTCCATTTATCGAACAAACTGCATGAAGTTTGTAGCTATAAAAATGCATTTTCTGAGAAGCACAAAAGCCTCTGTTTGGATAGCAATAGTCGTTATCTTTACAGATTTTTGAAGTATTCTCCTCGAGAGTTTACATACTTCTACGGGCATAGTGTCAATAATGAAAAACTTCTCAAACTCATTAAAACTTCGGGCAATTTTCATTCGTAGATCATTTATTTTACTGCCCAATCTACGTTTGCGACGATTATAAACACTACGTTCTATTTTGCATTTTATCGCTTGAGGAATTTGTCGAAAAAGATGAATTTCGCTGTCAATACCCATAAATTCAGCAGTTAACGCAAGACTTATCAATTCCAAATCCTTCAATTTTGGAGGTCGTCTTTGATAGGCCAATAGGTTTTCATTTTGATATTTTTCGCAAAACTTCCAAAATTCTTTCGTAATTTGCATTCAAGTTGTTCATTATAAATGTTTTGCAGTTAATTCAATTTACTGATTTTCAATCAAATGAACAACTTTTATCTTTTTAATTCATAATGCACAACGGGTTTATAAAAGAAACCTTTTTAATTATAACGAATATAGGTGGATTGATGTATAAATAAAAACGATAAAATAAATTATAATCTCAAAAAAAAATCAGTTGTTTTTGTAAATAACTGATTTTTTTGTGCTTTACAATTACCAATATCGGAGTTATTATTTCTTATCACGGTAGGATCAATGAGTGTAACAGTTAAATGTAGTTAATTAATTTTTCGCTTTATAATTAATAACTATTTAATTTGCACTTGGTATAAGATAAATTGATTAGTTGATAAAACAATTTGATTTTTAATTGATAAGACAAATTATTATATTTATGATATTTACCAAAACAAAATAATAAACATAAAATATTAATCAATGGAAAATCAAGGAGGAGATATCTCAAAATGTCCATTTCATAATGGTCAAATGGATACAACGCCAGTTGGAGGATTGGGAACACAAAATAAAGATTGGTGGCCAAATCAATTAAATGTAAGTATTTTACGTCAACATTCAAATAAATCAAATCCATTAGGAGAAGATTTTGATTATGCGGAAGAATTTAAAAAATTAGATTTAGAAGCGATTAAGGCAGATCTTAAAACCTTGATGACAGATTCGCAAGATTGGTGGCCAGCAGATTTTGGTCATTATGGTCCATTTTTCATTCGTATGGCTTGGCACAGTGCAGGAACTTATCGTGTACAAGACGGTCGCGGTGGAGGTGGAGAAGGGCAACAACGATTTGCACCATTAAACTCATGGCCAGATAATGTGTCTTTGGATAAAGCGCGTCGTTTGATTTGGCCAATTAAACAAAAATATGGGAACAAGATTTCTTGGGCAGATTTAATCATCTTAGCAGGAAATGTAGCTTTAGAATCAATGGGATTCAAAACACTTGGTTTTGCAGGTGGACGTGCTGATGTTTGGGAGCCAAATATTGATGTATATTGGGGATCTGAAAAAATTTGGTTAGAAGAAAGTGGGGGAGCAAACAGCCGTTATAGCGGTGAACGTGATTTAGAGAATCCGTTGGCTGCAGTGCAAATGGGATTAATTTATGTGAACCCTGAAGGTCCAGATGGTAACCCAGATCCATTGGCTTCGGCAAGAGATATTCGTGATACGTTTGCACGTATGGCGATGAATGACGAAGAAACTTTAGCGTTGATTGCAGGTGGACATACTTTTGGTAAAACACATGGTGCAGCATCTGCTGATCACGTTGGTGATGATCCTGAGTCAGCTGGTCTTGAAATGCAAGGTTTAGGTTGGAAAAACTCTTATGGAACTGGAAATGCTGGGGATACAATTACATCTGGAATTGAAGTGACATGGACAAGTAAACCAACAGAATGGTCGAATTTATTCTTGAGTTATTTATTCGGTTTCGAATGGGAATTAACAAAATCTCCTGCAGGAGCACATCAATGGGTAGCAAAAGATGTAGGTGAAATTATTCCGCATGCGCACGATGCTTCGAAAAGATTAAGACCAACAATGTTGACATCTGATATCGCATTACGTGTTGATCCAATCTATGAAAAAATAGGTCGTCGTTTCTTAGAGCATCCTGAAGAATTTGAAGATGCTTTCCGTAAAGCATGGTTTAAATTAATTCACCGCGATATGGGACCAGTTTCTCGTTATTTAGGTGCAGATGTGCCAACAGAAACTTTCACTTGGCAAGATCCTATTCCAGCAGTAACACACGAATTGATAGATGAAAATGATTGTGAAAATTTAAAAGCACAAATTTTAGATCTTGGTTTAACAGTTTCAGAATTAGCTGGTACAGCTTGGGCTTCAGCTTCTACATTCCGAGGATCGGACAAGCGTGGAGGTGCGAATGGAGCACGAATTAGATTAGAGCCAATGAAAAATTGGGATGTGAACAACCCAATTCAATTAAATAAAGTATTGAAAGCATTAGAAGGTGTGCAAGCTTCGTTTAATGCAGTAAATTCATCGAAACAAGTATCTTTAGCAGATTTGATTGTTTTAGGTGGAAATGCAGCCATCGAAAAAGCAGCAAATGATGCTGGTAAAACAATTTCAGTTCCATTTGCAGCAGGTCGTGCAGATGCTTCACAAGAAGAAACAGATGTAGAGTCTATCGGTTGGTTAGAGCCAATTGCAGATGGTTTCCGTAATTACCGCAAAACGAAACGTCAAGGTGTTTCGACAGAAGAATTATTGATTGATAAAGCACACTTATTAACGTTAACAGCGCCAGAATTAACAGTTTTAATTGGTGGTTTACGTGCAATTAATATCAATTATGATGGTTCGAATCATGGTGTTTTAACAGATCGTCCTGGTCAATTAACAAATGATTTCTTTGTGAATTTATTGGATATGGGTACACAATGGAAAGCAAAAGATGAAACGAAAGAAGTTTATTTAGGTTCTGATCGTAAGACAGGTACACCAAAATGGACAGGAACTCGTGCTGATTTGGTATTCGGTTCTAATTCTGAACTGAGAGCTATTGCTGAGGTATATGCACAAGAAGATGCACAAGATAAATTTATGAAAGATTTTGTTGCCGCTTGGAATAAAGTGATGAATGCAGATCGTTTCGATTTGAAGTAATTAGTATAAATAATAAAAAAACGAGTATCATTTGATACTCGTTTTTTATTTTTGCTTTACGCTTAGAATGGATATCCAATCGCGATGTTCAAAATTAAGTTATCTTTTCGCCATGCTTTGTCTCCAAAATCAATTTTATCAAATGTCCATCGGTCATTTTTCTCATAATACGGAATACGAAGAGGAGTGGCTAAATCCAATCTTAGAATTAAAATACTAAAATCAAGTCGTAGTCCTAATCCTGCTCCTACAGCTATTTCGTTTATAAAATCTTTTGAAAATTTTGCACCTGGACGCGTTTCATCCTCGTTCATCAACCATATATTTCCTGCATCAACAAACAACGCTAAATTTAGAAAACTAAATAATTTCTGTCTAAATTCTGCATTTAATTCGAGTTTAATATCTCCCGATTGATCAAAAAAGAAATTCGCATTTTGATGGCGTGGATCATAACTTCCAGGACCTAATGTACGTGCTCTAAATGCGCGAATACTATTGCTTCCTCCTACAAAAAACTGTTTGGAATATGGAACAAATTCAGAATTACCGTAAGGATAAGCAATTCCTCCTATAAAGCGTGTGGCAATTGAGGATTTGTCCGAAAACTTGTGGTAAAAACGGAAGTCGTGTTCCATTTTTGCATATTGACTAAATGGAATTTTGAAGATTTCTTTTTCCTTGTCTTTTTTTACATTTGCACCAGTAATCAATCCTGTTAAATTTCCAGCCAAATCAACTAAACCACGGTAATAAAATGTACTTTTTCGTGGTAACATTGTGGTAGTATAGGTGTACGAATATTGTGGGCCAAAAATCAATTGTTTATCGACAACGCGTTTTAAACTTGGGTTAATAATATTTCCTATCGAATCGTAAATTTTGCTGTTGTATTCATCGGTTACTTTTTCCGGAAATAATAAAGTTGCACTAAACACTTTTAGGTTGTGTTCTTTCTGTGCATTTTCTTTCCAAATATATCCAAAAGACGTATTGAAATTATGTAAGGTGTATAATTTTGATCTGTTTTGATATTCATAACCCATTTCAATATTTGTTCGTGGAACAAACGCACTTGATGAATTGAATTTGAAGGGTGCTACAATTCTCGGAATCGAAAGTTGTGTATTAAAACCAGCTCTAAAAATGTTATTCGCATCTTTTTGACCACCTAATTGCATATCAAAAGCACCATACAAAGCCATTTTAAGTTGTTCTGCTCCTTTTAGTATGTTACGATGCGTCCAATTTAAGTTTAATTCGCCACCGCCATAATTCGCCGAATTTGTTCGACCTAAAACTTCTAAGCGCAACGATTGAAATTCGCGTGGTGTCAACGTATAATAAACATCAAATTTATTGTTGATGGAATCTGAAATAACGAAATCGTTTTTCACAAATTTAAAAACACCTAAATTAATTAATCGATTTAGGGTTAAATTATGATCAGCACGATTGTAGATATCACCAGTTTTGAAATACAAGGCACGATCGAAAACTTTTGGTTTAAAGTTCTTTTTCGAATCTACCATATAAAAACCATTTTGTTCATATTTTCCTAAAGAATCTGTAGGCATCGGCATTTGGTATATACCTTTTCTTGCTTGCCGAATATTGTAATCAGGAAAAACAATAACCTTATCAATCGTAAATTGTTTTTTAGCTTGTTCGGGAGTTTGGTTTTTTAGCTTTACAAAAAGCTCAACATCTTGTTTGTTTGTAACGGTACTATCTGCTTGTACAATAATATTATCAGGATGAAAATAATAAAAACCGTTCTCTTTTAAACGAGAATCTATACGTTCGCGTTCGGCTTTTATCACATCCAAATCAAATGGTTGCTTCTCTTTAAGTAAAGTTTTGGCTTCTGTTTTATTAATTTCTTTGTTCACAACTAATGTTGTGTCTTTTGGAAAATTAACCTGATTGATGTAATAGCGTTTGTGTGGTTGTAACACATAATTTACTACTGCTTTTTTGTCTTTGCTAATGGTATCTCCTTGCGCTTTTGCATTGAAATAGCCTTTGTTTTCGGCATAATTAACCAGGATTTTTTTATTAAAATCGATATCAACATCACTTAATAAAATAGGTTTTTGTCCTACCTTATATTTCAACCAATATTTTAATCCTTTTTGTTTCTTTGGTTCGCTCGTGATATTGTAAATGTATAATCGAGGACGTAATCCAAAAAAACTTGAATTAGGTTTGGGAATAATATTTTCTTCCAGATTATCTTTTAAAGCTACGCGATCACTTTTGCTTAATGAATCCCCTTTTATGGTTAATTTAGAACCTGTGTAAAGTGTTTCACCTTCTTTTAGAAAACGGGTGTTGCTACAAGAAGTAATACCAACTGTGGCAAATGAAATAGCAATACATTTGATAGATGTTATAATTGATTTTTTCATGGTTGAGATACGACTTTTTGTGTTTTTCTATTCGTTTTATTTTTTCTTCTTTTCTCGAAAATTTCTTTGAATTTATCGTAATCTAATGTGATAATAAAACCAACACCAGTTTCTACAATTTGTCCTTGTAAAGCAACTTGATATTCATCTTTTCGATAAGCTCTTAACATATATCGACCATCGCGTGATAAACTATAATCAATTGTGATATCTCCAGCAATGTTAGTCATGTTTTCGTTTTCTCTGGCGTCACCATCAAGCCCAAAATTACTTCCAACCGAAACTTTTAATCGGTCATTTAACAAGCGCTTACTTACCGCAACATTCAAGTCTGTTCGAGTGTTTTTGGTACCTGATGAGTAATCATCTTGTGTGTCTAATCCCAGATCAATGTCGACACCTTCGATTAAATCATCTGCCAAATTATTTAATTGTTGCGAAAGAATATTACTCACACTTTGTAACGCCATAGTTTCGGCAGAAACACTTGTTTTACTTTCAAACGGATTTTCTCCAATAAAGCGATTTAACAACAATAATGCAAAAACTTGTTTATTCATTTCTGCTTCATCATTTTTTAACTGATCCAATTTGGATTGTGTATTTTCGATAACGGCTGTTGCAATAGAGGGATTGTCTTTGTCCATCGAAATATTGAACTTAATCTCAGGCTTTAGTAATTCACCTTTTAAAATGAGTTCGCTATTAAACGGAATACGTTGTTTGTACATGTTCATTTCTGATGATGAATAACCCGAAATTTGTTGTTCGATCAAATCGATTGGTGCTGCTTTTGTTTTGTAAATTGCTGTAATATCAAGGTTTGCAGCAGTTGGCTCACCTGTCCATGTTATACTACTTCCTTTCTGAATGTCAAAACGGCGTTTTAATAAACTTACCGAAAGCTCATAAGCACCTTTTTCTACTTGATAGACGCCAACTAAAGTCATTTTACCAGAAGGATCCATTCCACCTGTCAACTCAGCTTCACCTTGTATTTCGACAAAATCTCCGTTTACTTTGTCAATGATAATCGATGTTTTAGCTTCTTTACTCACTTCAATATTCACGCTAACATCCAATCCTTTTATCTTAGAATCTGTAATTAGTTCAGCTGTTTTAATCGTTTCATTTAACGTGATTTGATCTTGATCAATGAATTCTACAATTCCTTCTCGTTCTTGTAAAGATGGTGAAGATTGAGGCAAAACAAATGTAAAATTAGTGTCATCTGTTACCTTTAAGTTTCCGTTTACTTTAGGAAGATCCATATCACCTTTTATTGTTAGGTTCGCATTAATAGCCAGTTTACCATACATCATGGCATCGTTAGTTTTTTCGGAATTGACAACATTAAAATCTCGTGCATTAGCAGTTAAATTAAAAGCAAAATCCCGATAGGTTTTAGTTAATATTTCGCCTCTTAATGTGAGAGAGTTTCCTTCGTTGTCATTAATTTTGAATCGGTTAAATTCTATTCCTTTGTTCGTAAAATCTATTGCGTCATCAATTTTTCGGAAATTACTACCTGTTTCAGCAATCGTTAAACCTACTTCATTAAATTTTAATTGTCCCAAAATACTTGGTTGATCTACCGTTCCAGTAATTTTTAAGTTTCCAGCCAAATAACCTTCGGTATCTTTGATTTGATTCATCGAAAATCCTTGAACGGTTTTCATTTCCAAACGGTTAATAGCTAAATTCAAATCAAACGCACTTGCTTCAGTGTTGTAATCGCCTAAAATCTTCAAATCATTGTGGTGTCCATTTAATGAAATGTCTGCATTAATCAAAGTTGGAGATGTATTATTGACCTTCGCTACAATCGTTCCAATAGGATTTCCAAATGCTTTTAAATCTGAAATAGTTAAATCAGAATTGAAGGTCATATTTGTATTCAAATCTCTAATTTGTGCTGTTCCATTGATGGTTCCTTTTGCTGCTAAGTCATCTTTTTTGATAATTTCGGTAATGGTTTCTATTTTGAAATCTTTAATCGAAATATCAAGCGGACTTGTACCTTTATCAGATGCTGATTGCAATAAAATCTCACTTCCATTATGCATTAGTTTGAAATTATTTGCAACAATGCCGTCTTTTTTTAATTGAATTAAATTTCCTTCTCCAACTTCCCATTGATCATAGTTTAAGACTAAACCAGTCGGATTTAAGCTGATTTCTGTAATGTCATCCAATGTTTTCAAATTTCCAGCAACCAAAAATTGAGTAATATCTTTATCATCTTTCGTTGAAATGCTGTAATTGATGGTATTATTCGCAATATCTCCATCAAGATTTATCTTGTTCAACTGAAAATTATCGCTTCTCAAATGATCAATATTCAATGCATAAACTAACGCATCATTTTGGTTCGAAATTTTGATAAAACCATTGTTAATCGTATTTGTACCATACGTTAAACTTGGTATTTTTCCATCGACATTAACTTGTTTCAAATCCGCATCATAGGCTGCATCTAATGTAATCGTTTCGAAATTTTTTAGATCAGGGACAAATCTTCGAACCAATTCATCGTCTTTTATTTTTGCATGTAAGGTAAAAAATTGATGAGGTTCTATTTTTTCATTTTCATCAGGTTGTTGAAATTGATAATATTGATTAATCGTTGAGGTAAGTGAACCAAAAATTTGTGTCAATTTATATTTACCTTTTAAGTCTACATCTGCAACCTGAGAAGTAAGTTTAAGTTGATTTGAATCGGCTGTTGAATTTGCGATTAAATTCACTTCTTGCAAAGGGAAAATATCTTTTGTGTTCGATAAAGCAAAGTTTTTGAGAGTCAATGATCCATTTAAATGATCAGGATTTAGGTTAGCAAAATTTGCAACTATTTCCCCA
The DNA here is from genome assembly GCF_025244765.1 of Empedobacter stercoris. Classification (NCBI taxonomy): domain Bacteria; kingdom Pseudomonadati; phylum Bacteroidota; class Flavobacteriia; order Flavobacteriales; family Weeksellaceae; genus Empedobacter; species Empedobacter stercoris. The sequence continues at coordinate 1,151,426 of NZ_CP104209.1, read as the reverse complement.
GCGATAATCATAGGTTCGTTATAAAAACCAAGTTTTTGAACATCTAATTGATTGATATTCCCATTTAATTTTACATCTGACAACTCTTTTTTGTAGAGACCAGAAGCAATTAAATTAAGGTTTGCATTTGGATCTTTTGATAAAACTTGTGCTTCAAAAACAGCTTCATTTATTTTTGCATCAAGGTTAATATTTTGATAGGTGTAATTGTTGTAATTCGCAGACGTAATAAATCCTGAAAGCTTCGTATTCATTTTTTCGGGATTAAAACTTGTGCCGATAGCATTCAATTTTGCAGTGACTTTCCCGATGTCTTTATTACTAATTAAAGTTCCGACATCTAAATGTTGGACTTCAGCTTTTACGTTATATTTTTCCGCATCTTTTTTCAACATATCCACAATGGCATCAATTTTTGCGTTTCCTAAGGTCGAGTTGATGGTTAATTGCGTATTGATAAGTTTCGTTGTTCCTTTCGCCTTTCCTTTTACAGAAAGTTTTGACGGAATTCTAATGTTGTTTGGAATAATGTTTTTAGGAACTAAATTGTAAATTGTTTTCGATGAAGTAGAAAAGTTTTTAATGTTCAAATCATAAAATAATTTCGTTGGATTCATTGCATTTTTCACTCTTCCCGAAGCCGAAACTTCTAAATCATCTAAACCAGAAACCTGTAAATTATTGATGAATAAATCATTTACTTTTCCTTTTACATTCGTGTTTACGTGTAAAATTGCATTTGGATAGTTGTCGAAAGGCGTCGTTTTTCTAAGCGTTGGAACAAGATTTAGAATATCTGCAAATCCAATTTTAGAATGTTTGATATTCGCATTAACCAATACATTTTCAGGATTAGATGTTAGTTGTTGAATGCTATTGTATTGAAGAATTACTTCGTCCCGAAGAATTGTTTTAGGTGTTTTTAAGTATAGATTTTTCAGATAAGCTTGTGTATTCGCATACAAGAAGTTTGTCGTTAATTTTTGTATATTTAGACCTTTTGATTCCTTTATTTCAGCACTTTTTACTTGTCCAGTAAACGTATTATTGTACATTTTGAAATTACGCAAATCAAGATTTAATGGAGAGAAATCTAAATGATTAAAATCCATTCCTTGCGCAGTTCTACGCTCTGCTGTATTGTTGTATTTTACGTTTACATTATCTAAAATTGTTTTATTCAAAACCAAGTTCATTGCTGATGAAGATGATGTTTGAGAAGATGTCGAATTAGTAGAAGAAAGGTATAAATTGGCTTCGATATCGGCGTCTTTTAATAAAATATTTTCGATGTCAAAGATTGAATTTTCGATATCAAGTTTATTGATTTTTGTTTCGAATTCATTCAAATTAATTTTTGCATACGTTTTCGAATTTTCGTCACCATAATTGACCTTGATATCATTCAGATTAATTTTATTTAACGCAATTTGAAGTGGATTTTGATTCGATTGTGGAGAAACTTTATCAATTTTATTCACTTGAATTTTCTCGACCATTTTTTGATTGAAGTCAACGAATAATCCATTTAGTAAAATGTCATCTACGGCGTAAGAATTCTGTTGTAAATCAAGTTTTTTAATACGAGTTTTGAAATCTTTGAATTTTACTTTCGCAAACGTTTGAGCATTATCATCGCCATAATCTACATCAAAATTGGTTAAATGAATGCCATTCAATTCAATTTTTATAGGTTTTTGATCGTTTAACGAATCGACTTTTTCTTCAACTTTTTGCGAAACTTCTTTTATAAGGTCTTGTTTCAATTTAAGCTTTAAACCATCTAAATTGATATCGTCAATTGCGTACGTATTTTGTTCGAGATCAAATTTTTTAACGCGTGTATCAAATGAATTTAGAAGAACTTTGATGTTGTTTGCAGATTGCAGATCGATAAACGAAACATTGAGATTGGCTAATTTTATTTTATCCAAGGAAATGATAAAAGGCTTGGAAGAACTTTCTTCTTTTTCATCTGTTGCAAAAGCATTAATAATGTAATCGAAATTGAAATTCCCGTCAGCTTTTCGAATAACATTTGCTTTTAAACCATCCAATTCAATTGATTTTATATCAGCTTTACTTTTCGTGAGTTGCCAAATATCCAAACCAACGTCAAATTTTTTGACAGACAACAAAGTATCAACGTCTTGACCTTGTAAAAATAGATTTTCCATTACAAGATTATTTGGAAAGTCGATATAAACGCGATCTAATTGAACTTTAGTCTGAATTTTTTCTTCAAGATAATTGACTAATTTATTTTTTACAAAATTTTGAACAGAAGGAAACTGTAAACTAAAAATAGCAATTGTTAGCAAAAAAATTATTGATAAAATTGCAAACGAGAAATATTTGAGTACTTTCTTTATATTGAATTTCAATTTGTTAGATTTTGTTCGTTTTTAGAAGGGATTAAGATACGAATTTCTACTTATGCAGGCATGAAAAATGTATTATATAAAAGGATTATTTAAAGATTTGGAATTTTATCTAGTATTTTAAAGATATTTTAAAATTCTAATAAATGTTTTTAATTTTCTATACAAAAAGCAAGAATCTTTTATTAAATTTGAGTCAAACAATTTCGCTATGAGAAGAATTTTTTTTGAAAAGGACAATAAAAAAGATTATTTGTTTGTTATTTTGGACCACGAAAGAGAATTGGATCAAATATATAAAGTTGATAATTTTACGGATGAATCAGGAAGAGAATATGTTTACAATTTGATTGACGAACGCAAAAGATTGAATGCTGAAAATTTGACTCAACATGTTACACCGTTAATCAATGGAAAGTACAAAAATTTCAACGTTGCAGGTGAAGTTGAAACTGCACAAGCTTGTATAGAAAGTATTATTGATAATAGAGAATTGAATAGGGAACAGGAGATTTTTGTCTATGTTCGTAATAAATAAGATAAAATGGCTTTGGAATTTTCAAAGCCATTTTTATTCTATTTCAACTTGATTGAAAATTAATTTTTGAACCACTTCATCTAATTCTTCTTTGTGTTTTGAAACAAAATCATTTGCAACATCTAACAATGTTTTGATATTAGCGTTTGAGACATTTCCCAAATCTAAAGAAGATTCAGGGATTTCTGGATTAAATCGATGATAATTTTGTTGATATTTTGGTTTGAGTAAGGCATACATGCTTTTCATTTCCAAATCAATCATATCAACACCAGTCGAAATGAAAATATCAACCAAAGGATCTACCCATTTCGACTTTGAAATTCCATTCAAATGCTCATGTTTGTATGATTTTGCACGAGATCCATTTCCGATTGAGATGATGTTAAACTCTTGTAAAGGAGCTGTACCGTCAAATTTCAACTCGTCTTTGAAATATTTATTAAAATTTATTTTTTGAGTTTCTATAAATCCTACAAAAGTTGGATTATTTGCAAAAACACCGCCATCAATACAACAAAATTCTTGATCGGCAAATGATTTAATTTTAGCTGGTTCAAAATAAGTTGGTGCAGCTGAAGAAGCTCGACAGACATCTTTTATATAAAAATTTCGGAAAGGAGAAATTCCGTCGATTGTATTAAATATTTTAGGTTTTTGATGTTCTGTATCATAGGAAACAATTGCACAAGGACGAATCAAATCCTTCAATTCAGTTTTTCCAAAAACAATTTCCAATTGTTCTTCCAATACAACTGTTGGTAAATTATCTTTAAGAACACTCAAAGGATTGTTCAAAATAGTCCAAAACGTTTTAGAGAAAATGTTTTTTCCTTCACCCAAATAGATGTTAAGCGCATCTGTGATAGAATGCTTTGCTTTTTTAGGATCTTTGTCAGAAGGCATTAATAATAAAGAAGCAATCAAAGCTCCTGTGCTTGTTCCTGCTATAAAATCAACATAATCACCAATTTTAGCATTTTTATCATGAATTTCTTTTAATTTATCTTCGATGTATTTTAAAATAACACACGAAATAATTCCCCTAATTCCTCCTCCGTCTAAAGATAATAGGATAATTTTTTTCTCTTTAAATTCCATTTTTAATGTTCTATTGCCTAAAGTTAAACTTTTCAATTTAAATGTTCTTAATAGTATTTATTTTTACATCTGAAAAATTTACTCGATTATGACCAAAAAACTATTTCCGACATTTGATATTTGTAATTTGAATACAGAAAAAAATAGCAATGATTTGTTTTCTGTAGATCGATTCAGAGGGTATGTGGACAGTAATCCGCATTTGCAAGAAGTGCATAGCCATAAATATTACCATTTGGTTTATTTTACAGAAGGGAGTGGTGAGCATTTAATCGATTTCGAAAAATTTGAAGCTAAATCTGGAACCATGTATTTTATGAAACCAGGACAAGTGCATCAATGGTATTTTAAAGAGAAATATGATGGATTTGTTGTTAATTTTTCGGACAATTTTTTTGATTGGATTGGAATTAATTCTTCTATTTTACAAAAGTTTCAATTTTTGCAATCTATTTTAGTAGAGGATCATGTTGTTGAAGTTTCGAAAGATTTACAACAAAAAATTTCAAATTATTTTGAGGAAATGATACATGAAAACTATCAAGATGATCAATTTTCTAATTTAAAAATTGGTTTTCATTTGATGAATTTGTTTATTGATATTGAACGAAGTTTGGAAGGTGTAAATGTAAAAGAAGATGATTATAAATCGGTGTTAATAAATAATTTTCAATCGCTTATTGAACAAAATTTTAAAAAGAAAAAATTACCAAAAGAATATGCCGAACTTTTATATATCACGCCGAATCATTTGAATGCGCTTTGTAAGGATGTTTTAGGAAATTCTGCAGGCGAACTAATTCGGAGTAGAGTGGTGCTTGAGGCCAAGCGTTTGCTTGTTAACAAAGAAATTTCGGTTACAGAGATTGCTTATTTACTCAACTTTCAAGATGCTTCTTATTTTGTCAAATTTTTTAAAAAATATACAGGTTTTACGCCAGAACAATTCAGAAAACAATATTATTTATAAGTAAATTGTATCAATTAAAAAGATGGTTATTTTAAGTGATTTTATCATCATGAACAAGTCAGTTTTTTTTTAAAAAAAATAGATGATTGTAAATAAATGATTTATATCAATACGTAAATATTACCATAAATACCATAAATATTGCCAAGCTTTAATTTACAGGTGGCGGTATCTTTGTATAGATATTTATAGTTAATATGAGTGATTTAAAACAAGATACAACGCAACTTGGTTTTGAGATTGAAAATGAACAATTTAGAACAGAGGTTGCAACAATGGATAGGAAAGGAACTCGAAAATGGGTTTATGCAAAAAAACCTTCAGGAAAGTACACTAATTATCGTTCAATCGTTTCTTCGATTTTGTTGATTTTATTAGTGGTTTTACCTTTTATAAAATTGCCAAATGGAAATCCTGTTTTTAAATTTGATGTTTTCAATACCAATTTTATTTTATTTGGTTATCCATTTTTTACAACAGATTTTTTCTTACTTGCATTCGGAATGATTGTAAGTGTTGTTTTCGTTATTTTATTTACGACAATTTACGGACGTTTGTTCTGTGGTTGGGTTTGTCCGCAAACCATTTTTATGGAAAGTGTTTTTCGTAGAATTGAATATTGGATTGAAGGAGATCGTAGTAAACAAATACGTTTGGATAAACAAGATTGGAACGAAGAAAAAATATTGAAAAGAGGTGGAAAATGGACTGTTTTTTACATAATTTCATTTTTCTTCTCGAACATACTGTTCTCTTATATTATTGGAATTGATGAACTGATAAAAATTTATTCAGAAGGTCCATCAGAACATGCAGGTAAATTTTTAGGATTATTTATTTTTAGTGTATTATTCTATTTTGTTTTCGCCTGGTTTCGCGAACAAGTTTGTACATTGGTTTGTCCTTATGGTAGATTACAAGGTGTCTTAATTGATAAAAAAACAATTCAAGTTTCGTATGATTTTCCAAGAGGAGAAAGCACAAACGGACGTTCAAAATTTAGAAAAGGAGAAGATCGAGTTGCAGCAGGAAAAGGTGATTGTATTGATTGTGGTCAATGTGTAGCAGTTTGTCCTACCGGAATTGATATTAGAAATGGTTCGCAATTAGAATGTGTAAACTGTACTGCTTGCATGGATGCGTGCGATACAATTATGACGAAAATTAATCTACCAACAGGTTTAATTCGTCACGCTTCCGAAGAAAATATAGAACAAGGAAAACCTTTTAAACTTTCAGCAAGATTGATTGCATTTACTTTTGTTTTAGTTGCAATGATTTCTGCAATGATTGCTTTTACGCTAAATAGAAGTGATGTCGAAGTTAAATTTTTACAAGTTCCTGGTAAAGATTATGTTGTAGAAGGTGATTATATCATTAATACAATGCAATATAGTTTGATGAATAAAACAAATAAAACCTATAAAATGGTTGTAAATGTAAATGGTTTCAAAGGAGGGAAAACAATTTTGTTAGTAGAGCCTAATCAATATATTGAAATTAATGAAGGAGAATTGAAACAAGGTTTAATAGATATTAAAATTCCTAAAAGTGAACTAAAATCATATAAAGTTCCAGTTATTTTAGAATTGAAGGATTTGCAAGGAAAAACCATCGATCATTACACGATTAGTTTTATGGCTCCATTTTAAATGATTAACAAACGTCTTACATTTTGTAAGACGTTTTTTTTGGAGATTATTTTTTTGTTAAAACTTCGTTTTTAAATTTTAAACCTTCCCAACCATTTTTTATAAATTGACGAATATTATTATGATCAGTTCCTTCAGGAGTTGCTAAAACAGCTTCATAATGTTCAGCAAATAATTTCAAAGTATCTTCTTTAGAAAGGTTATTTAAATTTGCAAAAGCAAATACTTTCGCACTACCTTGATTTTGGTCTATCGCATTTTCTTGATTTCCATTCACAAAAGCAGAAGCAGTGTAATTATAATTTTCTTCGATATAAGCAATAACATCAGCAAAATTCGCCTCGTTTTGATTTAATTTTTCTAAAATCATTTTATCTTTTTGTCAAAAGTAAGAACTTATTTCCAATACAATAAATCATTAACAATGTTAAATTATTTCATACTAAATATACTTAACTTATGTTTAACAACTTTCTGTAAAGTAATTGATTAGATTTATAGGTATTAACCAAATAAAACTATTTATATGTTCGAGAGAAGACAATTTAATTACGAAACTTCAAGCGTAGCGCTAAAGGAGTTAGCAGAAAAAGGATATCAAGAAGATTTTAATTTGTTAGAAAACGATTTGATTGATCATCCACACGATTTTAGAATTATTTATATCTATCGTTACGAAGGAAATTCGAATCCAGAAGATGAGTCAAGTGTTTATGGAATCGAAAAAATATCGACAGGAGAAAAAGGTGTGTTAGTTGCAGGTAATTTAGGATTTGTGCAAACAATTTTGGCATCTATACTTATCCAATTAGAAATAGAGGGTAGAAATCGAACTCTGAATAATTAAATTCAAAAACATGAATCGATTACTAATTATTACAATTAAAAGTTGAAAAAGCGTTACCAAGAAATTTGATAACGCTTTATTATATTTTCAATAATTTTAAAATCGAAAAATAAATTATTTGTCCTCTATTTTTAATAAGAGTTTATATTCAGAAAAACGGTGTTCACGAATCGGTCGTGTATAAGGTTCTGCTTTGAAATATAAAACCAAGCATGTTGAAATATTTTTATATTTTTCTACAAATTCGTACGAAACCAATTCACCATTATTTATTCGTTGTTTTATTTTGTTATGATAAGGATACATCTCTCATTTTTTTAAAGAAAATGATGATTAGAACTAATAATGATAACGCTTATTTTGCTTTTCTACACAATACTTTGAATGGAATCGAAAAAGCGCTATTGTATTTTGATTTTAAACGACGAATATCTCTCGAAGCTGATGCTCTTGTAAAATAATCACCAACTAAAACACGATAATCTGGTGAAAAGTATGCGGTTTGAGACGACAACTCAGGAAAAGAACGGGCAAATTCATTTCTTACTTTGTCAGCGTCCTTTCTATCTTTCGAATAATATATCTGAATTTTGAAACCATTTATTTGTGGTGTTCCAGCACATGGATCGTTGGAATGTACAATAGGTTTTTTCTCTGTGTTTTTTTTGATAGGTGCATTATGAACACAGACTGCGTCTTCTTTCGCTTTTAATACAGTATTTATTCTACTATCAATTTCCATGTTCAATGTACCGTTATTAATAATCTGAACAGTATCAATTTTATTTTGTGCAAAACCACAACTAGAAAAACTGATAAGAAATAAAAAGATAAATTTTTTCATAGGATGAATTAATATGTGCAAATATACTTTTTACAATTAAGTTATTAAATTTTATAGACTTTTATTTTCTTACTACGAATATTATTCCAAATTAACCTTTTTTTCACTTTAAAGGATGGATTAGATTCTTTTTATTGTCTTTTTTGAATAAAAAATATTAAAATTATTTTAAAGAAATTATGTTAAATAGATTTTTCATCAAATGAAAAGCTCTAATCTCAAATCAAATAGAGATTATTTTCATCATAATTTTTTCAATAATTAATTTAGAAACGTTTTAAATTAAGCTCAATGACAAAGTTCAGTATGTAAACTTTATGATTTTATTAAGTATTGAAGCTATTTTTGCTGATAGTTAAGTGTTCAAATAAAAACGAGTTAAAAGAAACAACGAACTGAGATTATTTAAGTAAATGAAGGCAAGATTTCTAAAAAGAATACGTTTATGGAGCTGCGCGATAATACTATCGACGTTCTCCTTAGCAAATGCCCAAGATGCAGGTAAAGGTTACGAGTTATTCGAAGCTAACTGTACAGCATGTCACCAAATTGATGGTGAGTTAATTGGGCCGGAATTACGTGATGTTGAGAAACGCGTACAAGAGCAAGCTGGACTTGGAAAAGAGTGGTTACACGCTTGGATTAAGGACAACAAAGCTTTGCGCGAATCTGGAGATGCGTATGCAAACAAAATTTATGCTGATTACAATAACACTGAGATGTTAGCTTTCCCTAACTTATCAGATGGTGATATTGATAATATTTTAGCATATACAGCAGATCCTGATGGAGGAGTGAAAGCTTTTGAGGAAGCTAAAGCTTTGAAAAAGAAGGAGGCTGCTGATAAAAAAGCTGCTGAAGCTGCACAAGGTGGAGGAGCAAGTACAGGGATTATCGCTGTAGGTTTTGTAGTTTTAGCTGCATTGTTATTGTGGATTTTAGTTCGCGTTAATGCATTGGTTAAAGCAACAGCTACAGAAGATTTAAATTCTAAAGATGAGCAAGCTGCTTTTTCTTTTGCTGACTTCTTCCAAAAATACCAAAAAGTTGGTGGTGTAGTAATTGCTGTATTAGCATTCTTTGCATTGTACAATGTGTATTGGGGATTAATGGGTGTAGGTGTTGACAAAGGTTACGAGCCGGAACAACCGATCTACTTCTCTCATAAAGTTCACGCAGGCGTGCAAGGGATTGATTGTCAGTATTGTCATAGTTCAGCGAAATACGGTAAAGTGTCTGGAATTCCTTCACCAAACGTATGTATGAACTGTCACAAAACAATCAAAGAATACAAAGGAGATTACTTCGAAGAAGAATTAATCACTTCTGGTAAATTCGCAGATGAAGACGCTGTTAAAAATTTCTACACAGGAGAAATCCAAAAAATGTATAAAGCGATTGGATGGAATCCAGAAACGAACAAATACGATGGTCCACAAAAACCAATCGAATGGGTACGTATCCACAATATGCCAGATTTCGTATTCTTTAGCCACGCACAACACGTTGTAGCTGGAGAAAAAGCGATTAAGAAAGCAATTAAGGATGGGACAATTCCAAATGCAAAAGAATTGAACATTGGATCAGGAGACCAAACTTGTTTCGCTTGTCACGGACGTGTTGATGAGATGAACGAAGTGAAAATGGCGAATGATTTCACAATGGGATGGTGTATCGAATGTCACAGAACTACTGAGGTAGATATGGACAACGAGTATAACAAAGAATATTACGCAGAACTACACGAAAAGTTAAAAAAACAGTACGGTGACGCAACTAAGATTACAGTTGATGCTATCGGAGGTTTAGAGTGTGGTAAATGTCATTATTAATATAAAAAAGAGAGGAGTATAAATGGCTTCGAAGAAAAATTACTGGAAAAGTTTTGAGGAGTTAACTGACAATACATTAAATGAAAAGTTAACTACCAATGAATTTGCAGAAGAAATTCCCGTAGACAATTTCTTAGGGAATGACAACGCCATGGAGAATAGTCAAACTTCACGACGTGACTTTTTGAAGATTTTAGGGTTCAGTACAGCTGCTGTTACATTAGCAGCCTGTGAAGCTCCAATCGTAAAATCTGTTCCTTACGTAGTGAAACCAGAAAATATTATGCCTGGTGTGCCTACATATTATGCATCTACAGTTTTTGATGGATACGATTATGCGAGTGTATTAGTACGTACAAGAGAAGGTCGTCCAATTAGAATTGATGCAAATAAAGGAGCGAAATATTTTGGTTCTACAAATGCTCGTGTTCAAGCATCTGTATTATCATTATATGATTCTGATAAAATAAAATCACCTTTAATTAACGGTGGTGAGAATTTCAAAGCAACATCTTGGAAAGATTTAGACGCTACTGTTTCTAAAGCATTAGCATCTGTAGGAGGAAAGAAAGTAGTTATTTTAACTCCGTCTTTACCTTCTCCAACAACTAAAAAGTTGATTGCAGAATTCGCAACAAAATATCCAACAACTCAACATGTAGTATATGATGCAATTTCTTATTCGAATGCATTAGATGCTGCACAAGAAGTATACGGAAAAAGAGAATTACCATTCTATGATCTTAAGAATGCTGAATTAGTTGTTTCTTTCAACGCAGATTTCTTAGGTGACTACAATGGTGGTGGAATGGAAGGTGATTATGGTGTAGCTCGTAAACCAGGAGCAAACATGATGCGTCACATCCAAGTAGAGTCTATTTTATCTTTAACAGGAGCAAATGCTGATACACGTTATCCTTTAAAACCAACTGATACTGAAAAAGTGTTAGCAGAAGTTTATCAAGGATTAACAGGTGGAGCTGCTTCATCTAAAGAAGCAAAAGCAATTGTTGCTGAGTTAAAAGAAAAAGGTTCTAAAGCAGTTGTAATGGCTGATGGTTCTAAAGAAGCGTATACTATTGCATTCGCAATTAACCAAGTTTTAGGATCAGCTGTAGTTTCAGATAAAGCTGTATTATTAAAAGAGTCTAACGATACTGTATTCAATCAATTCATTGCAGACGCTAAAGCTGGGCAAGTTGGAGTTTTATTAAACTTCCAAACGAATCCAATTTACAACGCGAAAAACGCAAAAGAAATTGAAGCAGCTTTCAAAAACATTGGACTTAAAGTTGGTTTAGTTGAAAAATTAGACGAAACTGCATCAGTAATGGACGTTATCGCTCCAGTTACTCACGGTTTAGAGTCTTGGAATGATTTCAGCCCAATAACAGGTGTGTACTCATTACAACAACCAACAATTCCACGTATTTTTGATTCTCGTCAATTCCAAGATTCATTAATTGCTTGGATGACAGGAGTAACTGAAGTGACTGAAGTAGAAGATCCAAATGATCCAATTATGGTGATGGCAGTTTCTGCAACAAGACAAAAAGTATCTCCATTTTACTTATACGTAAAACAAAATTGGGATTCAGCTATTTTACCAAAATTAGGTGTAGATTTCAACAAAGCATTATACAATGGTTATAATGAAGCGGCTGAAACTACGGCTTTTACTGCTAACACAGCTGCTGCTTCTGCTGCTTCTGCTAAATTAGCTGCAGGTAAAGCAACAGAATGGGAAATCCAATTCTATTCTAAAGCTGGATTAGGAGATGGTACTCAGGCTAATAATCCTTGGTTACAAGAATTACCAGATCCAATTACACGTAACTCTTGGGATAACTATTTAACAGTTAATCCAAATGATGCGGAGAAATTAGGAATCAAAATTCAAGATAACTACAACGTTACAAATGGAAGAATGCAATTTGACGGTGAGTATGTAAACTTAACTGTTAATGGAGTTGTTTTAGAAAACGTTCCAGTATTCATTCAGCCAGGTCAAGCTATCGGAACTGTAGGTTTAGCTTTCGGTTACGGTCGCACAAAAGCTGGTAAAGTTTCAAATAATGTAGGGGTTAATGCTTATACATTATATAACGGAACAGTTGGAGTTTCTAACGTTAAAATTGAAAAATCTTCTCGTACAGATAAACATGAGTTCGCTAATATGCAGCAACAACCAACATTGATGGGTCGTTACGAAATCGCAAGAGAAGTTTCTTTAGCTGATTTTATCAATACAGACCGTCAAGAATGGAATCCAGTTGCTAAAATGCCAACTTGGAGAGGAGATTCTCCTGTAGGTGAAGTTGACTTATGGGCAAGTTTTGATCGTTCAACAGGACCTCACTTCAATTTAACAATTGATATGAATGCTTGTACAGGATGTGGAGCGTGTGTAATTGCTTGTCAAGCAGAAAACAACGTACCAACTGTCGGTAAAGAGGAAATGCGTATGTCAAGAGATATGTACTGGTTAAGAATTGACCGTTACTACTCTGATGTAACATACAATGATCCAAACGGAAAATTAACTCAGAAAGTTGCGTTAGAATCTGATCCAGATAACGAACCACAACAATATACACGATTAATTAAGCCAGAGGCAGAAAATCCAGATGTGATTTTCCAACCATTAATGTGTCAACACTGTAACCACGCTCCTTGTGAGACTGTGTGTCCAGTAGGAGCAACATCTCATGGTCGTCAAGGTCAAAATATGATGGCTTATAACCGTTGTGTTGGTACTCGTTACTGTGCGAATAACTGTCCTTATAAAGTACGTCGTTTCAACTGGTTTAACTGGGCGAATAACGATAAATTCGACTTCCACATGAACAATGATTTAGGTCGTATGGTACTTAATCCAGATGTTGTTGTAAGAACACGAGGTGTAATTGAGAAATGTTCATTCTGTATCCAACAAACGCAAGCTGCAATCTTAAAAGCTAAGAAAGAAAACAGAGTAGTTAAAGACGAAGAGTTTATGGCTGCTGCTGCTTGTGCTGCTGCTTGTGGAACAGGAGCGATGAAATTTGGAGATATCAATGATGATAAATCAGAAGTAAGACAAGTATCGAAAGATAAACGTTCTTACGTTTTATTAGAAGAAATTGGTACAAAACCAAATGTTATCTATCAAGTAAAAGTTAGAAACAGAAAAGAACAAGCTTAATTAAATTAATAAAGAATTAATAAGGTAAACAAATATGTCACATTACGAATCACAGGTAAGAGAGCCCCTTATTTTAGGACATAAAACCTACCACGATATCACAGTAGACATTGCACGTCCAATTGAGACGCCTGCAAGTAAATTGTGGTGGCTATGTTTCGGTATTGCAATGGTAGCATTCATCTTTGGTGTTGGTGCAATTGCTTATACAGTTGGAACTGGTATTGGTGTTTGGGGATTGAATAGAACGATTAACTGGGGATGGGATATCACCAACTTTGTATGGTGGGTAGGTATTGGTCACGCTGGTACGTTAATCTCAGCCGTTTTATTATTATTCCGTCAAAAATGGAGAATGTCGGTTAACCGTTCTGCGGAAGCCATGACGATCTTCGCCGTTGTACAGGCAGCGTTATTCCCTGTAATCCACATGGGTCGTCCATGGTTAATGTATTGGGTTTTCCCAATTCCTAACCAATTTGGATCATTATGGCCTAACTTTAACTCACCATTGTTATGGGACGTATTCGCGATTTCTACGTATTTCTCTGTATCAACAGTTTTCTGGTTGATGGGATTAATTCCTGACTTCGCTATGATACGTGACCGTGCAACAAAACCATTCGCTAAGAAAATCTACGGAATCTTATCATTCGGATGGGGTGGTGGAGCAAAACACTGGCAACGTTTCGAAGAGTTATCTTTGGTATTAGCTGGTTTATGTACACCGTTAGTATTCTCGGTACACACGATTGTATCTTTTGACTTCGCAACATCGGTAATCAAAGGATGGCACTCAACAGTATATCCTCCTTATTTCGTTGCTGGAGCTATTTTCTCTGGTTTCGCGATGGTACAAACATTATTAAGTGTAATGCGTAAAGTTTTACACTATGAAGATTATATCACACGTAAACATATCGAGTACATGAATATTGTAATCGTTGTAACAGGTGGTATGGTTGCAGTAGCTTATTTAACTGAGTTATGGATCGCTTGGTATTCAGGATCTCGTTACGAAGACTTTACATATTTTTCTCCAGGAGCAGCAACAGGACCTTATTGGTGGGCATTCTGGGCGTTAATTATTTGTAACGTTTTAGTACCAGGGTTATTATGGATTCGTTCAATTAGAAGAAACTTCTTCTGGACATTCGTTATCTCTATCGTAGTTAACATTGGTATGTGGTTCGAGCGTTTTGATATTATCGTTATCAACTTATCTCGTGACTATTTACCATCAAGCTGGACAATGTTTATGCCTTCATGGGTAGACGTAGGTATCTTCTTAGGTACTATGGGATTCTTTTCTGTGTTATACTTATTGTACGCACGTACATTCCCAGTTATTTCACAATCTGAATTAAAAACTATTTTGAAATCATCAGGCGAAAGCTATAAAAAACATCATACTGAAGATGAGCATCACGAACACTAAAATCGTTTATGGTCTTTACGGAGACGATGATGATTTATTAAAAGCAGTAAAATCTATACGTAAACAAGGTATTACGATAGATGAAGTATATACACCTTTCCCTGTACACGGTTTAGATAAAGCCTTAGGTTTAAAGAAAACTCGTATTTCTGACCTTGCTTTCTTCTACGGTGCATTTGGAACAACATTAGCATCTTTGATGACATGGTTTATTATGAACCATGATTGGGCTCAAGATATCGGTGGTAAACCATCTTTCTCTTGGGGAGAAAATATGCCAGCGTTCGTTCCTATTATGTTCGAGTTGACAGTTTTCTGTGCAGCGCACTTTATGTCATTAACATATTTAGCGCGTAACAAAATGTACCCAGGTGCGAAAGCTAAAAACCCAGATCCACGTACAACAGATGATAAATTCTTAATCGAAATCAGAACTGCTGATGTTGAGAAAATCAAAAATGTATTTGTAGAAACTGGTGCTGAAGAAGTAACAGTAAAAGGTGATGTAGTCGTAGAACCAAGTGTTAACAATTTAGTACAAGAAGCATAATGAAAAAGATAGCATTACTTATAGGATTAGGAAGTATTATTATCACTTCTTGTTCTGATAAAAAACGTGACGCGAGTATCGTATATATGCCGGATATGTATTATTCGACAGCATATGATCCTTATGAAAAGGCAACTTACGGTTACCCTGAAGATAAAGAGAACTCTGAAGTTCCTGTAATGAATAAAAATCACAATATGTCTGCATTAGAATCTGTAGAAGGTGCTGTTGCAAGAACTGATGGTGATATTTTGCCATGGACTTTCAAAAACAATAATGCTGGTTATGCTCAATCAAAAAGTGTAACTGTTTCTCCATTAGATGCTGCAACCAAAACTGCGGATTTAGAAAGAGGAAAAGTGTTATATGGTCAAAACTGTGCAGTTTGTCACGGTGACGCAGGTGATGGACAAGGATCAATCGTAAAATCTAAAGCTTATTCTGGAGTTCCGACTTACGGAGAAAGAGAGATTACAGTAGGTTCTGTTTATCATGTAATTATGTATGGAAAAAATGCGATGGGTTCTTACGCATCTCAATTGACTCCTGCAGACCGTTGGAGAGTTGCTGAATATGTAATGAGTTTAAAAGGTGGTTCAACTGCTGCACCTGCTGCAGAAGCAACACCTGCAACTGAAGAAACAGCAACTAATAAATAATAAAATAAGTTAATTATTATGCAATATACATTTTCCCCAAGATTAAAAAATGCATCACTTATTCTAACAGTGATAGGTGTTGTGCTTTACGGGATAGGATTTTTCTTACATCAACAAGATGTTGCTAATTCAACTGAATATATTAACGGTTTGATTGAAGCTCACCCAACTCAATTTTTTGGTGAGTATATTTCAGATTCATTTGCATCGATGAACACAGATCATGATGCACATATGCACCATTTAGAGAATTTATTGAAAAATAGACCTTGGGCTGCTTTCTATGTACCTGCTTATTTAGCTTTTGGTATCGCAGCTTCAGCATTGTTTTTCTTATGTATTCAATTCGTAGCAAATGCAGGTTGGTCGATGGTAGTATCTCGTGTAATGGAAGCTGTAGCTTCTTTCTTACCAGTAGGTTCTGCTCTTTTAGCAATCATCGTATTAGGATCTTATTTTCACATGAATCATTTATTCCACTGGATGGATGCTGATTTAATAGATCCAGACAATGCTAAGTATGACATCTTTATGGCGAACAAAGCACAGCTTTGGTTAAGTCCTAACTTCTGGTTAGTTCGTTGTATTATTTACTTGGTAGTATTATCTTTAATGTTACCAGTTATTAAAAATGCAACTCGCAAATTAGATGAAACAAACGGAGACTTAAAAGTTTACGCTCAATTGTACAAAAAATCAGTTATTTATTTAGTGATTTTTGCACTTTGTTCTGCAGCTTTTGCATGGGATTTCGTGATGTCTTTAGATCCACACTGGTTCTCTTCTTTATTTATGTGGTACGGAATGGTTTCATACTTAGTTTCTGCGGTTTCTATTATGGCAATTATTTCAATCTACTTAAAAAGAAAGAATGCTTTACCATTATTCAATGATAACCACTTACATGATTTAACAAAATATATGTTCGGTTTCTCATTATTATGGTCTTACTTATGGTTCTGTCAGTTTATGTTACAATGGTATGCAAACATTCCTGAGGAAGCTCAATACTTCCAACAACGTATGGCGCAATATCCATTATACTACTGGATGTTAGTAATCAACTTAGTAGCTCCATTCTTGATTTTAATTTCATCAAGCATGAAACGTCGTTACCAAATCGTTTTCGTGATGGGATTTGTAATCATTATTGGACACTATTGGGATTTCTACAACCAAATTATGCCAGCAGCAGTTGGACCGTTCCACAATTTCGGATTAATGGAAATTGGATCGTTAGTTGGAATTGGAGGATTATTTACATTCGTAGTAATGAATGCAGTTTCTAAATTAAACTTAGAAGCAAAAGGTCACCCTTATTTCCACGAATCAAAAATTTATGAATATCCTTTCTAATCAGAAAGATGTTATAAAATCTAAAAAGCTCGATACATATGTATCGAGCTTTTTTATTTTATTAATAATGATTATTATTTAATTGTTCTACGTTTAATTTCTAAATTCACAATAAATTGATCTACATCATCACCCATAGATAAATTTCCTACAACGTATACCCCCTTATCACCACTCTGATTATTAATTATTCCATAAACAGAAGATTCATCATCAGGATCTGACATTCCTTCGTAACGGTAAATACATACAATATCAAAATGTTCAGGATTCTGCTTTAATTGTCCTTTTTCGATATTATAATCAATTGTAAAACCGTTTTCAGTTAACTCCGTTAAAGCTTCGTTAGTCGTTTTATAACGGTATTGAATTTTTTCTTTCATATTTTAATGGTTTATGAATTGATTCTCAAATACTATTCCATTAAATTTAATTAAATTTTATTAAATTATATTTTTGGTAAGGTTCTTGTCTTACTCTTCACATTATATATGAAAGTGATGATGAAATTAACAGTTTTAAAGAAAATTAATTTAGTTGCAATCTTTGCACTTGCGGCTTTATTTCTAACTTCTTGTGATGGTTCTACTACAATTTATGGTATTGAGCATACACATCATAAAAAGAAAAAGTATAAAAAGTATCCCAAATATGATGCAAGGTATGATAACCATAGAAATCTACCACCTGGACAACATAAAAAGATACATGGAGATAAGTCTGCGAAATATTATGCACCAGGTCAACAAAAAAAGCATAATAAATATTACAAAAAGAAAAATCATCATAAACATTACGATGATTAACAAAAAAAAGGATTGAATACATTCAATCCTTTTTTTTGTTTTAATATCTAAAAATCGGTTTAATCTACAACTTCCATTTGTACGTTCAGAATTCCTGCACTCGTAGAACCTATAGATGTAAACGCTGCTTTACTCAAATCTAATAATCTTGATTTTGTATGCGGTCCTCTGTCGTTTATCTTTACAACTACAGATTTACCATTATTTGTATTTGTTACTTTTACTTTTGTACCGAAAGGTAATGTTTTATGAGCAGCTGTGAAGTTATTTTTATTGTATAATTCGCCACTCGAAGTTTTTTTTCCGTGAAATTTGTCTGCATACCAAGAAACTATTCCGCTTACTTTATTTCCAGCTTTTTCCACTATTTCTGCAACAGTTGTGTTGTCTATTTTATTTAAATCTGCTACTTTATTAAGGAGAGTAGATTTTAAATTTTTTGTATAAACTGATACCGGCAATGGTAAAGGACTTACTGTTGAAAAATTTGATTCTTCCTTTGCTTGTGCAAACGGAATAATCATCAGCATTACTAATAATGTTAAAAAATTCTTTGTCATTCTTTAGTTTTTTCTGAATCTGTATCTAAAATAAGAATTATTGAATTTAATTAGACATGCATAGTATTTTTTATTGATTTTCAATTAATAAAACACTTCTAATTCATTATTATCAGCTGTATTACGAATAGTTGTTAACGTTAAGTTAAAAAAAATGACACTTATTAAAATTTTTAAGAAAAGCCTTTAATTAATCGTTAATTTATAGAGTATTAGGTTAATACGGAATATTTAACAAACGCGTGAATTAAATTACACGATTAAGATGTTGATTTAAGATATTTTTCAAACCAGTAAAATGCATAATCTGTTGAAGAATTTGGTTCGTTTCTTCAATTGATAAATCAGTGTTTTTGGTTTGTTGCATTAACTCTTTTATCACATTATCGATGTAAATAATCTTGAAACGTAATAAGACATCGAACAAATCTTTGTGTACAAACTCTTCTTTCTTTTTGATATTGATACCTTGTTTTACCGTCCAATTTTCACTTAAACTATGTTTTTCCATCATCATTTCAGAGGCAAGATTTACAATTTCGGGATTGCTTAATCGAGAAAAATAAGTTCCTGTTCGTAGTTCATCATTTTCTAAACCAGTTTTTACATCATCCAAAATCGATTGAAAAAGTGGATTACTCAAACTCAAATTGTTTTCTTCAAATTGGGTAATGATTTCTTGGTTAACCGTTGTTTTATATAGTTCGTTGTTTTCGTTCTTTAAATCAACTTCCAAATCACCAAATTGCATGATAAGCTTAATGATTTCATTCTCTACAGTTTGCTGTACATTGATAACTTCTTTTGTTGAAGGAACGATTGAAATGGCTGGTTTTTTTGTTCTCGACTGATCGGTGATATGAGAAGAAGAGGTCGATTTGTCATTAGAATTTTGTAATTGAGCCAATTCTTTGAACAAAACTTCTTCACGAATTTCCATTATTTTAGAAGTTTCCGCAATATAAACTTCTTGTTTAATAATATTTGGAATCAATGAAATTGATTTGACAATTTCACGAATTAATTCAGCTTTTTTGATTGGATCATTTTTCGCATCTTCTAATAAAACATTTGCTTTGAAACGAATAAAGTCTGTTGCATTTGATTTTATATAAGCTTCAATTTCTGTTGTCGAATGTTTCTTAGCAAAAGAATCCGGGTCTTCACCTTCTGGTAACAATAGAATTTTGACGTTCATTTCTTGTTCCAGAATCATATCTATTCCTCGGAAAGAAGCTTTAATACCAGCATTATCACCATCATACATCACGACGATGTTTTCTGTTAAACGCTTTATCAAACGAATTTGTTCATTTGTTAGCGCTGTTCCAGAACTTGCCACTACGTTTTGTATCCCTGCTTGATGTAAAGAAAGTACATCAGTATAACCTTCAACTAAAAAACATTGATCGGCTTTTGTAATATGTTGTTTTGCCTGAAATAAACCATAAAGTGTTTTACTTTTGTGGTAAATTTTATTTTCGGGAGAATTTAAATACTTTGCAGCTTTGGCATCATTACGTAGAATACGCCCTCCAAAACCTAAAGTTCTTCCAGAAAAACTGTAAATAGGAAACATGACACGTTCGCGAAATTTATCATATTTTTTATGATCTTCTTTAAACGTAGCTAAACCAGCTTCCTCAATTAATTCTTTTGAATATCCGTTTTTTAAAGCATGTTCTGCTAATGCATCCCATTGTTTTGGTGAATAACCGAGTTCAAATTTATCAATCGTTTCTTTTGTAAAACCGCGTTCCCGGAAATAGCTAAGACCAATTAAATTTCCTTCTTCGGAATTATGTAATTGATTCACAAAGAATTTCTTTGCAAAATCAGTCAAAATATATAAACTTTCTCGTTCTTTTTCTTCTTGCTGTTGCTCAAAATTATATTCTCCATCTTCTTCAATTTCGATGTTATAACGTTTTGCCAACCATCGCAAAGCTTCAGGATAGGTAAACTGTTCAACTTCCATTAAAAAAGTGACAACATTTCCTCCTCTACCTGATGAAAAATCTTTCCAAATTTGTTTAGCAGGTGATACGACAAAAGAAGGAGTTTTTTCATTGCCAAAAGGCGAAAGTCCTTTTAAACTGGAACCTGCACGTTTCAGAGTGACAAAATCACCAACAACTTCTTCTACACGAGCTGTTTCGAAGATTATATCTATTGTTCTTTGAGAAATCAAATTGAATTATTTTTGAGGGATGAAACCAGATTTATTTTTCAAAATTATAACTTTTTATTGATATCAATTCATCTTTCTTAAAAGCATTGTAGAAAAGATTTTTAACATATTTCAATTTTGGTATGGTATTCGTATAATACGAAGAAACTTGAAATTAAATTTTATGAAATCAACAATCTTAAAAATATCTTTTGCAGCAATTTTAGCAACAGGATTTTTAACATCTTGTTCTACGGTAAATAATATGGGTGGAAATACAGAAACGACTAACACAACTTCTATTTTAGGTAAATGGGAATTAAGTCATGTTAATTCTATGAAAGCAGCAACATTGGCAGAAGCATATCCAATGGGTGTTCCTTATCTTAATTTTGTTTCAACTAATATGTTAAATGCTTCTGACGGATGTAACACATTAAACGGAGGGGTTACAATTTCAGGAAATGAAATTACTTTCGGAAATATGATGTCTACGATGAAAGCATGTGAGAATGTAGAAGATTCAAATTTCAGTTCAAAATTAAACGGAAAGTTAAAATATTCAATTTCAGATAATAAATTATTATTAATTCAAGACGATATCGTTGTAATGACTTTTGTTCGTCCAGGGAATTTAGCAGGTTCTTGGGAATTAGAAGAATTTATTGGTAGAGATAGAAGTGCAAAATCTTTGGATGATCGTTTTCCAAATCAGAAACCAACTTTAACGTTCCAAAATAATAAAGTTTCTGGAAATGATGGATGTAATAATTTATCAGGTGCTTATTTAGCTGTTGGAAATTCACTTAAAGTGAAAAACATTGCGACAACACGTATGGCTTGTCAAGGTGTAGATGCTGATGCATTTGGAGAGCGTTTTAACAATGTAAACAAATATGAAATTCAAAACGGAAAATTAGTTTTGTTTGCAAACGATGTTAAAACAATGGTTTTCAAGAAAAAATAATTCGATTTAATTCATAAATCATTAAAGCTGTCATTTTTTGACAGCTTTTTTATTTTTATATTTGTAGACTTTTAAAAGTAGAGAAAGATGAAATTTCCACAAACACATAAATTAAAAGATATTGCATCTATTATAGATGCAAAATTTATTGGAAACGAAAATTTTCCAGTTGAAGGAATCAATGAAATTCACCGTGTAGAAGAGGGAGATATTGTATTTGTTGACCATCCTAAATATTACGATAAAGCATTACAATCTAATGCAACAATTGTTTTAATTAATAAAGAAGTTGATTGTCCAGAAGGAAAAGCTCTGCTGATTTCTGATGATCCATTTCGTGATTTTGTAAAGATTGGCCAATATTTTTTACCATTTCAACCATCAAATAAGCAAATTTCTGATTCAGCAGAAATAGGGGAGGGGACAATTATTCAACCAGGTGCTTTCATTGGAAACCATGTTAAAATTGGTAAAAATTGTGTGATTCATTCTAATGTTTCAATTAACGATCATGCGATTATCGGAGATAATGTTATTATTCGTTCAGGAACTGTTTTGGGTGCAGATGCTTTTTATTACAAAAATCGTGAAACGGGTTATGATCGTTTAAAATCTGTCGGAAATGTAATTATTGAAAATCATGTCGAAATTGGTGCAAACTGTACAATAGATAGAGGAGTATCTGCCTCAACAATTATTGGTGAAGGAACAATTATGGATAATCTAATTCAGATTGGTCACGATACGATTATTGGTAAAAAATGTTTGATTGCTTCTCAGGTAGGAATTGCAGGATGCGTAAATGTAGAAGACGAAGTTTCTATTTGGGGACAAGTTGGGATCACGAGTGGTGTAACTATAGGTACAAAAGCAGTCTTATTAGCACAAGCAGGTGTAAGTAAATCTTTGGAAGGAGGGAAAACTTATTTCGGAACTCCGGCAGAAGAAGCAAGAGGATTGTATAAAAAGATAGCAGCCACAGAGATAATGGTACGCGATTATAGAAAAAAATAATTTTTTTATGATTATATTTTTCAAGCCGAGCACCTGCTCGGCTTTTTTATGATAAATATCTTATAGATTTTTGTCTTGTTTCGATAATTAGATAGTGTATTTTTTACATCGAATATTTTTTAAAATCCAAAACTCCTTTTATATTTGTGTAAATTAAAAATCACAATGTCTGTATTAGTAAACAAAGATTCAAAAATAATCGTTCAAGGGTTCACAGGAAAAGAAGGAACTTTTCATGCTGAGCAAATGATTGAATATGGAACAAACGTAGTAGGAGGCGTAACTCCAGGTAAAGGTGGACAAACACATTTAGGTTTACCAATTTTTAACACAGTGAAAGATGCTGTTGTTGAGGCTGGAGCTGACGTTTCTATTATTTTCGTTCCACCAGCATTCGCAGCTGATGCTGTTATGGAAGCTGCAGAAGCAGGTATCAAAGTAATTATCTGTATTACAGAAGGTATTCCTGTAGAAGATATGGTAAAAGTACAAGCGTACGTTGACCAAAGAGATGTAACATTAATTGGACCGAACTGTCCAGGTGTTATTACATCAGGTGAAGCGAAAGTTGGTATTATGCCAGGATTTATTTTCAAACCAGGTAAAGTTGGTATCGTTTCTAAATCAGGAACTTTAACGTACGAAGCTGCTGACCAAGTTGTAAAAGCTGGTTACGGAATTTCTACAGCAATCGGAATTGGTGGAGATCCAATTATTGGAACAACTACTAAAGAAGCGGTTGAATTATTTATGAATGACCCAGAAACGGAGTGTATCGTAATGATTGGTGAAATTGGTGGTCAATTAGAAGCTGAAGCTGCTCGTTGGATTAAAGCGAATGGTACAAAACCAGTTGTAGGATTTATTGCAGGACAAACTGCACCAAAAGGGCGTACAATGGGACATGCCGGAGCTATCGTAGGTGGAGCTGATGATACAGCGCAAGCTAAAATGGCGATTATGACAGAATGTGGAATTCATGTGGTGTCTTCTCCTGCTGATATCGGAGCTAAAGTTGCTGAAGTTTTAGGATAAGAAAAATTCTTTCTAAATATAAAAGGAACTCAATTTGAGTTCCTTTTTTTTTATAACTTTTATTCAAACCAATATTTACTCATTTCCTCTAAGAAAATTGGATCATTAATAGGAAAAATATCGTCAATAATAGAATTAATTCCACAACTTGGACAAATTGCAGTTTCATCTTTTCCATCTATTTCTTCAATAAATTCTTTGATTTCAGTAGTAGATAAAATTTCTTTACAACAAAAACATGCGCAACTATTAGTATTCAATATTTTTGATTTATTGAATATAGACGCTTTGTGAGCTTGTTTCAAAAATTCAATAGAATACTTCATAAAATTTACAAAAACTCATCTTCATCATCAAAATCATCCTCTGTTTCGTCGTCATCAGGAGAATAATCTTCGATAAAAACCTTGAATAATCTTGGGCAAATAACTTGAAGATTGGTTAAATTCTCGTCATCCCAATCAAAGTCTGGTTTTGGAAATTCTTCAGTAAAGAATTTCATACATTCTTGATCAATAAAATCAAAAAAATCATTTTCGAATTTACAATAGAAAACATTATTTGCAATTAAGTGAAAAGTTTCGAATTCGAACAAATCATCTTCATTGAAACCTTCTTCAAAAAAATCTGCCAAATAATCTGGATTTAAAATCGCTTTTTCAAACAATTCTTTTCCTTGAGAAATAATCCAATTTTTGAAATAATAAAAATGTTCAGGATTTGTACCGTCATTCATAATACAAGACGCACACCAAACCTCTGGTAAATGCAATGTGTAAGCAAAAAAATCTAATCGAAGTTGAAAACCAATAATATCTTCGGCAGTTAGAACATCTAATTCTTGCATCAAAGCTAATTCTTGATCTTGCAGATTATTGGAATCGATCAACGAATTTTCTATAATTTGCCAAAACAGATCTTCTTCGAGCATACGAGAAACTCGTTCTGGTGGTAGAGTTGACGAATTAAACAAATCATCTAAAAAATCCATAATTTTACATTTTAGTTTTTAATTTGCTAAAAATTATCTAAGGTTTTATTCCTTAAACGTTTAATTTATAAAACATTTTAGCTAAATCTTTTTTTAATTTATAAATAATAAATGATGAAACCTATCAATTTTTAAATTATTTGTAATTTTAGCGGTAATTATTTGATTTTGTTTAAACTAAAAAGTCTAATTCTTGAAGGAATTAGACTTTTTGTATGTTTTTTTTATATCTCTACTCAATGATATGTGGCACAAATCGACTTTTGTCAGTTGTAATAAACTGATTACTTTCTCGAACTGTAATTCCACATGATTCTTGTCCGATTACCCAACTTCCGATAATGGTATAACCTGTTTCTTCGTGATGCAAATCTGTTAAAGCTTGGTAGACAAAACCTTCTTCGCCATATTCGCCCGAAGTTTGTTCAGCAATATGACCATTTTTTACAACTTCTACGTTTGCACCTTCACGCGATAGCAATGGCTTTTTGACATAATCTTCCATTTCTTTTGGAGAGCCAAAATATGCTTCTAGCAACAAAGGGTGATTGGGATATAATTCCCATAAAATAGGCAAAATAGCTTTGTTCGAAAGAATCATTTTCCAAGCTGGTTCTATCCAATTGGCATTTATTTCATCATTTTTGATGTTGTAAGCAAACAATTCATTTACCAGCCATTCCCACGGATAAAGCTTGAATATATCGGTAATTTCTTCCTCTTCCAAATCTACAAAATTGACATTATTCCAACCGATTTCGTCAACATAAATTAATTTAGTATTAATTCCGGCTTGTATCGCGCAATCTCTTATATATTCGATATTTGTCAAATCTTCTAAGGATTCTCTTACGCAAGAAAAATGCAAAGTTTGACCTTTTAAATAAGGTTTTAACATTTTCCACGTTTCAATTAATTTATCGTGAACAGAATTGAATTGATCTTTTGTTTCGCCGAAATAATTTTCCATCCAAAGCCATTGTACCACACCACATTCGAACAATGAAGTTGGTGTATCTGCATTGAATTCTAATAATTTAAGTTGACCATTTTTATAGGCAAAATCGAAACGACCATAAATACTTGGTACATCATTTTCCCAAGTATCAATTAAATAAGGTTGAATAAATTTTGGAATTTTAAATTCGTCTAACCGATTATTTTGAATGACATGTTCTACCGCATTTAAGCACATTTCCCATAATTCGTTTGTCGCTTCAAAAAATTGATCCGCTTCTTTTTCTGTTATCGAATAATAATAATCTTCGACCCAATAAGTTTGTTTATTGTCGTCTGTATGAAATCCAAAGCCGATATTTTCTAACCTTTCTTGCCAGTTTTCGTCAGCTTTTATTTTTTTTAATTGCATAAAATTAGTTTAAGATGAAGCTGAACGAGAGGATGCAGATTTCCCAAATCCACCACGAACAGTTTGACTTTTGTATGCTTTCGCTTTTGCAGCGTTTGTTCCGACATTTGATTGTTGATGTAAACCTGGGCTTGCATAACCCATTCCACCACCAGCTAAACTACGGAATGCCATAAACCAAAGCAGAGAACTTCCCATTCCACCATGATGCGAACCGCCAGATTGGGCTGCGTAATTAGAGGAAACATCACTATATGGCGCAGTAGAATCTGCTCGCATATAAACTTTTTGCGCATTATTGGTTACTGCAGGCTCTTCACGATTCATACACGAACTAAGAACCGAAGAAATTAATACCAATGTTACTACTTTACTCGCTCTTTTTTCTCTTTTATTCATCATTATTTATTGTATGGTTACGTAAATAGGGATTTTTGTCGAATCTGTAGGGGTATATTGTTTATGTGTAATCAATGTATCTACTTTTTCGGCAATCATCATATCATTAGCCCAAATTTTTTGTTTGGTAATATGTAAAACAGAATCACCTTTAGTTTCTGTTGTTAAGACAACTTCGCGTGCCGATTTTTTATTTAATTGTTCTAAATTTTGATTTTCGTTTTGATTGGATTGACAAGCAATAAATGTTGTCAAAATAAGTGTTATAAAAAGTATTTTTTTCATCTAAGTTATTTTGTTGTTATAATTAATAAATCACCATTAAATTGTTTTCCAAATGCCTGGTTATTCATTTTATTTTGAGGAACAATATTTATAGATTTTATTGCGTTAGGATCAATTTTTATAAAATTTTTGAGACTGTCGGAAATAGATCTACCATCAATAATAATTAAATCAATTTTCTTTTTATCCCAACCTCTTCGATTGTCGATATTAATATCACTTAATTTAAATAATTCATTGATTTTCTTTAGTGTAATATTTAATTTTTTAGATTTTTTATTAATTCTAATATTTTCAATATTGTCTCTATCTAAATAATTTTTTTCGAAATCAGTTATTTCATTGTTAATAAATATACTGTATTCTTTAGAGTATTTCTTAAGTATTTTGTCTCTGTTATAGTGTATATTATTTGTTTTACAACTAAAAATTAATATTATAAAAATAAAAGGGAAAATTAATTTCATATTTTTAATTATACTTTCAAATATACAAATAAGAGATTAATTGGAATTATTTCACAAAAAAAGCACAATCCGAAATTTCCGAATTATGCTTTTGAATAAGTATAGTCTTATTATTTCTAATGATTTAATACTAATAATTCTTCTTTTTTCATAGAACCTGTTTGTTTCAATCTTGTGTGCCAAGAGAACGCTTCTTCTAAGATATGTGGTGTTTGACCACCTCTTTCTGCACAAGCTCTTTCGAAATAAGATAATAATTCAGCTTTATAATCTGGGTGAACACAGTTGTTGATGATTTCGATTGCTCTTTCGCGAGGAGCTAAACCTCTTAAATCAGCTAAACCTTGTTCTGTTACAATAATATCAACATCGTGTTCTGTATGGTCTGTATGTGAAACCATCGGAACAACAGAAGAAATATTTCCACCTTTTGCAGTAGAAGCAGTAACAAAGATTGAGATAAATGCATTACGAGCAAAATCTCCAGAACCACCGATTCCGTTCATCATGTGAGTACCAGAAACGTGAGTAGAGTTTACGTTACCGTAAATATCACACTCTAAAGATGTATTGATCCCGATAATTCCTAAACGACGAATCACTTCGCAAGAGTTAGAAATAGATTGTGGACGTAAAAGGATTTTTCCTTTGTAGTTGTCAATATTTCCAATTACACGATCGTAACATTCTTGAGAAACTGTCATTGAAGATGCTGAAGCAAACTTCATTTTTCCAGAATCGATTAAATCAAATGTAGAATCTTGTAAAACTTCTGAATACATAACTAAATCTTCGAAGTCGGAATGCTCTAATCCACCTAATACAGCATTTGCAACTTTTCCAATACCACATTGTAATGGCATCAAAGATTTTGTTAAGCGTCCTTCTTTAACTTCATTTTCGAAGAATTTCACAATATTTTGTGCAATTGCCGCAGTCGCTTCGTCAGCTGGTTGAATATCTCCAGGAGCATCTTGAATGTCGTGGAATACAATTCCAACAATTTTAGAAGGATCTACTTTTATTGTTTCACGTCCAATTTTAGAATCACAAGAAGTGATGTTAATTGGGGTACGTTTTCCATATTCTTCTACACTATAGATGTCGTGAATACCTCTGATATTTGTAGGGATAGCTGTATTAATCTCGATGATTAATTTATCAGCATTTTCTGCAATTTCTGCATTATTACCGATAGAAGTTGTAGGAACTAAAGAACCATCTTCTAAAATTTCGGCAACTTCTAAAACACCTAAATCAATCTTAAATTGACCATCTAAAATATGTTCAGCTGATTCTCCTAAGTGTTGATCTATAAATAATACATTTCCTGCATTAATATTTTTACGCATTACAGTGTCAACTTGGAATGGTAAACGTTTTTTTAACGCTCCACTTTCTACCAAAGCAGCGTCCGTTCCATGGCCTAATGATGCACCAGTAACTAAAGTGATTTTTAAATTTTCAGATTTGGCACGCTCCGCAACAGCTTTTAATACAACTTTTGTATCACCTCCTCTTGTAAAACCACTTGAACCTACAGTCATTCCATCTTCAAAAAATTTGGCAGACTCCTCTGCTGTCATTACCTTTGATTGTAAGTCAGTTAATTTTATTCTTTCCAACATAATGCAACTTATTTTCTAATACTTTTCAATAATTGTACCCTTCTCAGTAGAGGGAATTACAAATATTATATAATTTAATAAAAAGTTAATATCAATAATAGTCAAATAATTATTCATTTCAGACACTTTTATTTGTGTACTTGATACATTATATCAAATAAATTATTATATTAGTTCACAGATTAAAAAACTATGAATATACACTTAGATAATAAATTCGAAACACGATACTACCTAACCGAAATTGATAAACTACCGACCTCTATTTTCTGTTATCACAAGGAAATTTCGGAGGCATACGTTGTAGAGCACAAACATAATAAAGCGCAATTTCTTTATTGTGAGGGAGGTATAGTGTATGTCAAAATAGGAAAAGATACTTTTTATTTACCTGCAAGACACTATATGTGGATACCGCCTCATGTTGAACACAGTATACACCCAAATACACCAGATGTAATCATGAGAAATTTATATTTTCCTATAAATGAAAGCGATAATTCGTTTTATAAGAAAGTAGGAATTTATCCAACTGATGGTTTACTTTTAGAACTTTTATTGTTCTCTAATCAATGGAAAGGTGACATAGTGCCTGAAAACAGAAGCGAATATGTAATAGCACAAGCATTTAAAGAAATTTTACCTAAAGTAAGTAAAAGCAGTTTACGATTAGCTTTACCACTTCCACATGATGAACGTCTGAAAAAAATTGTACAATTCTTAGATGATAATATGGATTCTTCGATCACAATGAAAAAAATTACAGCAGAGTTTGGGTTTTCAGAACGATCATTGTCACGTTTATTTCAAAAAGATTTGAATATGACATTTGTGCAGTACTTTACTATTCTAAGAATGTTACGTGCTTTACAGTTATTGATTGACAATACATATTCTATCAGCGAAATATCAACTATGGTAGGATACAATAGTTTACCGACGTTTAGTAATACTTTTCAAAAAGTGATTGGTGTACGCCCTACAGATTACTCAAAAAAGAAAGATATATTATAATAAGATATGAAAATTTATCAAGTAAGTGGATTAGGTGCAAATGCAAATGCATTTAGAAATCTGCGCTTGGAACAAGATTTTGAGCAAGTTTATATTCCTTGGTTAGACCCAGAGAAAGACGAAACTTTGGCTCATTATGCTGAACGATTATTAGATAAAATAAATCCCACAGAAGAATTTCTTTTGATGGGATTATCTTTTGGAGGAATAATTGTACAAGAAATGAATCGTTTTATTGATCCCGCGCATACATTTTTAATTTCTACAGTTAAGAATAGAACAGAGATTCCTAAATTATTTCGATTTTCTGCATTGATCAATGCGCATAAAATAATTCCCATGAGTTTTTTAACTTCAGATCGAACATTTTCTTATATGATGATGAGAAAGTTGTATTATACAGATCGTGAAAAAGATAATATAGATGATATTTTTGAGTTTAAAAATGCGGATTATTTAAAATGGTCGATTCATAAGATTGTTAATTGGGAACACTCTGCTGCTTATCACGAAAAAAATGTAACGCACATTCATGGAACAAAAGATATCGTTTTTCCGATTGAATACATCAAAGACGCTATACAAATAGATGGCGGAACGCATATTATGGTGATGCAAAAACCAAAACAAGTAAGTGAAGAAATCAATAAAGTTTTGACTACATTATAAAAAGAAAAGCTTGAACATTTGTTCAAGCTTTTGTATATATTATAATTCTTTTTCTGTTTGATCTTTTTCTTCAAAATAACTTCTTTCTAAAGCTAAATTTTCGGAATTGATTACATCAAATTCACCAATCTTCGTTCGTCTTAACGCAGTTAAATATCCTCCCGAATTTAAAGCTTTTCCAAAATCATAAGCCAACGAACGTATATACGTTCCCTTGCTGCAATTCACTTCAAAATCAACAAAAGGTAAATTTATTTTTGTTATTTTGAAATCGAGAATATTAACTTTACGTGCTTTTCGTTCGATTTCTTGACCATCACGTGCCAATTCGTACAAACGTTTTCCGTCCACTTTAATTGCCGAATGCATTGGTGGAAATTGTTCAATTTCTCCTATAAACTGCTTCGTTGTTTCGTGAATAATTTCTTCTGTGATATGTTCTGTAGGGAAAATTTCGTTTTCTTCTGATTCTAAATCATAAGTTGGAGTAGTTACGCCTAATTTGATTGTTCCTGTATACGTTTTTTCTTGTGCCTGAAATTCGTCAATGCGTTTTGTCCATTTACCTGTACAAACCAATAAAAGACCAGTGGCTTTAGGGTCTAAAGTTCCGGCATGACCAACTTTTATTTTCTTTAAATTATAAGCTTTTCTGATGTTCCAACGAATTTTATTGACTACATCAAAAGAAGTCCAATCAAGTGGTTTGTCAATCAAAAAAACGTGACCTTCTTGTATTTTTTCTACGTTCATTTTAGTTGTGCTGAATCATTGTAGTTTCTACTGAAGCGGCATTGTCTTTTTCAACTTGAGATGGAGTAGTGTTCCAGAAATAAATCAATAAAATAATTCCGATAATTATTCTGTACCAACCCCAAAACTTGAAACCATATTTTGTTAAAACAGCAATAAATGTTTTTACAGCGATCAAGGCAACGATAAATGCAACCACATTTCCAATGATAAATAAAGTAATATGATGTTGATCTTGTAAAATCATTTCGTAACCTTTCATTGGTGTTGGACCTTCTTTTCCCCAAGTTTTTACAAAAACAGAATAAACTGTAACTGCTAACATCGTAGGAACAGCCAAAAAGAATGAAAATTCGGCAGCAGCTTTACGTGATAATCCTTGTGTCATCCCTCCAATAATAGAGGCAGCAGAACGAGAAGTTCCTGGCATCATGGCTAAACATTGCCAAAAACCGATAATAATAGCTTGTTTTAAAGAAATGTCTTTTTCATCATCAATTCTTGGATTTTTGAACCATTTGTCTACAAATAATAAGATGATACCTCCAAAAACCAACATTCCAGAAATATAGAATTGTTCTTTTAAAACAGCTTCGATTTTATCATCAAATAATTTTCCTAAAATTAACGCAGGTACTACAGCTAATGCTAATTTGATGTAAAAGTTGAAATTAAAATTTTTGAAGTCAAAGAATTTTTTCCAATACAACACAACGATTGATAAAATTGCTCCAAATTGTATTGATACTTGAAACATACTTAAGAAATCACTTGGTTTCATACCCATCAACGCAGCGGTAAATCCCATGTGCGCTGTAGAAGAAATTGGTAAATATTCGGTAAGACCTTCTATAATAGCAATGATAATTGCTTGTAAAGTATTCATTATTTTTCTTTATTCGGATTGATTAAAATGGCATAAATTTCAACGATAAAACCTGCAACAACTAAAAATGGAGCTAATCTAATTCTTCGGAAAGAATAGATTTCGTCGTTCCAATAATTAGCATCCCAAGTTCCATCAGGTCTTGTGTTGGCATCGTGTCCTGTCATTAATAAAAAGCCAAGACCAATTAGTGCAACACCAATTGCCATGAAAATGTAATTTCTTTTTCCGAATAAAAAAGTAAAACCAGCAGTATTTGTAACTGCTGATTTTTTTGTTGTATCGATAGAATTTGATTTCATTAATAAAGTTGATCAGTTTTTAATCTTAAATAACGCCATGCAGCAAACAATGTACTAAATACCGCAATTACAACACCAATTCCAATAAGAATAATGATTAATGGTGTAAAGTTAGGGTTCCAAATAACCAAACCTACTTTTGTTGCTAAAATGTACCACAAGAAACCTAAACCAATAACGGCAATAAATGCTGCTAAGAAACCTAAAATAGCTGCTTCTATTAAGAACGGTTTTACAATAAAACGTCTACGAGCACCTACTAATTGCATTGTTTTAATGCTAAAACGTTTCGCATAAATTTTCAGGCGGATAGAATTGTTGATTAATACAACTACAATTATCAAGAAGATAACAGCAAATATCATAATCCAAAACGTAATGTTGTTGATACTATGATAAATCGTTACCATTGCTTCTTTATCACTCTTTACTTCATCTATGATTTGATTTTTTGCTAAAACTTTGTTGATCGAGTCAATTTGTTCGACAGATTCTATCATTGCAGGGTTTAACGTAATTTGAACCGAAGCAGGGAAAATACTTTCTTCGAAGAAATCACTACCATCTGTACCTAAATCTTTTTTTGCAATTTTTGCAGCCTCTTCTTTGCTAATATATTGTGTAGCTTCAACAAAAGGGTATTTAATTTTTAACGAATCGATATAAGATTTTTGTAAATCGAGTTCCTTATCTTTTAATTTCGGATCTTCGACATCTTTAAAATATGCCTCGATTTTTAACTCTCTTTTTAGATGTTCTGCGTAACTTTGTGCATTAATGACAATTAAGCCGAAAATACCTAATAGAAATAAAACAAGCGAAATACTAATCACAACAGTAATGTTAGAAGAGCGCAGTCTTTTTTTCTCAAATTTATCGTTCGTTTTTGACATTTGGGTTAATTTTGGGGCTAAGATAAAAAAAACTTATTTCGCAAGAAAGATATTCCGTATATATTCTACGGTAAGTTGGTTAAAGAAAACTTAAAATTTAGAATTTTTGAAAGTAAAAGCTAAAAAACATTTAGGTCAGCATTTTTTGAATGACGAAAATATAGCACGAGATATTGCTGAAGGATTGACTTGGCAAGGATATGATCGTGTGTTGGAGATTGGACCAGGAATGGGAGTGTTGACAAAATATATTTTACAAGCAAAGAAAAATATAGAGGTTGTAGAGATTGATAATGAATCTGTTGAATATTTAAAAGAATATTATCAACCATTTTATCCAGGATTTAAAATTCATTCTGAGGATTTTTTGAAAATGGATTTCTCATCAAAATTTGATGAACAAATTGCTATTTTAGGAAATTTTCCGTATAATATCTCTTCGCAAATTATTTTTAAAGCGCTAGAAGAGCGTCACACAGTTCCCGAAGTTTGTGGAATGTTTCAGAAAGAAGTTGCCGAACGTATTGCCTCTAAAAAAGGTACAAAAGATTATGGTATACTTTCAGTGTTAGCGCAAGCGTACTATCATTGCGATTATTTGTTTACTGTGCCAGAACACGTTTTTACACCACCACCAAAAGTGAAATCAGGTGTTATTATAATGAAGCGTTACAGAACAGAAATAGAAGGAGTTGAACAAAAACGATTTTTTCAAGTAGTGAAAGCTGGTTTTGGACAAAGAAGAAAAACGCTTCGTAATTCGTTGAAAGCTTTAGGAATTCCTGAAGATTTAAACGATCACGAATTTATGAGTATGCGCGCAGAACAATTATCTGTCGAAGATTTTATTGAATTAACGAAAAGAATGAAATAGATTATGGAGGTGAAAATTACAAAAGATTTTATTGAACTTTTAACAGAAAGAATCAATCAACAAAATGCAAAAGAGGTAAAGGAGATGTTGCAAGATTTGCACCCCGCCGATATTGCCGAATTGTTTGATGAACTTTCGACCAAGGAACAGTCTTTTGTAATTGATTTGCTCGATAACGAAATTTCTGCTGATATTCTTCTTGAGTTAGAAGAGGATGATCGACGTAAATTTCTGAAAACACTTACTGCAAAAGAGATTGCAGAAGATGTGATTAATGAGATGGATACCGATGATGCTGTTGATGTGATTAACGAGCTTTCGGACGAAAAGAAAGATGAGGTAATTGCGCAGTTAGAAGACCAAGAGCACGCCCGTGAAATTGTTGATTTATTACGATATGACGAAGACACTGCCGGAGGTTTGATGGGTAAAGAGTTGATCAAAGTGAATAAAGATTGGTCGGTGATTACAGCTGTTAAACAAATGCGTAAACAAGCAGAGGATTTTGAAGAAGTTTTTTCGATTTATGTGGTCGATGAAGATGATAAATTACTTGGGACATTAAGTTTGAAACGTTTGTTAACAACTTCTGCAAATTCTAAAGTAGCCGATGTTTACAACGAAAAAATACAATATGTAAAAACCTATACAACTGACTTGGAAGTTGCCAAAGTGATTGAGAAATATGATTTGTACGAAGTTCCCGTTGTAGATGAATTGATGCGTTTGGTTGGAGTGATTACGGTAGATGATGTGATTGATGTAATTCGTGAAGAAGCTGAAGAAAATTATCAATTGGCAGCAGGGATTACGCAAAATGTAGATTCGGACGATAGTATTTTGAAGTTAACACGAGCTCGTTTACCTTGGCTTTTATTGGCTTTGGTAGGTAGTTTTATTGCAGTAAATGTATCTCAAAGTTTTAGTGATGCAATGGATTTGTATCCTCAACTATTCTTTTTTACACCACTTGTTGCTGCCATGGCAGGAAATGTT
Organism: Empedobacter stercoris; assembly: GCF_025244765.1. Lineage (NCBI taxonomy): Bacteria > Pseudomonadati > Bacteroidota > Flavobacteriia > Flavobacteriales > Weeksellaceae > Empedobacter > Empedobacter stercoris. Next base: position 1,115,996 of record NZ_CP104209.1, on the reverse strand, counting down.
GGCGTGCAATCTTCCGCAATTATTGTTCAAGGGTTGGCTAACAGTAATATTTCTGGTTCTATTTGGAAAAGACTCGGAAAAGAAATGTTATTGGCCTTGTTAAACAGTACTTTGTTAGCGCTTGTATTATTAGTCGCAACACATTTTTTAATGAGCACGAGCTATGAAATTTCTTCTACAATAGTATTGGCCTTAGTAATTGTTATGATTTTAGCAAGTTTAATTGGGACATTTATTCCTATTACGTTGCATAAATATGGCGTAGATCCAGCAATTGCAACAGGTCCGTTTATTACAACAAGTAATGATATCTTTGGGCTGTTAATTTATTTTTCGATTGCAAAAATGATTTTAGGATTTTAAACGATAACAAAATGAATACATTGAAAATTATTGGAATTTCAGTTCAGACTTCAAATAATAATCACCAAGCGATTGAAGATTTAGGAAAATTATGGCAGCAATTTTTTACGGATAGTATTATCGAAAAGATTCCTAATAAAATCAATGCTAATATTTATTCCATTTATACAGATTACGAAAGTGATTTTAAAGGAAAATATACAACAATTATTGGTTGTGAAGTTTCTTCTTTAGATGAAATTCCAGAAGGAATGGTTGGAAGAGAATTTCAACCTCAAACGTTTAAGAAATATATCGCCAAAGGAGAATTGCATGAAGCTGTAGCGAAAACTTGGAATGATATCTGGAATGATGACGCAAATCTAAATCGTACGTATATATACGACTACGAATTATACACCGAAAAAGCACAAAACCCTGCTGATGCCGAAATTGAGATTTATATAGGAGTGAAAGCTTGATATTTTTAGTATAAAGCTATAGAAATTAGAGAAAAAGTTTTCTAACTTCTATAGCTTTAATCTTTGAAGTTATTTCCTCAACAAAATCTTAAATTCAGTTCCAGTTTCTTTAGAGGATTTGGCAACAAATATTTTTCCTTTGTGATAATCTTCTATAATTCGTTTTGCTAACGATAAACCCAATCCCCATCCACGTTTTTTGGTTGTAAATCCAGGCTCGAAAATCTTTCTTTGTAATTTTGTTGGAATGCCAGATCCAGTATCAGCAATAGTAATTTCCACAAATTTATTGGTTGTCGTAATGGTAATATCCAATACGCCTTTATTTTGCATGGCATCAGCTGCATTTTTCATCAAATTTTCGATTACCCAACTGTATAAGGAAGCATTGAGGTTGATCTTAAACTCTTTCACATCTGTTCTGAAATTAATTTCGATACCTTTTGATATACGTTGTGAAATATAATCAACCGTTTGTTTAGAGGTCGAGATTAAATCGATTGGTTTCAACTCAGAAGTCGAACCTATTTTAGAAAAACGTTCAGCAATATGTTTTAGACGATCAACATCTTTTTCAATTTCCACAACGGATATCTGATCAATATCTTCTAATTTTAAAAGTTCGACCCAACCCATCAGAGAAGAAAGTGGTGTTCCAATTTGATGCGCAGTTTCCTTTGCCATTCCAGCCCATAAATAACTTTTTTCGGTTTCGCGAATAGTTTTGAAATACCAATACGAAAAACCAAAAAAGATTAAAATCAATAAAATAATGATAAGTGGATAGTATTGTAATTGACTTAAAAGTTTGGAGTTTTTAAAGTAAACAAAATTTTTAGAACCAATTAATTCGATTTCAATAGTTTGGTTAATTGATTTCATTTTTTGTACATACCTCTCTAATTTTACAGAATCTTTTACAATTGATTCATCAATGTTTTTAGTATCTACAATAATTCCTTTTTCATCTACAAGTGCAACCGGAATAGACTTATTGTCTTTTATTAATTTAAATAAAAAATCTTGCGTTTTAGAATCTAAAAATTCTGATGAGCTAATTAACTCTAATGATCGCGCATAATTCTCTACACGATTATGTTCTTCAAGTTTTAATTCTTCTACAATTTTGTTACTTGACCAAATGGTAATGGAAAAAATAACAATTATTATAAAGAAGCCAATCCAACGTTTGTTTATTTTTTTTGTTAGAAAATTTCTCATCTAAATGTAAAATCTTTCTTAAATTTATATCAAATGTAATCATTATTTGATTATAATATATTTTTATGGCGTAATAAGATAAATATGATGAAAGTAATTTTTTTTAAAGCCTTAAATAGTTTATTTTTGTAGCTAAATCTCATAGAGAGTAAAATTTATGGATCGTTTTTCGTTTTTAAATGCCGCTCATTTAGAGTTTATAGGCGACTTATATGATCAATACGTCCAATATCCGGATAGTATTGAACCAAGTTGGAAAGCTTTTTTCCAAGGGTATGACTTTGCAAATGCAACATATGATGGAGAGCCATTATTTGCACCAGCACCTAACAAAGGTAATCAAACAACGCAAGCAAGGGTGAATCCTGCCGTTGTTTCTCAAGTTCCAGACAATGTACAAAAGGAGTTTAAAGTGATCAACTTAATTGATGCTTATCGTACTCGTGGACATTTGTTTACAAAAACTAACCCTGTTAGAGCGCGTAGAACTTTTGAGCCTTCATTAGATATCAAAAACTTCGGTTTGACTGATGCTGATTTAGGGTTAACATTCAACGCTGGTGAAATTTTGGGAATCGGTGGGCCAATCACTTTACGTGAAATCATTGGACACTTAGAAAACATGTACTGCGAATCTATCGGAATCGAGTATATGTATGTTAGAGAACCTCAAAGAATTAATTGGATTCAGAATTGGTTAAACCAAAACTTGAATCAACCAAAATTATCGAAAGAGGAGAAAGAGCGTGTATTAGAAAAGTTGAATGAAGCTACTGCTTTTGAGAACTTTATGCACACTAAATATGTTGGACAAAAGCGTTTCTCAGTAGAAGGAAATGAATCATTGATTCCTGCTTTGGATACATTGATTAATCGTTCTGCAGATCACGGTGTACAAGAGGTTATCGTAGGGATGGCTCACCGTGGACGTTTGAATGTTTTGGCTAACATTTTTGGAAAATCATATTCTCAAATCTTCTCAGAATTCGAAGGAAAAGCGTTTGATACAGATTTGATGGCTGGTGATGTTAAATATCACATGGGATCATCTAATCAAATCAAAGCATTGAATGGAAAAGAAATCAAAATCAATTTAGCACCAAATCCATCTCACTTAGAGACTGTAGATGCAGTTGTTGAGGGTATTACACGTGCAAAAGCTGAGGAAGATTATAAAGATGATTATTCTAAAATTATTCCAATCTTAATTCATGGTGATGCTGCTGTAGCTGGACAAGGAATCGTTTACGAAGTTGTTCAAATGGCAGGATTAGACGGATATAAAACAGGTGGTACAGTACACGTTGTTGTAAATAACCAAATCGGATTTACAACAAATTATTTAGATGCCCGTACATCTACTTATTGTACAGATGTTGCGAAAGTAACATTATCTCCTGTAATGCATGTAAATTCTGATGATGTAGAGGCGGTAGTTCATGCTTTCCGTTTTGCAGCAGATTATCGTGCACAATTCGGTTCTGATGTATTCATCGATTTATTAGGATACCGTAAATATGGACATAACGAAGGTGATGAACCAAAATTCACTCAACCTAAATTATATAATGTAATCTCTAAACACCCAAATCCTCGTGAAATTTACAAGGAACAATTATTAAAAGAGGGTGTAATTGGAGAAGAAATTGTAAAACAAAAAGAAGCTGAATTTAAAGCGTTATTAGAAAAAAACTTCGAAGCTTCTAAAGAAATCGAACGTAACCATATCTTCCCTTTTATGCCAGAAGAGTGGGAAGGATTTGAAATTGCTGATGATGCAAAAGTTTTTGAACAAGCAAATACTGCTTACGACGAAGCAAAATTAAAAGAAATTGCAAAAGCTGTTTCTACAGTTCCAGAAGGTAAAAAATTAATCAAAAAAGTTTCTCGTTTAATTGAAGGACGAGGAAAAATGATTGAGGAAGATAAAATTGACTGGGGATTAGGAGAAGCTTTAGCTTTCGGTTCTATCTTAACAGACGGACGTAATGTACGTGTTTCTGGAGAAGATGTAGAGCGTGGAACATTCTCTCACCGTCATGCGGTTGTAAAAACTGAAGACACAGAAGAAGAAATTATTTTATTAAACCATATTAATGATGAGCAAGGTCAATTAAGAATCTATAATTCATTATTATCTGAGTATGCAGTTTTAGGTTTTGATTATGGATATGCAATGGCTAATCCAAAAGCATTAACAATTTGGGAAGCTCAGTTTGGAGATTTCGTGAATGGAGCACAAATTGTAATCGATCAATACATTTCTGCAGCTGAAGATAAATGGAAATTACAAAACGGTTTAGTGATGTTATTGCCTCATGGATATGAAGGACAAGGAGCAGAGCACTCTTCAGCACGTTTAGAGCGTTTCTTACAAATGTGTGCTGGTAACAATATGTTTGTTGCAAACATCACAACTCCAGCGAACTTCTTCCATGCATTAAGAAGACAAGTCGTTACTGATTACCGTAAACCATTGGTTGTCATGTCTCCAAAATCTTTATTACGTCATCCGTCAGCTGTATCATCATTAGCAGATTTCACAAATGGAGGTTTCCAAGAAATCATCGAAGATGTAACAGTAGATGCTAAGAAAGTGAAAAAAGTAGTTTTCTGTTCAGGTAAAATCTACTATGACTTAGACAAAAAACGCCAAGAATTAGGAGATAAAGAAACTGCAATTATTCGTTTAGAACAATTATATCCATTAAACGAAGAAAAAGTAGATACTATCATCTCTAAATTTGGTGATGCTAGATTGGTTTGGGCACAAGAAGAGCCAGAAAACATGGGAGCTTGGATGTATATCTTACGTAAATTAAGAAAATATCCATTCGACGTAGTTTCACCAGCAGAAAGTGCAGCAACAGCACCAGGTTCAAGCAAACGTTGGGCTGCAATTTACGAAGAGGTAATTAATAAAGTATTCAATTAAAAAATAAAGCTAATAGATATGTTAGAAATGAAAGTCCCATCACCAGGGGAATCAATAACAGAAGTAGAAATCGCTACGTGGTTAGTAAAAGACGGTGATTACGTAGAAAAAGACCAAGCAATTGCAGAGGTTGATTCAGATAAAGCAACATTAGAATTACCAGCAGAAGAAAGTGGAATTATCACTTTGAAAGCTGAAGAAGGTGATGTTGTAGAAGTAGGACAAGTTGTTTGTCTTATTGATACATCAGCTGCTAAACCAGCAGGAGGAAGCGCTGAAGCTCCTAAAGCTGAAGTAAAAGAAGAAGTGAAAGCTGCTCCAGCTCCAGTTGCAACACCAGCACCTGCTGCTCCAGCTACAACATATGCTACTGGAACTCCATCTCCAGCTGCTAAAAAAGTTTTAGATGAGAAAGGTATTGACGCTTCTCAAGTAAAAGGATCAGGACGTGACGGTCGTATCACTCAAGATGACGCAGTTCGTTTTACTCCAGCAATGGGAACTTCTACTCAAGGAACACGTGCTCAATCAGAGAAAAAATTATCATCATTACGTCGTAAAATTGCACAACGTTTAGTTTCTGTTAAAAATGAAACTGCAATGTTAACAACATTCAACGAAGTTGATATGTCAGCAATTTTTGCTTTACGTAATCAATATAAAGACGAATTCAAAGCGAAACATGGTGTTGGTTTAGGATTTATGTCATTCTTTACAAAAGCAGTTACTCGCGCATTAGAGATGTACCCAGATGTAAACTCTATGATCGACGGTGACTACCAAGTTAAATTTGATTTTGCAGACGTTTCTGTTGCAGTATCAGGACCAAAAGGTTTGATGGTACCAGTAGTTCGTAATGCAGAAAACTTAACTTTCCGTGGTGTTGAGCAATCTATCAAAGATTTAGCAATCAAAGTACGTGACGGAAAAATTTCAGTTGATGAAATGACAGGAGGTACATTTACAATCACAAATGGTGGTGTATTTGGATCAATGATGTCTACTCCAATTATCAACCCACCTCAATCTGGTATCTTAGGAATGCACAATATTGTTGAGCGTCCAGTTGTTAAAAACGGACAAATTGTTATTGCTCCAATGATGTATGTTGCTTTATCTTATGACCACCGTATTATTGACGGACGCGAATCTGTTGGATTCTTAGTTGCAGTTAAAGAAGCGGTAGAAGATCCATTAAATGTATTAATGGGAGGTGATGCTAAAAGAGCTTTAGAATTGTAATACAAGAACATTCTAACAATCCATAAATTGAAAGCCATTCGTAAGAATGGCTTTTTTGGTTTATGATATTTTCTAATTAATATTATTGTATTCTGTTTTTTAATAAATGAATTTCAAGAATTTCTTCTTTTTAAACAGAGTAAATTTTTTAAATAATTAATTGATAATCAATAAATTATTCTTTAATTTTTAGGAAAATAAATCTATTTGATTTTCCTTCTATCCATCTGTTGATAAAATAGTTTAATTTTAAAGTATTGAATTAACACTTTAATAATTATGAAGAAAATTTACTTATCAGCATTTACTTTATTAATGCTTTTAAATTCGAACGCACAGGTTTATGATGTAGGGACATGGGCTCAAGTTACTGATATCTCAAATAATGGTGTAGCTGTTGGGAATGCTGCTGGTGTTTTACATTTTAAATGGACAAAAGAAGATGGTCCTTCTGTAATTGGAGAATTATCTGGAAGTGATGATTATATTTCAGGTAATACAACTATTTCTGCTGATGGGACTTTGGTGTCGGGAACTATGACAAATCCTGATACAGGAAATGATGAATTGGCGCTTTATAATATTTCTAACAATAAATGGGAATTTATAGGAGGGAAGGATACTTCTGCATGGGGTATGTCAAGTAATGGTGAAACTTTAGTTGGATTAAAATTTTTAACAGCTTCACAAGCATTACCTATTGTTTGGAATAGAAAAGATGGAATAAAACAATTGCCGTCAACTTTCTCAGGTAAAAGCGCAAGAGCTAATTCTGTTAACAACGACGGAACAATGGTTGTTGGTTGGCAAGATGATGAAAATGGTTTTCGTAAAGGTGTGTATTGGAAAAATGGAGTACAAACTCATATAAAAGATTTACAAGGAAATGAAGTAGGGGAAGCATTGTCTGTTTCTGCTGATGGTAATATAATTGTTGGATTTAATGATCCAGAAGGATATATCTATAATGTTACAACAGGTGTTTATACAATGGTAGAACATCCAGATCCAGAATATGTATCATCTATAATTGCGGTTTCAGATGATGGTAATGTTGCTGTTGGATATTCAAGATTATGGTATGCAACAAATACGGACGGAGAAGGTTTTATCTGGTTTAAAGATAAAGGTATGGTTAAAATTGAAGACTATGTAAAAGAAGCTGGATTTGATGACAAAAGCTTCACTTTTGTATTACCAACAGGAATTTCTCCTAATGGACAATATATAGGAGGAATTGGAATTAATTGGGATGAAATGGATTTGAAAGGTTTTGTCATAAAATTGAAAGATAATTTAACTGTAACAGAAAACGTTATAGAGAAAAATATCACAACGATTTCGCCAAATCCTGTCATTGATGAAATGACAATAAACTCAAAAGAGAAAATTAATACAATAGAAATTTATAATTTAGTAGGTCAACAAGTTTGGAAATCAACTAAAGTTACAACTAATAAAATTGATTTAAATTTCTTAAATAAAGGAGTTTATATGATTAAAATTAATACAGATTCTACTAACGAATCAATTAAGTTTATCAAAAAGTAATTCATTCAGATTAACACAAAAAAAAGTCGCTCAATAGTTGAATATGAGCGACTTTTTAAATTTTATTAAAAAAAATAAGTAAGTCCTAATGTTAAGAAAGAAGAACGATTCGTTCCATTGTCCCAACCTCCTGATACATAATCGTACGTATCAATTAATCCGTATTGATAGCGTAAATTGATTTCATATTTTCTATCAATAGAATAACCACCCCCAATATTAAAAGCCAAATCAAACGATTTTGGGATATTATTTTCACTTTCTGGTTCTCCTACATCAAATTTTTCTGATACTTTGAAACCTAATTGTGGTCCTCCTTCAACAAAGAAATCTTTTCCTTGATCATCAAAATAGTATTTATACATAATTGGAATATTGATATAGTTCAAGAACGCTTTATATTTATCGCCCCCTTCTTTATATAATGAATATTCTCCTTGAGTAGTATATAAAACTTCGGCTTGTAAATAGTGGTTTTCATTTCGTGTTGTTAATTGATATTTCGCTACACCTCCAGCTAAAAATCCAACTCTCTCTTTAGAAACTCCATGAACAATAGTTGTATTACTAAGTCCTACACCACCTTTTACTCCATATTCCATTTGAGCAAAAGACAAAGTAGATAAACTTAATAAGATTAAGCTTAATAGATTGGTTTTTAAATTTTTCATAAGTTATTGTATATTTTTTAACAAAATTAAAGTTTTTTTTAATACAATTTTCATTCCACAAAAAAGCTCTTCTTTGGAAGAGCTAATATGATAAAATAGTTTAAAATTATTGTTTTGGTTGTGGTGGAAATTTAGCTAATATTTCTTCAATAGCTTTCGGTATTCTTTCCGCTTTTGCACTAATATTACTCAAGTTCAGATCAGATCCTACACCTTGCCATACCAATACATTTCGTTTGTCATCTACAATGTCAAGAACAATTGTGCCTGCTTGGTAAGATGAAACGCTATTTCCATAATAACCGGCGTAGTATCCGTAAGGACCATACCCCCAATTGTTATTGTTTACAGAAATTTGTTCTTTTGAACTTGTTAATAAATTAACTACCAAATCGGCATCAGTATTTACTTTTGTAAAACCTTTTGCTGCCATTTGTGCATCAATTGCGGCAATTAATCTGTTTTTATCTAAATCGTTCACCTTCAGCTTATCCAAGCCTTTTTGATGGAAAGAATAAGTTTTATACGTTGCGAAATTTGCTGATCTATCATAATCTGTACTTACCTGAACTGTACTACAGCTCGTTACAAATAAAGACAACAAAATTATAAAAGTAAAATGTATAATTTTCATGACCTTAATTTTTAATTAAAACTACAATTATTATTCCTAAATGTAAAGTTAAATTAAAAAAAAGAAGCTCAAAACAATTGAACTTCTTTTTAACTAATATTTACAAAATTTATTAGGCTAATTCTAACTCGTTAATTTTTACTTCAACAATACCATTGTGATTGATTCTTACTAAATCTACAAGTTGTGTTTGATTGACTAATTCAAGATTAAAATCCGTCTGAACTTTTACATAATTTTCTGTAAATCCGAACATTTTTCCATCTTTGTTGTCATGTTCCCAAAGCACTTTTTGAGTTGATCCTAATTGAGATTGGTAAAAAGCTTGGCGTTTTTTCTCCGATAGTATACGCAACATTTTATTGCGACGTTTACGCTCTCCTTGATCTACAACACCATCATATTCGATAGCTTCTGTATTATCTCTTTCAGAATAAGTAAATACATGTAAATAGCTAATAGGTAATTCGTTCAAGAAATTATAGGTATCCATAAATAATTCTTCAGTTTCACCAGGAAAACCAACAATTACATCTACGCCAATACAAGCATTTGGCATTACTTCTCGAATCTTCGTTACACGATCTAAATAAAGATTTGATAAATAACGACGTTTCATTTTTTTCAAAATTTCATCATTACCTGATTGCAATGGGATATGAAAATGTGGAACAAATCGATTGCTTTTAGATACAAAATCAATTGTTTCATTTTTCAATAAATTTGGTTCAATAGATGAAATTCTAATGCGTTCGATTGCTTCAACTTGATCCAATTCTTGCACCAATTCTAAGAAAGTATGTTCGTGTTTTTTATTTCCGAATTCACCTTTCCCATAATCACCAATATTTACACCAGTCAATACAATTTCTTTGATTCCTTTTTGTGCAATTTCATTCGCATTTTTGATCACATTTTCTACAGTATCTGAACGTGAAATTCCACGTGCCAAAGGAATCGTACAATAGGTACATTTATAATCGCAACCATCTTGTACTTTCAAGAATGCACGTGTACGGTCACCAATTGAGTATGAACCAACGTAAAAATCGGCCTCTTCAATTTCACAAGAATGTACAATCGTTTCTTCTTTTTTATTGATATCGTCTAAATATTCAGCAATATTGAATTTTTCTGCAGCTCCTAAAACCAAATCAACACCTTCCATTTCCGCAATTTCTTGCGGTTTCAATTGCGCATAACAACCTACAATGACAACAAAACCTTCTGGATTTGCTTTCATTGCATTTTTCACAATCGTTCTGCACTCTTTGTCTGCATTTGCGGTTACCGAACATGTGTTTATTACGTACACATTCGCAGAATCTGTAAACTCAACTTTCTGATAACCATTATCTTTCAAGTTTCTCGCGATCGTCGAAGTTTCAGAAAAATTAAGCTTACATCCCAATGTATGAAATGCAACTGTTTTAGTTTGATTATTCATAGCTGCAAATTTAAGAAATTATCCATAGTTTTGAAACATAAAAAAATCACCTTTTTATGATGACTAAATACTTTATCTACATTATGTTATTCGTTTCAGTATTTTCGTGTTCCAAGAAAATAGAAATCGATGAAAACAAAGTATTTAAGCTTAATCGTTACGATAATATTTCTTCTTTAGATCCGATTAATGCACGCACACAAGCCAATAACTGGGCATGTAACTTGATATACAATAGTTTGGTAAAGATTGATAACCAATTGGAAATTCAACCAGATATTGCGAAATCTTGGTCGATTTCTGAAGATGGTAAATCTTATGTTTTTCATTTACGTAACGATGTTTACTTCCACAAGCACGAAGTGTTTGGTAAAGATTCTACAAGAATTGTGACAGCCTCAGACTTCGAATATAGTTTTAATCGATTAAAAGATCCTAAAGTTGGAGGTTCTGGTGGTTGGATAATGAATAATATTGATTCGTATAAAGCAATTAATGATACAGTTTTCGAGATTAAATTGAAAGAAGCGTATCCTGCTTTTCTTGGTTTAATATCGATGAAGTATGCTTCTGTTGTTCCAAAAGAAATGTTTAGAAATGGAAACGAAGATTTCATCAAACATCCTATCGGAACAGGTCCTTTTCAGTTTAAAATTTGGGAAGATAACGTGAAAATGGTATTTAGAAAAAATCCAATTTATTTTGAATTTGATGAAAAAGGGCAACGTTTACCATATTTAGAAGCGGTTAATTTATCTTTTTTACCAGAGAAAAATTCTGAATTTTTAGAATTAATCAAAGGTAATTTAGATATGATGGCAGATTTGGACCCGTCTTATAAAGATGAAATTCTGAATCCAATAGGTGATTTGAATCCAAAATATGCGCATCTATTAACAATTCAAAAAGTTCCTTATTTAAGTACAGTTTATTTGTGTTTTTATCTGGATGCACCAAATGCAGTTGATTTGAAATTGCGTCAAGCCTTAAATTATGGAGTGAACAAAGATAAAATCATAAAATACATGATGAAAGGTCAAGCCTTTGAAGCTGATGGAGGTTTCATACCAAAAGGTTTACCTGGATATTCTGCTGAAAGCGGTTATGTATATAATCCTGAAAAAGCGCGTAAATTAATCAATGGTTATAAAAAAACAACAGGCAAGATAGAGCCTATAGAGTTGACAACTGTGCAAGAATACGTAGATGTTTGTGAATATATTGCTGCAGAAATGGCTAAACTAGGTTTACCAATAAAAGTAAATGTAGTACCTGGACCTACTATGCGCGATGGAAAATCGACAGGGAAATTTACACTTTTTAGAGCAAATTGGGGTGCAGATTATCCAGATGCCGAAAACTTTTTGTCCTTATATTATTCGAAAAATTTCGCACCAGAAGGACCAAATTATTCACATTACAAAAATGTAGAATTCGACAAATTGTATGAAGAAGCTTTTTTAATCAATAATCCAGAGGAACGTGCAAAAAAATATCAAAAAATGGATGCATTGATGATGCAAAATGCACCAATTCTACCATTATTCTATGATCAGACAACGTTGTTTTTGAATAAAAAAGTGAAGAATTTTTCAATGGGACCAATCAAATTATTAGATTTAACACGAGTATACAAAGAATAATTCGTTTAACTTTTCATAGAAAGATTGAATATCTTTTAATAAAAATTGAATAATATTTCATTTTATTTCACGACATTCGATAATTGTTAGCTTATTTGAAATAAGCAATTTTCTCTAACGTTTGAAATCAATATTTTAAAACAAATTATTTCAGAATTTAAGCGATAAAACCGAGTTTTTTTAGATATATTTGACAGCAAATTTTTAATCAAAATCATTTAAATTTTTACTTATGAAAGTAAGACAACTTTTCGTAGTAGGATCTATCATTACTCTTGTTGCAATTGGAGTAATCTCTTATTTTTGGCCAGGAATTCTTTGGTCTTTAATAATTATTCTTCCTTTAATTGCTTTAGGAATTGCTGACATTACGCAAACAAAACATGCTATTAGAAGAAACTTTCCTATTGTAGGACATGGCCGTTATTTATTGGAAAGTATTCGTCCAGAAATCATGCAATATTTTGTAGAAACGGATACAGAAGGAAAACCGATCGACCGTTTGATGCGTAGTATGGTTTATCGTCGTGCAAAAAATGTAATTGATACGGTGCCTTTCGGAACGCAATTAGATGTTTACGAACCAGGATATGAATGGTTAAACCATTCGATGTATGCAGGTAAAATTAAACATGCAGATGATCCACGTGTTAAAGTTGGAGGAAGTGAATGTAAGCAGCCTTATTTAGCAAGTTTATTGAACATTTCTGCCATGTCTTTCGGATCATTAAGTGAAAATGCTGTGTTAGCAATGAACAAAGGTGCAAAATTAGGAAACTTTGCTCACAATACAGGTGAAGGAGGAATTTCTCCTTATCACTTACAACCAGGTGGAGATTTAATTTGGCAAATTGGTACAGGATATTTTGGATGTCGTGCAAAAGATGGAGGATTTGACCCTGATAAATATGTAGAGCGCGCAAGTTTACCAAATGTAAAAATGATTGAATTGAAAATTTCTCAAGGTGCTAAACCAGGGCACGGAGGAATTTTACCAGCAAATAAAAATACACCAGAAATTGCAGCAATTCGTGCTGTAGAACCTTATACGACTGTAGATTCACCTCCATCTCACTCGGCTTTCTCTGATGCTGAAGGGATGTTACATTTCATCAAACAATTGAGAGATTTATCTGGAGGAAAACCAGTTGGTTTCAAATTATGTATTGGGATCAAACGTGAATTTATCGAGATTTGTGAAGCAATGATCAAAACAGGTATTAAGCCAGATTATATCGCAATTGATGGTGGAGAAGGAGGAACAGGAGCTGCGCCTGTAGAGTTTTCTAACTCTTTGGGTATGCCATTATTAGATGGTTTAGCTTTTGCGGTTGATACATTACGTGGTTATGGTCTTAAAAAAGATATTCGTGTGGTCGCTTCAGGAAAAATAATTTCTTCTTTCCATATTGCACGCGCTATGGCGATTGGTGCTGATTTGGTTTATTCTGCTCGTGCCATGATGATGGCTGTAGGTTGTATTCAAGCGTTACAATGTAACACAAATACTTGTCCTGTTGGTGTGGCAACACAAGATCGTGAATTGATGAAGGGATTAGATGTAGAAGATAAAGCAACGCGTATGTATAATTTCCACAAGAAAACAATGCATATTTTATCTGAATTAATTTCTGCAACAGGTGTTAAATCGCATAGAGATTTTAACCGTTCTCATGTTAATTTACGTATCGACAATACACGTATTATGTCTTATGACCAATTATACCCAATTGTAGAAGAAGGTGCATATGTTGGCATGTCTGTAGAAGAAGTTTTACAAGAAATTAGAGTTCGTACAATGAGCAAGGTGAATTAATCAAACTCAAAAAAATATTTTTAAAGCTCAATTTCGATTGAGCTTTTTTTGTAATTAGTATTTTTTTATATTTATGATGATGAATTGTTATAAGTACAAATACAACGGTAAAGAACTACAAGACGAATTAAACCTAAACTTATACGACTACGGCGCACGTAATTACGATCCAGCTATTGGGCGTTGGTTCAACATAGATCCATTAGCGGAAAAAATGCGTCGCCACTCGCCTTACAACTACGCTTTTAATAATCCTGTTTTCTTCATAGATCCCGATGGGATGGCTCCTGAGGATATTAGAATAAGAGATGTAGATGGTAATTTATTAGCTACATATTATACAAATTCAGTAGAAATAGATTATTATTTACAAAATGTGGATGCTCCTAATGATTTGAATATAAATATAAACAATGAATTAGATAAGCAGAATTCGGAAAGTTTTGATGTTGATGTAATAGGTGTTAATATTGGTGCCGAATTTACAGTAGGAATGGGAGCTAGTGCAGGTGTTCAATTTGCAGTATTTCTTGATGGAGAAAATAAGGGAGAATATAGTTTTTTTGCAAATGCAACTGCTAATATAGGTCTATCAGCTGGAGTTGGTGTTAGTGCTTTTGCAGGTGATTTTATCGGAAGTAAAGGTGATTCTAATATGAATTTTTCAGATTTTGAAGGAAATACTCAGTCATACAATATTGGAATAGGAGTTATTTCAGGACAATATTTTTGGGGAAATAACCTAAATGATAATCAACCTGAATTATACCCTGGAATGGGAAAAGTATATACTGAAAACTATGAGCAAACATGGAGGGGGTATAGTTTTGGTGGAGCTTATGGTCCTCCTCAGTTAAAAGGTGGAGCCAGTGTAAGTTTTGGAGTTACTAAAAAATTATAAAATATGAATAAGTATATATTACCATTAATTGTTGTGATCATTGTTATTTCTTTTATTTATTTTTTTCAAAATTCCTTAAATGAAAGGACTGAAATAAAGAAAGTAAATAATCTAATTGAAAGATTTGAATTAAAAGTCGCTTATAAAAATGAAAATAGAGTGTATTCTTTATTTCTTGTAGAAAGTAATACTAAAATTGACGATTATTTATTAAAACTAAACTCAGAAGAAGCATTTAAAAAACCTGTTTTAAACCAATATGGTATTATAAAAATAATAATACCTACAAACGAATTATATAAAACCGTTAATATTGGTGATACTATTATTAAATTAGAAAACTCTAACAAATGTTATGTGAAAAGTAATGGAAAATTAATAAAATTAGATTGTTTAAAAGATTTTCAAAATATTCAAAATTTAAATTGGTAGGTAGTGTTCCAAATGTGTTGTTATTACACAACGCATTAATTCACAATAAAACAAAAGGCAAATGTTTGTTTGCTTTTTGTTATTTTATAAAGTTTTAGTAAAAGCTTAAATTCTTTAATGAAGGTAGCATTATTCTCATTAATAAATCGATTTACAAAGTGAGTAAAGTTAAAAAAGATGACAGACGTTTCTCAAAATTTATTAAACAATGAACTTAAATTTAGTGACTTAATTTCAACAGAATTCCTTATGACAGAGTCATTAAAAATAGGTACTGGATATATTGGGAATGGTTTAGGGAAATTAGGTGAAGGAAAAAGTGTTTTAGGAGATAAAGCATCTCCTCTGATTAATGAAGGTTTACAATCTTTTCATAATAAACTACAATCTCAAATGATAACTGAAAATTCTAAAAAATAAAATGAATAAGAAAAAAGTATTAACAGTAATTTCTTTATTATTAATTTTCATATTAATATTAATCTCAATAGGTAAATACAATTCTTTAAAAGCTTCAAAGGTGTACAGGAATTCATCTTTTACAATTGGAATTATAAAAGATATAGAAGGTTCAACGAGAAGTAATGTCTATTATTATGAGTATATAATAAACAACATTAAATATAATGGTAGTTCAGCAACTTATAAACAAAAGAAAGAAAAAAACAGTAATGTTTTAATAATGTTTAATAAGAATAGAATATCAGAATCTTTTCTGTTTGAAAACACAATTATCCCTGAAGAATATTTAAATAAAGATACTATTTGGACAACTCCTCCTAATTTTATAGATTCAGAAGACTTAAATTTTTTGAATGATTAGGGGAATTATTACAACCCAATATTCACAATAACACAAAAGGCAAATGTTTGTTTGCTTTTTGTTATTTTATAAAGTTTTAGTAAAGGCTTAAATTCTTTAATGAAGATAGCATTATTCTCATTAATAAATCGATTTACAAAGTGAGTAAAGTTAAAAAAGATGACAGACGAATTCGATAGAAAAATTTTTCCAAAATTCAATAAATCCTATAACTTTGCTTTTGTAATTTAAGGTAAAAATATGTTCAAATTTATACGTAAAGTTATACTTTATCTTTTTGTAATACATCTTGTTTACATCGTTGTTTTAAAATGGATTAACCCTCCTTTTACCATCACACAAGTTCAACAAGGAATAGAACAAGGAAAATTTAAGCGCGATTATATTTCGTACAACGAAATGGGACGTAATATTAAATTAGCAGTAATTGGTTCTGAAGATCAAAAATTTCCTGTTCACAATGGATTTGATATGGACGGAATACAAAAAGCAATCGAAAAAAACAAAGAAGGAAAAAAACTTCGTGGAGGTTCTACGATTTCTCAACAAGTTGCAAAGAATGTTTTCTTGTGGCAAGGTCGTTCTTGGTTGAGAAAAGGATTGGAAGTGTATTTTACATTTATGATTGAAAAAATTTGGGGTAAACAGCGTATTTTAGAAATGTATTTGAATACTTCTGAAATGGGAATTGGTGTTTTTGGAGTTGAAGCTGCATCAGAATATTATTTTAATAAACCTGCGAAAGATTTAACGAAGAACGAAGCAGCTCGTATTGCAGCAGCTTTACCATTGCCACGAAAATATAATGTCAATCCGCCTTCGTCTTTTATCAGTAGACGCGCCAGTCATATCGAGCGTCAGATGCGAAATATACAAGGAAGTGCTGATTTAGAAAAAGTTTTAGGAGAATAATAAAAAAGAGAAGTTAATTAACTTCTCTTTTTTGTTTCCAATAAATTTTAACAGCAGAAATTTTTTCTAATTCTTAGTGATTTTAAAGAATTTAAATTATTTCGTCAAAAGCTCTTTTAAAATCAACGGTTTGTCAGTAGTGATATAATCTACTTTCAAATCAATCATTTCTTGCATGACTTTGGGTTGGTTAACTGTCCAAACATTCACCAATAATCCCAATGCTTGTGCTTCTTTTACCCAATTCGGATTTTTCTGAAAAACCTTGTAATTGTAATCAATTCCATTCCAACCTTTTTCTTTTATTTCTTTAGGAGATAAATCACCATTTAGGTAAGAAACATGATGTTCAGGCGCTAAACGTTTAAATTCATCACAAATATTTTGACTAAAAGAAATGATTTCAATTTGGTCTTCAATTTGATGTGTTTTGATCAATTCAACTGCTTTTTTTACAGCACGATTTTCATTTTCTTTGGATGAATGAGGTTTTAATTCGAAAATTAATTTAACATTTTTATTCTTTTTTCCTTGTTCAATATATTCTTCCAAAGTTGGCATATTTTCGTTGTTAGCCAATTTCAACGTTTTTAAAACAGTAGAGTTTGTCGTCTCAATTGTATAGCCTTGGTAATGATCATCGTGATTTACCATCAAAACATCATCAGCACTAATCAACACGTCAAATTCAGAACCGTAAACATTAATTTCTTGTGCAGATTTTAAAGATTGAATTGAATTTTTTGCATTGTTTTCAGTATCCCAATAACCACGATGAGCGATTATTTTTTGCGCATTTGCCATATTTGCGAACATAAAGGTTGTTAAGGCAGTAAATATAATTTTTTTCATGATGAATTATTTCTCTCAACAAAAATATTTCGATAAATTGATTTTAAAGTTAGGATCATATTAAGTTAAAATTAAACTTTCAAAATCTATCGAAAAGCAGAAAAAATGAAGCGAATAAAATTGGGATTCAACCGAAATTCGCTTAATTTTGCACAAAGACAAACACAATGACGCAAGGAATTATTATTTTAGATTTTGGCTCGCAATACAATCAATTAATCGCGCGCCGAATTCGAGAATTTGGAGTTTACACAGAAATTATTCCCTACAACACTTCAATCGAAGAAATCAAAAAACACAATCCAAAAGGAATTATTTTATCAGGAGGTCCTTCTTCAGTTTTTGGAGATGAAGCTGCTTTGGTAGAAAAAGAATTATTCGAATTAGGCGTTCCTGTATTAGGAATTTGCTATGGAATGCAATTGATTTCTCACTTATTAGGAGGTGAAGTTAAAAAAGGAGAAAAAGGAGAATATGGAAAGTCTGAATTAACTGTTTTAGCTCAAAACAGCTTATTTACAGGAGTTCCAGAACAATCTACAGTTTGGATGAGCCACTTTGACGAAGTCATAAATGCGCCAATTGGATTTACAGTTTCAGGAAAATCAAACATCGATATAGCAGCAATTGCTAATGAAGAACGTCAGATCTTTGCGGTACAATTTCACCCAGAAGTTACACATTCAGAATATGGTTCAACAATGTTAGAAAACTTTGTTTTCAATATTTGTCAGGCTGAAAAGAATTGGGTTTTAAAAGATTTTATCGAAACAGAAATTGCTCGTATAAAAGAAGTAGTTGGTGATAAAAAAGTGATTTTAGGTCTTTCGGGAGGAGTAGATTCTTCTGTAGCTGCGGTTTTAATTCATCGTGCAATTGGTGATCAATTAACTTGTATTTTTGTTGATACAGGTTTATTACGTAAGGATGAAGGGAAAAAAGTAATGGAAAATTATGGAAAACACTTCAACATGAACATCAAAATGGTAGATGCTGCGGATCGCTTTTTATCTAACTTGAAAGGAATTGAAGAACCAGAAGCCAAACGTAAATCGATTGGACACGATTTTATTGCCGTTTTTGATGAAGAATCGAAGAAATTTGATGATGCTTCTTTCTTAGCGCAAGGAACTATCTATCCTGATGTAATCGAATCACAATCTGTAAAAGGTCCTTCTGCAACGATTAAATCACACCACAATGTAGGTGGTTTACCAGAAGATATGAAACTTCAATTATTAGAACCATTACGCGAATTATTTAAAGATGAGGTGCGTAAAGTTGGAGTAGAATTAGGTATTCCTCGCGAATTAGTTTACCGTCATCCTTTCCCAGGACCAGGTTTAGGTATCCGTGTTTTAGGTGAAGTAGATGAAGAGAAAGTACGTATTTTACAAGAAGCTGATCAAATTTTTATTGATGAGCTTTATGCACATAATTTATACGACGAAGTTTCTCAAGCTTTCGTTGTATTATTGCCTGTGAAATCGGTTGGTGTAATGGGAGATGAGCGTACGTACGAATATACAGCAGTTGTTCGTTCAGCTAATACAATCGATTTTATGACAGCAACATGGTCAAAATTACCTTACGAATTCTTAGAAATCGTTTCGAATAGAATCATCAACGAGGTGAAAGGAATTAACCGTGTAGCCTACGATATCAGTTCAAAACCACCAGCAACTATTGAGTGGGAATAAACGAATTATTATATAAAGTCAGCCATAGTGCTGACTTTTTTGTACACTATAAAAACTAATATTAAAATGGAACTTTTAAAAGAAAGAATTCTGAAGGATGGAAAAAGTTTCGAAGGTGGAATTTTAAAAGTAGATAGTTTTATCAATCATCAAATGGATCCTATTTTGATGAAAGCTATCGCTTCAGAATTTGTTCAACGTTTCTCTGATCTTAAAATTAACAAGATTATTACCATCGAAGCAAGTGGTATAGCACCTTCTATATTGGTTGGTTTAGCACTAGAATTACCTGTTGTTTTTGTGAAAAAATCCAAACCAAAAACAATGCAAGATTTTTATTCTACGCAAGTTTACTCTTTTACAAAAGACAGAACGTACGATGTATGTGTAAGTAATCAATATTTAAATGAAGACGATAATGTAATTTTTATCGATGATTTTTTAGCAAATGGAAATGCAGCATTAGGTGTAAAAGATTTAATCAAACAATCTGGAGCAAATCTTTTGGGAATGGGATTTATCATTGAAAAATCTTTTCAAGAAGGACGAAATCGATTAATAGATCAAGGAATTCGTGTTGAATCGTTGGTTAGAATTGATTGGTTAGGAGAAAACTCGATTGAATTTGTTGAAGAAAAAATGTAAAAGAAAGCAATTTTAAGTACTTATTTATTCGAAAATAGAATCTAAAAAATGAATGTTTTCAATAATTTTCAAAAAAGAAAAAAAAATAACATTTTTTTAAAATTCATTTTCAATGGATTATCAAAACAATCGTCTGTTTTAGCTAAAAACATGTAAAATTAGTTTTGGAGAATTAAAAAACCTTTCTATATTTGCACAGCAATTAAGACATAGACCCATGGTGTAACGGTAGCACATCGGTTTTTGGTGCCGCTAGTTGGGGTTCGAATCCCTGTGGGTCTACTAAATGTCTTAAATCTCAATAAAAAATTGTTGAGATTTTTTTATCTAATAAAAGTTGCGAAAATTGAAATAAAATGTAGTCAGACCCATGGTGTAACGGTAGCACATCGGTTTTTGGTGCCGCTAGTTGGGGTTCGAATCCCTGTGGGTCTACAATTTTTTCAATTTTATATAATAATCATGGACAGACCCATGGTGTAACGGTAGCACATCGGTTTTTGGTGCCGCTAGTTGGGGTTCGAATCCCTGTGGGTCTACAAATGAGTTTCAATATTTTTATATGTTGTTAATTGCCAGTTGATTAACATATAAATAAAATGGAACGAAACATAAAAATACAAGAACGATTTGATTCTATTGGAACGGATTTGGCACGAAAAAAAATCCGTCCAATGAATTATCGTTTTAAACTTCACAATCACATCAGAAAGACTGATGGAAAAGTTAAATTGAACTTATTCGTCACACATTCTGGAAAATCAGAAACAATTTCTATTGCTAACATTCTTATCAATCCTACTAAATGGAATAAGAAAAAACAGCGGCTTAATTCTCGTACATCGGAAGATGCTGGAATAAATAAGGCATTAGATCAAATTGAGGAAAAAGTATTGCAGATTAAAAATAAATATGCAGGACATAATGAAACTTTGACAGCTAAAAAATTTGTTGAAGAATATGTTAACTTTAATGCAAATTTTGATTTTCTTATTTTTATGGATGTACAAATTCAGCGGGAAAAAGATATGCTGAAAAAATCCACATATACCTATTATTACAATGTTCTGCAAAAATTAAAACGCTGGAGAAAAGTTATTTATTTCAAAGATGTAAATGATGTTTTCTTTGAAGATTATACGCGCTATTGTAAATCTTTAGGAAATCATACCAATACTATTTCAAGGAATATTCGTGGAATTAAAAAGTATTTAAAGAAAGCTACTAAAAAAGGTATTAAAATAAATATCGATTTAGAAGATGTAAAAACTAAACGTTTGAAAAGTACTCGAAGTGATTTAAGTATTTCGGAAGTTAGATTTTTATTGAACGAATATTATAAAAATAAGCTTCCTTATCCAGCACAACAAAGTTTAGGTTTATTTTTATTCAGTTGCTTTACAGGCTTGAGATGGTCCGAATTGAACGAATTTAATTTGAATAAAATCTATAAAAAATATATTGTTATTTTTCAAGAAAAAACAGAGAATCCATTGCGAATACCATTGACTGTTGAAGCCGAAGATTTAGCACGATCTATTAATTGGGATAGAAAAATTGCTTATCAAAGTTGGTTGAAGTATTTGAAAGAAGCTGCTAAAATATTAGAATTTAATAAAAGAATTTCTTTTCATATAGGGCGACATACTTTTGCGACAAATTATATGCGAACAAATGGTAATGTAATGCGATTGATGCTTTTATTAGGTCATAAAGAAATTTCAACAACTCAAATTTATGTACATATGACGAATATGGAAAATGATGATCATATACATAAATTATCAAATTTATATTCAGTAGGAAGTGGGCAATAAGCCCACTTTTTTATCTCAGGATTAATGATTCAACATTGATTTCTTCTACACCATTTTCGATATCCCGTTGTATTTTTTTGATGAAATGATAATTACCATAACAATATTTTTCACGCTTAATATCAAATGGATTAAGGTACCTGGTTCTTGTTTGAAAATCCCAATTGTATTCCACCGTTTGAATTCTGAATCTTAACCAGGTTTTATAAAATTCTTCTGTAATTGCTGGCGTTAGGAAATCAATCATTTCTAATGTTTGATTATTCGTAGAATCATTACTTCTAATTGCAGCATAAATATTACTATCATCATCTTTGTAAATAAAACTTGACATTTGATTATTACGCATAATTAATGGTAATGGAGTTACATCTATATCAATTGTTGTCGTATTATCATTTACAATGAAATTTTCGGTGTAATAACCATCTTGTGTAACAAATGTCTGGAGTAATGGATAGGTTTCATCGTCAGAATTTTTGAATTTAATTAAGAAAGTATCTCCCAAATTGGTTGTTCGTTCAATTTCATCAACTTCGGTAAAAGTCCAATCGTCAGGATCTTTTTTTGAGCGTAAATATTTCTCTTTTAAATTCATTGTGACTACACCGTCATTTCTAACAGTAAAATCTACATTGAACCAATTGATTGTCGTTGTAATAAAAGCACCTTGCGTTGTATCTGGTAAAGCATTTTTTAAATCAATAACATTTGAATCTACTGAATAATTGATTACTTCACCATTTTCATCGTAAATCTCAATAGGTGTAATTTTTATTTCTGTTTTCTCCGAATCGCGTTGATAATCATACGCTAATATTCTTAGTTTAGAACCTTCTTTTTTTGTCTTAAAAACAAAATCTACATTATAACTATTACGACCAGATTTTGACCAAATCAATTGATCGTCTAAATAAATAAATGCACTTGTATGATGATGTTTTCGCCCCCAGTTATGAATTATACCATTTAACCTAAATTGCCCAAAAAAATTGATTTCTTGTTCTGCATCCCATCTTCCGTATTGCCAACCTTTTCCCAACCGATGTCGAAAACCTTCACGAATGTAACTTTCAATCCCTACATTCCAATCAATAGTTTCAGGTCGATCTTTTAACTCGAATTTTTTCCCTGTGATTAAAATTAATTTTTGAAGTTTTTCGAGGTTGTAAATATCACCTTCTAATCGATAGCCAGCTTGTTGTATAATTTCTTCTAAAACAAAAAGCCAATATAAGTAAGGGCGAATAATCGTTCGGTTATATACAATATTATTTACATCGTCAATTTCATTTTCAACCCATGAACCGTCTAATCTTAAATTGGTTGACCCTGAAAAGTTAGCAAAATTAATATCAGATGATTTGTATTGGTCCGAATGAATCAATGGAAAATAATATTTTGCTTCTGGATAAAATTTAGCATTGATTTCTGTTGCATGATTTCTAATGTTATCAACTGTAATTGTATCAAATTTTAGATCGCTGAGTTTTTTATCCCAGTTAGGAAAATTTTCTTGACCATAGAAAATAGAAAACGAAAAGAAATTATTATCCAATGACAATATTTCGAATCGTGCTGGGAATATATCATTGTTCAAATTTACAATTACATCATATCTAACTTGATATTCTTCTGCATTGTTTGATTTATATTTCAAAAAAAATGGATGAATATCGTAAGGTAATTTTTCTGGTAACGTGTAGGCCGAAACAAGATTAGACGTAAACCAGTTATTTTCTTCTGTAAATTGAATTTTACGATTGGTTAAATCAATAAAAAAATCACCTTCAACTTCTGTAACTCTTATCATAACTTTCTGGATTAATATGAAATTCTATATCATAGCCAAACAACTCGTTTTCGCTATCGTACAACTCTAATTTTTCTGTTTTTGGAATTATTTCGGTGATTTCTTCACCTTGAATAAACCAACATTTTGGCGATGCTAATATTTCGTTTATCACCTCGATGTCATCATGTGTAATTAATCCTGTATTTACCGTTAGAGTATTGGAACGTGTTGCAGCAACATTTTTTAATTTTCCTTTTGCTGGAGAATAAGTTGTGTAATCCATAGCAATTGGAAAAGTATATTCGCCTGTTGCTTCAAAAATTTTCAATAATCCCCAATAATCAATGAAAGCAATAAAATTAGATTGATTTTGTTCAGGAAAAATTTGGTATCGAACCACTTGATTTCCTAATTGAAATTCGACCATGTCACCAACTTCACAATTGAGAGTATGAAAATCAACATACAAACTGAAAATAGAAAGCTTTGCATTCTGAATGATTGGAATTGGTAGATTTTGAACAACTGAATTGATATAAATTTTAATTGCATCTGTTTTGTGATACAAATAATTTAACACCGTTTTTCCATTTTTTGTTGCACGTAAAGTTTTGTTGATGTGATTTCCTAAAAAACCTATATTTTGATTTGTCAATGTTTTTGGTCGATGCCCTTTCATAAAAATTTGCGTTGGAATATCATACCAAAAAACATCTTCTTTTGTAGTATAATTTTTCTCCGTAATTTTTAAATCAACACGTGCAAAATCATACATACGTTTTTTCTGAAATCTTGATTTTGTAACTTCTAAATCAGAAATCTGATCCTCATATAATAGAAAATAATCATGGATATATTGCCCTAAATCAAATGTCGTTTTATTGTTATTAAAATAGAAATTCAAAGATTCTTCAATCGTAATTACCTTTCCTTTGTTATTGAAAATAGTTGCTTTTAAAAGAATGTTGATATAATTATTTTCATCTCTTTTATAGGCTGAAAATGTTAACGATTCGTTATCTAATGAGAAATGAATATCTTTGTTGTAATTAGAATTCCAATAACTGTACAACTCAAAATCAACATTAATCGTTACTTCTTTTGATGTATCACTAAATTTGATTTGCCCGGTATAATTACCAACAGAAATCGTACTATCTGAAATGGATCTTACTTGATATGTTTTTACATTATTTTGTTCTGTGACTAATTGTAATTCTATCCATTCTGGTTTTGAAATTGTCGTTGGATTTGGTGTATAAACGACAAACTTTTGCCAATCACTTTTTTGTTCAGATTCTAAATGTGAAAATTCTAAGTGATTAGTACTAATTTCTAAATCGTTGGTATTTGTTTGAAGAACATTTAGTACAAATGTTGCTAAATTTAGATTTACTTTCTGAAACGAAATTGAAGCTACATTTAATCCATATTCCAATTGATTGGAATCTGCTGCTGAAAATACCAACTGTCTATTTCCTGCAGGAAATGTTTTTGGTAATTTTTCACCATTTACCTCTATGTATGCTGGTCCATTCACCACATAATCTGTATCACTTACAATTGCTACAGTACTTTTTGTTGATGAATTGTTTTGGCGAACGTAGTGAATAGCATCTGATTCCTTATTAATTGAGAAATTATAGGAAGTTGGTAAAGCTACAGATAACGATAAGTTTATTTGTTGAGTTTGAACAATTGTCCAAGGTTCAGCATCTTTTTGTCTTGAAATTGAAACATAAAAAAGACCTGTGTAATATCCATTTGGAACATTAGTTAAATCTTTTATTTTAATCGTTACATTATCAGCCCAACCGCTTCCTCCACCATTTTCAATCGTTTTTTCACCATCAATTTCAAATAAATCAAAACCATATTGATTGGTTGAACATTCTAACGAAATTCTATAATTATAGAAATCTTGCTCTAATGCCGATTGTGAAGTTGCTACACTTACAGTTTTACTTGTAGGTACATTATTTGCTTGATGAAAACTGAGATTAGAAGGTGTAATGTTGATGTAATATGTTACTTCGCCACCGTCAATTATAATTGCCATTACATTTTAGTTTTTGAAATGAATTGTTGGTATTTTTTATTTCCATCGCTCATTTTTTGTTGAAAACGCATATCGTTCACCAAATGAGCTTGTATTCCATTGGTTTTTAAATCACTTAACAATTCAAAATTTGCAGACAATAACGCAATGATTTCAGGATTTTGCATTGACGCAATATCAGGCATTGTTCCACCTTCATATCCTGGTGATTTGATTCCATTTACTTCATTTAACACTGCTGTTTTTAAAGCTGGTGAAAATCCTTTCCATTGTGGTCCCGAAATAATCATCTCAGGGAAAAACTGACCTTGTTCGCCAGCCAAGAAATGAGTAGGTTTTGAAACTAAGCCAGACTTTGCTACACCACCTTTTTTGGCTCTGAAATTCTTACCATCTTGTTCGCGTTGAATATTGATGTAACCATCTTCAAAACCTTTTGATGGTAATGGCTGTTTTAAAATCATACCAACTTGTATCGCTCCCAAAGCACCAACGATACCAGCTAAAACCCAGTTTGGCAAAGCTTCTGTTACTGCTGCTGCTGTATTCATAATCGCAGAAACTAATGCCATTTGTTTTTCGCGTTTTGCTTGCTTATATTCTATTTCAGCTTTTCTCTTATTGTATGCATCATCTAATTTCTGAACTTCTGCATTATAAGTTGCTTGTGAAATATAACCTTGATCTAATTGTTTTTGTAAGGAATCTTTTCGTTTGTTGTTGTTTTCTTCAAATTTTTGTAATGATTTATTTTCAGATGCAGCAACCATTTGAGCATATTGCGAATACATATTAACCATTAAGCCAATTACATTTGCGACATCTTCAAATTTTAATTTACCTTCGTCAAGGTTATCAAATAACGTTTGCCAATCATTGGCATTCATTCCAAAAATATCTGTAGTTCCTCCAGAAGCTTTTTGTAAACCTTCACTTTTATCACCGTTCGGATTTTCTTTATCTGTTTGTTCGCCTTTCAGTTGATTTTTTGCAATGATTAATTCATTGATTTTATTTTTTAAATCTTCAACTTGTTGCGAAATAACTTCTTGTTGTTCTGGAGTAAGTAAATTGAAATCAATACCTTTTTCTGTACTTCCTTGTGAAATTGCTTGTAATTGACTTAATTGTTCTTCTAAGAATTTTTGTTGTGCCGCTAATGTTTCAGCTTCATATTGTTTATCTAAGGCTGTTTTTGCATCTTGCCACGTTTTAATATTCTTTAATTCTTTGTCGTTTAGCGAACGTTTTAAAATTTCTTTGGCATCTTCTACAGATGATATAGTCGCTAATTCAGCTGTTTGTAAACGCTTTTGTTCTGTTATTTTGTCATTAGAAGATTTGATTAAAAGATCTATTTCAGAAAGTTGATAATCTCTACCAATTTTTAACAACTCTTCAGAATATTTTAATTGTTGTTGAGTTAATAAATTATTGATTTCTTCATTTTTAATCAAATACGTCTGCTTCATAGTTTCGATACTTTTAACCAATTCTGTATCGCCTTTTTTAGTTGCAGCAGCTTTTTGATTATCTAATGTTTTTAAAGTTTCTTCATCGATTAATTGTTTACGTAAATCATCTATTTTACGTTGATGTTCAACGCTAAGAATTGCTCGCTCACGTTCAAATTTATCTTCAATACTTGCCAAATCTAAATCTTCATATTCACGTTGAATTTTTAAGATTTCTTCTTGATTTTTTATAGTATCTTTTTTTAATTCTTCGAAATATTTATCACGAATTGCTTTTTCTTTTTCACGTGATTTTTCTGCATCATTTCTTGCTTTTTCAGCGTCTCGTTCTCTTTTTTTGCGAGCTTTTTCAGCTTCTTTTTCTGCTTTTTTATCCGTAGGAAGATTGAAATCTGTTGTTGGTGAAGTTGTTGTTGCAGAATCATCTATTCCGATTAATGAATTTAGAATATCATTATCTGCTTTTTGTTTTGCTAATTCTTGTTTATATTCTTTAGAATTTTTATTGAGTTTTTTTAATAAACTTGATGATTTAGATAACCTTTTTCGTACAGTTTCAATTTGTTTTTCTTGATCAGAATTCAATACATTAATTTGATTCGTAACTTGTTGATTACTTTTCTTCGCTTCATCTATTTCTGATTGAATTACTTTTTGATTTCGTCCAACATCAAATCCAAAGAATTTTCCATCAGAACCGTAACCAGAACCAGTGTCCTTTGTATTTTTCTTTTCAGTTTCTAAAGCTGTGATTTTTGTATTGTTTTTTAGTTGAGTAGTATATAACTCAGCTTTATAAGCCACAATAGCCTTTGCCTTTGCTAAATCATCAATATGTTTGATGTAACTTTTTATTAAAGAAATTCCTTCTTTTGTCGTCGCATTTTCTAAGGTTAATGTATCTAAATAACCATTGGTAATTTTCTTTAATAATTCTAATGCACGCTGTTTTTGTTCTATAGAAGCATTTTCGTCTTTTAAAACTGAAAGTAAATTTTGAATTCTATTTTTTTGTTCTGATGTTGATTCTGCAATATCATTTTGGATTCTTACAGAAGCGTTCATGACATCATTAGCTTCTTCTGTATTATTTTTTAATAAAACATAAGCTGTTGCTAATGCCATTACTAAAGCTGTAACAGCACCAATTGGAGATAAACCTAATGTTGCATTTAATAATCTTAATTGGACAATTGCAGCTTTAATATTACCTGTTAACAACATTTTGGCTATTGCCAAACCTTCCGTTCTAATGATTGCGATTGCTGCTAACGCATTTTGAATTTTTAATTGTAAATTATATAATGCAGTACCAGATTGTGCCCTTGCTGTCCAAATTGCATATAATTTTAGTGCAGCGTTATATGATACTAATCCTACTGTAAGAATTAATAATAATTTTGTTAGTAAAATAATATTATTACGCCATGCTGTGGTTTTATGATCTGTATCTTCTACAGCACCAATAAATTTTGCAAACCAAGTTACACAAGTTGTTAACCAAGAAACTAAGGTATCAGAAGTAAACCAGTTTTGAACTTTATTTTTTATTTTATCTAAAACTGCTGCAAGATTGTTGTTTTTTATAGTGAACTCATCTGTTAAAGATGTCGCTTCTTGTATCGCTATATTAGATGTTAATTGACGTGCTTTTAGAATATCCAAATTAGAAGCTAAAGCAGATAATGCAGCAACTCCACGCGTACCTCCAGCATCTAATTCGTCCATTTTTTGTGTCATGGCTTGCAATCCAGCTTCTGAACCATTTAATCCTTCTAAGAATTTAATCATGGCTGCATTAGAATCAGTATTCAATAATTTATTGAAATCTTGCAGTGACATTTTAGCAATCTTTGCATATTCTGTCGGATCATGAAACATATCCAACAAGACTTTATTCATTGCTGTTGAAGAAACTTCGGCAGATTGTCCAATTTCATCAAATGTTGCAGCATAGCCGATATTATCTGAGGCAGATATTTTTGCTTGACTGGCTACACCAGCCATTCTATTCATATAATCTACTAAGAAAGAAGCTTGATTGGCTCCAGATGCAGAAACTTCATTGATTGCAGAACCTAATGCTTCCATCGATCCTTCGAAGTTCTTACCCGTTTCAGTTGCTACACGATAGGTTGTGACTAATTTACCAACATCTCGAATTTGTGTTTCATTTAAATCATCACCTAATGCTACTTTTAATTTATCGGCAACAACCATAAAACCTTGAATGTCTTTTATCCCTTCTTTACCAAGACGTCCAGCTTCTTCGGCTAATTTTAACAACTCTACACGAGATGTTCGTGTATCTAAGGTGTTTATATGTTTATTTAATTTTTGAATCTCTGCAGCAGTTAAACCAGTTGTTTTCATTACATCTGCTTCTGCATCAGAAATTTTTCCAGAAAAATCAATCCATTGTTGTAAGGAATAAGTCAATCCTGTAATTGTTGCAGCAATAGAAAGTATATGCGTTTGATAGCGTTGTAGCCAACCTGATGCAGAACTAAATGTTAATCTTTGTTGATCACCTAAAGCATTCATTTTAGACAATTGCGCATTTACTTCTGCTAATTGTTCTTTTAAGCGATTTCGATCTGTCGAGTTCAACATTTTACTTAAAGCGAATTGCAATTCTTTTGCACGTGCTTTAAGCTGTTGTGTTGTCATTTCATTGACCTTTAAAGTTGATGTTAATTGCGAAATTTTATTTCGATTAACATCAAGCTCTTTGTTGTATTTATTAAGTTGAGATTGTAAATTTTTATAGTCTTCGGATTCTTTTTGTTTGGCTGTACGATATTTCTTCATTTCAGACTGAACACTTTTTATCGAAGTGCTTAATTCATTGTTGCGCTTTTCTAAATTGTGAATTTCTTTTTGCGCTTCATTTCCATTTACCGATATATTAAGACGAATATCTTCTTCATGAATTTTATTTGCCATGTTGCAGTTTTACTGCAAAATCGGTGAGAAATAGGAGGTAAGTGCTGACGCAAAAAGATGGTTTAAAATGAATATATTTACAAAAAATACTTTATGAAAAAAGAAAATATATCATTAGCATTATTAAAAATTTTAGAACCATATACAGATTTGAATGGTAAACTATTTACTATTGACAAAAATACGTCTGATCGTTTTGTTTTAACAGTTAAGGATATATTGAATGATTCTAATTTTTATTTTGCTACATCAGATTTAAAAAATGAAGGAAATGGGAAGTTAGTTGCCACAATTTCATTCACTCCTGGTTACGAGCATTCTGTAGCGCCAATTAGTATGAATATTCTTCAAGAACATTTATCTAAATATTTTGAAAAATGGGTCAAAATGATTCAGGATTATTATGAAGTCAAATCAGTTTTTGATGATCCATTTTTATCTGCTTTTCAAGAAGAATTTGAAGAGGAATTTCAACTTTCAACTTATAGTGATACTAAACCTTTTACGACAAAACAAATATTACAATTAGATTTTTATTTAGAAAAACTTAGTGAAAATGTTCAGAAAATTAGAACTGATAATAATGTAGAAGACATAGATATTATAGAAGATGATATTCAAGATGTTCGTAATAATTTATCAATCAAAACACAAATGTGGATTCTACAAAAAATATTTTTTATTTATGCACAATTAGCTAAACAAGGACCTGCAGTAATAAAAGAATTTATGGATGAAGCTAAAAAAAGTATGATTAAAGAAATTATATCAAAAGGGATTAATCTTATTTCTAATTCTATTTAATTCTATGATTTCATCGAATGATACAGATAAAATTTTTTCATTATTAAAATGGATTGAACCACGATCTAGTGAAAATATTCAGATATGGATAAAAGATCGTGATGTTATGTCAAACTTCGTCTATAAAATTGAAAAATATGGAAAGATTAAAATGATTTTCTTTCAAGTTGAAAACTTATCAGAAGCGAATTTTAAGAAAATATATAAAAAACGAAAAGAACTTTTACATCTTGATTTTACTCTTAAAAATAAAGGAGATAAATGGCTTTTTATTTGGGAGGCTAAAGATGTAAAATAAGTTTATTTACTTCATATTTAACGAAATCCATTGTTTCTTGTATATCTGTAATTCCAATTGGACAATATTCAATATTTCGTTTGTTAAATCGTTCAATTTCTGAAGGTATAAATAACTTTTCTCTTTCTTCTTTTCTCCATGAAATCCAAGATTTCCATTCTTCTATTTCATTACAAAATGGATTGTGTGCCATGAAAAGTAAATCTGGAATAGTAGAAATAAAGTAATCTGCTAAATCGGATTTCTCATAAGGTGTAAAATACTCATCTTCATAATAAAGTACAATATCAGTTTCAAATCTCTTATTAAAGTCAATTAAATTCAATGAAACGATTCTAATATTAGTTTCCTCTTCATCGTCGTAATAGGTTGATTCTGCTTTTATGATGTTAGTGGTTTTCATTTTTAAAACATTTACAACTGATTAGTTATTTTAATACCTGTAAATTTAAGAAAGAATTTATTTATTATATTTGTTAAATATACATTTTCAAAAAGGGAAATATAAAAAGTTCGATTCTTTTTGTATATCAAATGCAGTTCGATTCTGCTCGTTTATTGAGATTTGGTAAGAGAAAGTTGGTTCGATTCCAACCATTGACTTGATGGTTCAAGGAATAATCTTATTACCCTTTCATATTTATTATGAAAGGGTTTTATTTATAAGTTTATAACTAATTTTTACAATAAAAAATCCACTCCTTATAAAAAGAAGTGGATTTAAAAACCAATCAAAATACTATATGAAAAAAATTACTTTCTGGTTTCTTCAATCAAATACTTAGTTGCTCCAGCATCGAAGTATCGAAGCGTAATTGTCGCATTTTCTAAGGAAGTCCAAGATGTACCATTTTTCAATGTTACTACTGTCCCAGTTCCTCCATTTGCTAATGTATATGGATCATCTCCACCGCCACCAATTAACGTCACACGATCATTGTGTTTTAAATTGTTTAAGGCAGTAAATGAAATTTCAGCTGTAGTATCGGCAGATGGTAATTGAACAATTTTACCAACTTCACCATCTACTGTAACAGTATTTGATGCTACTTTTACAGGATCAGCAAACGTTAAGTTTCCTTCGTAATATCCAGGGAATTGAGATGTTTTACCGTCTCCTTGAAAAGTTACTGTAAAGAAAGTACCGTCGTTATTTCCTGTGAAACTTGGAACTAATTGCATTGGTACGCAAGATGTTCCTTCTACCTTATAACCAGGGCGACCGCAATTTCCAATTAAAATAACACAATCTACACCAGTCCATTTTTCGAAGAATTCTAAAGCTTCAATTTCATCACCTGGATGTTGTGCCACGAATTTTGGTTCACGTGAAAATGCATCAGGTTCTCCAGTTGATTCCCATGAACCGTCTGCTTTTGCTGCTGTATGGTAAAATGTATGCATTTTAGCGTTTGCCTTCAATACATAATCTCCAATCATACGGATATTGTTTTCGTCACGATCTGGATATTTTAAAATATCTTCTGTCGCAATTAAGATGATTTCTTTTTTGAAATTAGAAGGACCACCTGGTGATTTACCTTCTGGTTTATTTAAGTTTGGACGCATTGTCAATATTTTTTGTTTGATTAAACGTTAAGAAAAGTAACTGCCTTAGCAGTTACTTATATGATTTTAGGTAGTTACTTGTTTTGAAACTTCGTACCAAGCACCTTCAACAAATGCTAATGTGATAAAGTCATCAGCTGTTTTTAGCACAACATTTGCTGCAATAGCAATTTGTTCGTTTTTAGAAACAGTCAATTCTGCTGTATCATTTCCGTAAATGGTAATTTGTTTACCTTCTACACCGTTGATGATTTGTCCTAATGCTTTAGCTTCGGCACCATCAAATACAAATTCTGTTGCATTGGCTGCATCAATTGCAGTATTGTCAAATGTTACTTTGTCCGAAATTGTTGGTGCAGATTCTGTACGCTTCAATTCCTTCAATTTACCATCAGCTTGGACGATTAATGTTAATGTACCGCCTGATTTTAAACTGAAATCAGAAGTTAATTCGATATCAGCACCATCAAGAACTTTTGCATCTACACCTAATCCTGTGTTACCTGTAATTTTGATAATTTGTCCTGGTTGAACATCTGTAATTTCAGAAATATCCGTTTTGAACTCTTTATCAATTTTAGCGTGTGTGTAGTACATTTTAAGAACACCAGATTCGTTGTCGTACGCAGGGAAAGAAACATCTTGACCAAAGATTGGCATGTCGTTCGTAAAGACTACTTGATCTGCATATTTGTTTGCATGTGCTTTCGAAAGTTTTATTCCGATGTATTGTAAACGAATACCAATTTTGTAATCTGCAAACGCCCAAGTATCACGTTTGTCATGACCAATTGTAAATTGATTTGCTTCTTCTGGTAAGTAGCTTAACTGATCAATATTCTTTGATAAAGTTAAGTACATAAAGTCAGAATTTACCATATCTGGAACCGCTTGCAATTTGATATTTGGTCTATCTTTTACATGCTCAATTGTTGATTTGAAGATGCCACGATCTTTCTCGTAAACTACAACTTGCGAACTTCCCAATGCTTGTTGATAAGCTAATTTCCATTTCGCCGCCATTCCGATTTCTAAACCTTGAAGTTTGATGTATTCTTCTGGAACTAACGAGATTAATCTATCAACATAATCGACAATATTCTCTACTGTTGGAGCACCTAATGCAAATGCACGTAAGATTTTTCGCGTATGCAACGCTCTGTACAATTGAATTAATAATCCATCTTGTGCATTCACTGCATTACCGATTCTATTATCTGGTGTAGGAACATAAATACCATTGATTTGTGCATTTCTATCCTCTAACATGCGTTGTTTGATAGCTTCTGAAAGAATCCAACCGATGAACGACATTTTCCAAGGATGAGAACCACTCATGTTATGAATGTTTGCTAACCATGTATTTTCTAAGGTTTGAAGCTTTGTTCCTGAAAATTCTAAATCGATTTTCTTAGCGAAAACTTGACCAACTTCAACTGAAATTTTGAAGCCACCTTTTGCACCCCACGTGTTAGAACGCGCTTGTGTTACTTCGCCAAATGTAATAGATGCTGTTGTGATACGATCTTTAACACCTGGTGTAGAACTCCATTCTGCAGGTAAACCTTCGAATTCGTTAAAGAAAGTAACTAAAACGGTTGGATTTTGACGAACAAAATGTTCTAAATCGCCTTGTAATACTGGAATGTTATCTTTGTTCCATTCCGTTGCTGATGCTGAACCACTTAATGCACGTTGATTCCATGGACGATTTTCGACAGCTTGCCATTCGAAATTCTGACCAAATAAATGAGTTGCTGTATGGCGTGGTAATGCTTTCGCTCCATAAGGTGCTAAATTAACAGCATGTTGATAAATTGCTTCTGGAGAATCTCCGATAGGTTGTGATGACATTTGTGCATTTTCTGTTTGTAAACGTCTGATAGTTGCTGTTGCTTGTGCTTCGATTGGTGTATCGGTTGCTTCTGCATTTTCAGCACCTTCGTCCGTTGCATTAATATCTGCATTGATTTCTGCTAAAACTGCTGCTAATTCTGTCGCCGCTTGTGTTGCTTGTTCAGAATTTTTAAGTTCAGCATTCATTTTCTCGAATAAGATTGCCGATTGTTCAGCACCTAATTCTTGTTCGATTTTCTCGCGTTGATCTTGCGACAAAACGATTTCGTTATCTTTTACTTCTATTTTCTCAACGGCTAAAGTTTTCTTTAACCATTCGTAAGAAGATTTCATTTTGATCCAATTAAATTTCATGGGAATAAAGGATTTGATTATTAATTATTATATTTTGTTTCGAAAAGCACATCAATCATTTCGATAGCGTCTTGCATTGTTCCAATGCTATCGATTAAACCATATTTTTTGGCATCGTCTGCGTTGAATGTTCGTCCGTTTAGAATTCCTTCTACTGACTGATCTAAATTTGGTCGAGAAGCTTTTACAGCGTTCTGAAATTGAATTGCCAACGGATTTAGATATTCTTCTTTGATTAGTTTGTAATCTCCGTTCAATGCTTCTAAAATTGCTTTGTTCTTGTAATCGGATTCGTCTGCATAGACTTCGTGTTCTTCGATTCCTGCTAATTCTAATGCTTTTGCATAATTGTAGAAATTCGCCACAACGCCGATAGAACCAAAGCGTGCACTAATGTTATTTGATGCCATTTTATGATCTGCCACAACATCTGTTGCCCATTCACCCAAAGACAATGCTTGATCGCATAAAGCAACAACTGGCTTTTTCTTTTTGGCTGCAAACTCAATAAAAGGATTGATTGCCGCTACAGCTCCACCAGGTGTATTTGTTTTTAGGATTATTCCTTTTACAGAATCGTCGTTGTTGTATTTGTTAAGGCGATTTGCGATACTTTCAGCACCATAATTGTAACATGTATCGTATAACGTTACTGGACCAATTAATTCAACAACCGCATAGGTAGAATTTTGCTTGTTGTTTTCTTTGGTAATTTGTTCGCCATATTCGTTGGCTAAGTAGCTAATAGCTTCTGGTTTTTCTCCAAACGTTTTAGCATTGAATTGTCCTTCTAAAAATTGAGAAGCTATTTTTGAGTAATATTTTGCGCTATGTAAATCGAATGCCCAAAGGCCGTTTTGTAATTCGAATAATACCTTCATTTTGTAGTATTTGAAGGCAATTTAATTTCATTATATTTGAAGATTACTGACGCATTAATCGATATGAATAAAAAGAAAAAAAAGATAATACCCACAAATTATCATGAGAAGAAATCTGTAGAAGAACTTAGTAGATCATTAAAAGATAAATTATATATAATAGATGAATTATATGCTTTTAAAAACAGTAAAATATTTTTACAAAATATTCAAGCAAAAGATTTTTCATATAATACCGGCGATGCAATTCAAACAACTAATAATAGCCTAACTGCTTATTTTATCATAAACTTATATAAATTA
Organism: Empedobacter stercoris; assembly: GCF_025244765.1. Lineage (NCBI taxonomy): Bacteria > Pseudomonadati > Bacteroidota > Flavobacteriia > Flavobacteriales > Weeksellaceae > Empedobacter > Empedobacter stercoris. Next base: position 1,079,589 of record NZ_CP104209.1, on the reverse strand, counting down.
ACTTCAGAATCTAATATTGATAAAAATTCTATAAAATCATTAATTAAGGATTTTGAAGAAAATATTTTTTATAGCTATTTAATAAAAGATCCAGACATTAATTTTTTAAAAGAGAGGTATGCTTTGATTGATGATGGTGTGAAGAAAAAAATAAAATTACAACGACATAAACTTTATGCGCATTTTGATGAAGCAAAGGAAAGAATAAAATTAAAAGATATTGATGTTAGTATTCCATGGCAATATTTATGGGATATTTTAGATGTAATTTCAGATATAGTTTATCATTGTTGTGAATGTTTTTATGTAGAATTAAAAGAAAAAGATGGACGTTTTGAAAATAGATATTATAATATAGAAAAAGATAGAAAATATTATGAAGGTAAAAATAATTATTTTTCAATTTTATGTTTAAAATCTATCTTATATGATGAAATGGAGAGTTTAATTAAGAGTAATGATAAAGATATTGATTATGCGAATGAGTTAAAAAAATTACAAGATGAGTATTCAAAATATCTCCCAAAATTGCCTTTCTAAATAGTAAAAAAGCACTCTTAAAAAAGAGTGCTTTTGTTTTAAAGTTTCATTTTGATAGAAATTCTATCATAACGTTGTTTATTTTCTAAGTTTTTTTATCAAGTAAATTATCAAAAGTACTAAAGCTAATAAAACAGCTAAAACAATTATAGCTCCAATAACAAGCACTATAATTTCTTTGTATCCTAAATCTCCCATAATAATTACCAATTATCTAACGTTGTTAATTCTAAAAATTTCTCTAATCTATTAATTATTTTCCAATTTCTTCATTTCTTCAATGACTGTATCTGTGTAACCAAATGATATTTCTTTGATGATGTTATTTAGGTGTCCAAAGATTATTTTGTTGTAAATAGGATAATTTTTCTTTTTGACAATTCCATTCTTGGATTTTCGCGTTTTCATATCTACAAATCGGTGCAATTTTACCAATGAGATTGTTGCACGAAAATCGGATACTTCTAATGATAAATTATTGAAGTTGGGATTTTTAAAATCATTTTCATTTATTAATTCACGTTGCATTTTCAGAATAGAATTTCCTTCTGTTGACAATACACGTTTTATAAATCGTTTTTTGAGAACATGATCTGCGTTATCTCGACGCTTTTCGATAAGATTCATCGATTAGAAATTAAAGGACCAACTCCAACCAAAACAATCGCTAACGCCTTTTACTGGATCAATTTCGAAGGATGATACATCTAACTTTCTGAACATTTCGCAATTAGAATCATCATCATCAAAATGTTGGAAAAAGTATTCTAAGATATTATTCAAGGTTTCTTGCGTTCGCTTGTAAATGAACATATCTTCCTGGTTGTTTTTTGGCAACTTAGGATCACGTTTTTCCAAAACTAAAAACTGCATCAAGTTCCGGAACTGAATATTATCTACAGAATCAGATTTTTTACTATCCATAGAAGGAATCATAATCACTAACAAATGATTATCTGTTACTTTGTGAGATTGTAAGTTTGCCACAACTTCTGATTCGTCTTGTGTCATTTTAAAGGAATTTACACCCAAATTTGCGTGCTGAATTTCGATTCCTAATTCGAATAATCGTCCAATATTTATCATGATGAAGATTGTTGTTTTTGTTGATCTTGTAAATCAATAGCCTTTTTCGTTACATCGTACATGCGAACTAATACATCCCATAAGTTAGAATTTCGTACATGTTCGTAATTACCAAATACACCAGATTCTGCCATCATGTAGGCAGTGGCTTTTATTCCAATACCTGGACGTGGCGATTCGTAAGAATTTAGTTCATTATCAAAGATGATAGATAAGTCAATTTCTTGACCCGAAATGAATACGGATGCAGAATTTAGATAATTCATAAATGCTGTAACATGAAGGAAGAATCCGTACACAATTCCGATATCAATGTGTTTGAATTTCTCTACACGTTTTAATGAAGTTTCTTTGTTGTACTTTTCGTTTTTTGGCAAGAAAAATATTGCCAAAACTTTGTACATATTATCTTCGTCTGGGTATTGAAAATGGTCTAATATAATTTCGACTGCATCTTCCCATTGTCCGTATGTATTTTTGATGAAACCATCTAAAGGAGCATGATAATTCGTCACCCAATATCTGAAATTTGTGATTTTACGTTCACCCAAATGATTGATTAATTGAACGGAATTTGTTTCGCGATCAATTTCAAAAAATGATTCGACAAATTGTGATAAATAAGCAATGTTATTCCAATGGTCCAAATCTTCTGCAGCCGTTCTGATTTTCTTGGTAGGTTTTACGTTTAAAATTGCATAAACAGCGTTAGATAAGAATTGATTCCAATCTATCTGTTTGGTATGAAACGCATAAGCTAATCGACAAATTTCAATGTATTCGCGCGAATTACATTCGTTTAAATTCTCCGGAAAATAAACTTTTTTCTCGTGACCAAAATATATTTCTTTCATCTTAAATATCAATTATTTTATCATTTTCATTCATGCCAAAATCGTAATCGACACACTCATTTGTTTTGATTGGTTTTGGTTTTAAAAGGCTTTCGATTTTAGAAAGTTCTATTTTATAATCTTTTTCAAAAGTAACTTTCAGCACTCCAAATTGATTGGTTTCAGGTACTTTTTTTGCTTGTGAAGTTTGATTTTCAGCCACAAAATTTTGTAAAATTCCTTCTGGGAAAATAGTTGCTGAAAGTCGAGTAGAAGCCCATGATAAAGCATAATAGGCACATGCAGCTTTTACATGATACAGAACTGTTTTATTTGGTACTGGTTTGTTCGTTTTTAAGGCTTCGAAATATTCGGACCATTTAGAACTTGTGAATCTTGGAATGATTTCTTCTTGAATGCATTTTTTAATCCCAGGAATTAATTTGATTAGTAAGTATCGAGATTCAATTTCGAAATATTCGTTGAATTCTTCTGTAGTTCTGAATAATGGATAAAATGTTTTTTTATATTCTTCTGAATTTTTCCATTTAATTTCATTTTCAATGATAGGATTCTTTTCGTCTAAGACTTCAATCAAATTATCTAAGGCTTTGTAATATCGTTTTTCTAATTGTTTGTTGTCACGATCTATCATCCATTCGAATGCTTGCTTTTCATGTTCTGAAACTCGCATTCTACGACCTGAATTGGTATGCGCAACATCATTATTGATAACATAATTACGATAAGCATCGACAGCAATAGGATAGGCAACTGCTGTGACTAATTCTTCCTGTTCATCAACTTCTTTGAATTCGAAAATGTTATCGTATAATTTCTGACCAATTAATTTGATGATATTCTTAGTTGCTGCATTGGCATCTAAAATTATATTTTCGAACGTAATATCTGAATCAATATAAGGTAGATATTGTTTTAATTCCTCGCTATTGTTGAATAGTAATTTCATAAGATTATTTATTAATCATTCGTTCTGATGGAGTGATGTCTTGTTGACGTTTTACGCCAACGTGATAAAATCCTAAGCGTAAATCTGTACCAGGGAAATTGGCACGAATAGCTTCGTTGTATGCTTTTAATGTAATCATTTCAGGAATTGTAACGTTCGTGTTCAAATGCGTTTGGTGCGCGTATAATTGTTCACTTCCTGAATCTGATTTACCAGTTTGTGAAATGTTTCCTAAAGCAGAATGAATTCCAATTCCAGAACCAACTGCATAATCGGCACGTTGAGAAACTGCAATTTGTGCTTCGATAAAATCTTTTACATTCTGATCAATGGCTTTTATTTCCCATCCAAATTCTTTTAAATCAGTGCCATTATCATCGTATAGTTTAATGGTATGCCACATTTTTCCAGAATTGTCGGCACCAGATAGAACTGTTGTAATTTGTTGAAATAACTTTCTGCGATATTCTTGCAACATCGAATCTTTATACTCGATACCTTTTACATCGCAATAATCTTTTAACTTTTTTTCTTTGTCATCCCAATACTTCTGTGGTGATTGAACATGAAACTTTAAGTTGATCGAGTTCTTTGTGAATGCTTGTAAGATAAGTGGTGTAGCAGTAGATGTCTTTAACCATTCTAACGAACCAAAGATATCTGGAACTGTATAAATATCAATTCCGAATGTATATTCGTTGGAATAAACAATACTATTTTTAGATGCAAAAGGATTTTTTCGATTGTAAAGATTATATACTTTGGCTGTAGAATCGTTGTGATATTGATTGGCAAATGATTCTGAAACGACACAATGTGTGGGTTCTTTTTCACCAGCTAAATACCGTGTTGTTAATAAACCTTTGCGTGCTTTATTGATTGGAATGTGATCAATAGATGTAATAAATGAATTACCGAACAAACTACCTTTATTCAATTCATACTTTGATACACACGCTTCCATGTGGTTGTAATCAGTTGCTAACTTATTGATTTCAGTATTTGCGTCTATATGATCTAACCAATGATTGATCTCTTTGTCTGTTGCCCATTCTCTGATTAGTTCGTTACCATCAAATACTTCACGATACAATCGTGGACCTTGTCCCCATAAAAGATTCTTCTTCTTTGACAGTAAACCAGGTGCGATGTAATTGTTTTGAATAATATCACGAATAACAGTTGGTAGATTATTTCCATCGCCATATTGATAGATGTAATAATCTTCTAATTGAAGTAATGAGTTATTCCATTCCAAAGAATCTTTGGTGCGAACATCCTTCGCAGATTCACCACGAGGATCATTCATAGTAGAGAATGTTACCGCACCCATGTCATTGTACATCAACAATGCATCTTCGTGTTCTAATGTTTGTATCATAAGTAAACGTTTGCTTCGTTGAACTTCATTAACAATGAACGATGGAACTGTCTATTCTCATTGGTATCTAAATCTTTGTAAGCAACTAAAAACTTTGCTTTTTTAGATTGATCATTTCGATAGCCTTTGTTTAACGTTGCACGTTGGATAACTTTTCTTTCACCTTTCAACGTTATGAATTCAATACTGAATTCTATTTCATGATCAGTGAACTGTTTCATCCTACGTATAGCAGTCATGTAATGAATGTTCATAATCAAATATCGCATGGTATTGACACAAGATTATTGACACAAGTTTATATCAGTATGATTGAAATTTATTTTAAACCCTCTGATATAAAGGGTTTCAGAGTATTTGTATTATTAATTTAATGTGATTTTTTATATTTTTTAAGAAAAAAGTAAAATTTTAGAATTTCGAAAATCGTTAATCCCTCTGATAGTAAGGTATACAGACGAGTTGTCATATTTCTCATTTTTTTTGAGCCTTTCAACGTCGAAATCAAGGACTGAGCGGGTCGGTGTGCTTGTCCTCAGTCAACTTTTTTATTTTTTTGAAAAATCGAAATTTGATTGATTTTGAATTGATTAGCTTTTTTAGGTTTTATTTGAAGTGTATTTTTTAAAGTTTTTCATATCAAAAGTAAGTTGTTTAGACTTATTCTAAGTAATTTAAGTGAATTATTTAGCCACAAAAAAAAACCTCCAAATACTGGCATATTTGAAGGTTAAAATTTAGTAAGATTTTAATCCGCTAAAATTAAAATTCTATGCTGTAAAGATACAATTTTTATATGATTTCTGTATCAATAAATGTTGTAGAAGTGCTAATTCTTGAACTTGCAGTTGATCTCCAATCTCGGCGCATAATCCAATATTTAAAAGCATCTGAAAAGTTGGTTGAATACATCGGTCTAAGATGCATTGCTAATTTTTCAGATGTTTTATTTTTATGGATTTTTGTTTTTCCTTTTACATCTTTTTTGGTGATGACTTTCGTAATCTCCAATGATGATTTTAACTCTTTGTTGAACTTACGATATATACGCAATGTTGGAATTCCTGCAATACCTTCGTTCAACCATTTTGTCATAAAATAATATTCTTCGTCCTGGTAGATGGTCGCTTGATTTTTTGACATCAAATTCACTTTCCATTTTTGACCAATTTTTGAAGAATATTCTTCAATGGAAGTTTTAACATCTGTTGCCCAATCTCTATTGACTTGTTCGTATTGATTTCCTGAACGATCATAATACAAGTTTAAGATACGTTTTTCGTGTCCATCATAGAAATCTACAAATTTAGCCGCTATTTGTGCTGTACTTTCTGGTGGAAGGGTAAAGAAATTTCTTAATGCATAAATGTAATTTTTATTTTCTTGACCTGTTACCATACTGATCATATCTCCAAAATCCATTCCTGCAGATATAGGTTGTTTTTTGTCGTAATATGGTTTTTTGATATGTTTTGCTAAGGGATTGAATTCTTCTTTCAAGGTATAATTTGAAAGGAAATCTTCGCGTAAACCATCGTCAAAAAAATGGTGTGGACCCAAATAAGCGTAAAACATTGCGCCTTGTGGAATCGTTGGTTTTAAAGATAGAATAGAGGTTTTAAATTCTTCTATACCTAATGTTTTCAACGAATCTTCGAAGTAACCTAAGGTTAAGATTTGTAAATTGGCCAAAGATGATCCAATTGCAAAGTAGGTAGAATCTTTACGCGCACGTCTCCATGCAATAGTATATTTTACAATTCTTTTTTGGATACGTTGAACGGCTAAATCATCACGATTTTTGTATGCTTTGAATAATTTCTTTTTATCTTCATTAATCAGATGTGATAAATTCAAAATTAATTTTATTTGCTCCACATCCATATTTTCTTCCTGTTGCATAATCCAATCATATTCTTTGTGCATTGGATTTGGCATATCGGTTGTGAATGAATGTCCTCGATAATAAACAGAATCACCGAAATTGGTATATTCTCCACGAATTGCAGGGAATAACTTTGCGATTTTCTTATCATCAAAATACTTTACTTCGTCACCAAATAGATGTTGGTAGGAATTACCTGCCGCAGAAGATGGTTGAGCCAAAGAAACGATTTTGAAAAAGCAGCCATTGTAAATCGACATTGTATGCTGAAAGTCTTTTGGAGACTTGTATGGTTTTTCGAAATGTGCTGGTGGCCTTTCGTCCAACACATAATGCACACCTTCTACCCAACCTTTACGGTTCCAACCTTCTATTAAGGCATCACGAACATTACCAATTGCATTTTCATAAGTATCAGCTACCCATGCAAAATAAGCACGTGCCATATCTTCCGAAATACGAATAGAACGTTCAGCTAATATATCAGAGGATTTGGCTGTGGCACGTCCTGAAATTATATCAAGATTTTTTGGAGCGATTAAATCAATTCGCATTTTTAGCCACGATGCAAATCGACCTTCCACTAACGGATCATCAATCAGATTTGCGAACGTCCTCATGTTTATTTGGGAATAGTTTTAAAGGTTTTAACATTGCTTCTTCGTAAGCCAGTTCTTTTTCTTTTTCGGTAATACCTTCTAAAGAATCGATAAATTGGCGTACTTTTTCGTTATCCTGAATAGTATCTAATCCTAATTGTTTTGGATCATAGGAATAAATAGCAAACATTCTTCCTGCGGCTTCTGGATTAAGCTGTGGTGGATCGGCTTTATCTAATTCACGAATTTTGGCAACTTCTATCCATAGTTTAGTTGCAGCCACAAAATCTTTCGTGTCTTTTGCTGCCATAATCGCTGCATTGATTCCACGTTCCATTTTATCAGCAATAATATTTCGCCATGCCGATTTGGAAATTTCATTTTCGCAATAGAAAAATTCTAACGCTTGGTTATAATATTTTTTGGCTAAATAGCGCGATAAACCTTCGGCAGTAATTAAATGTTGAACGATATGATCTTCGCTACCATATTGCTCAATGCGCAAATGCATTGCTCGAATTTTGTCTAATAATTCGAGATGATTTAAAATAGGTTGTTTATGTGCTGGAATGATATCATCTGGACCATACTTGCAATCGATGAAATCATAAATATCTTCTAATGTTATATTTTCTGTTTTCATCCAAAAAAGTGTTTTCTTATTTCGTCAACTCTACGAGATTCTTTGCTTTTTTCGAACTGAAAATTTGCTGATGTATCGCCTTTTGCTGCTTTTTCTATCATCGCATTGTTGATAGAATATTCTACAGCCATTCGACCACGGTTTATGCAGTCGTAGACGCGTGTTCCTTTTGTATTTGCTAAGGTGATAAAGATATCTTCGTTAACATCTAATAATTGCGCAATACGACGCAATGAGAATTGTGCACCTGCTAATTTTTCAAGTTGTTCATATTGTTCCTCGGATAGGAAAAGCGGATTTTCGTGGAATGGCGTTGACATTTTCTTTTGGTTTTAGGTTTTCGAATGCTTCTCGGAGTTGTTGGACTAATTTTGGAAATTCCTCTCTCAACATCATTTGTTTGACATCTTCTGGATAGGGTAATTGTGAAGAATGACTAAAATCTTCGATGGCTGAAATAGCGTTATGTAAATCAGTTAGATTTTGCATTACTTATTTTCTTCAAAAGACTTTTCTAAGTAATAAATTAATCCCTTTAATGAATTTTCACCAGTGGCTTGTTTAGTACCAATTTCTTCAAATTCATCTGGATTTTGTAGATAATCATTTAACCAAACATCCCAAGCATCTGTAATTTGTTTTTTGTTGTAAACTTCATTATTAACAGATATAAAAATGTCTTTGTTTAATGTTTTCAAGTCATTAATAACTTCTGGAATAATATCCTTAAGTGCTTCAACAGAAATTTCTGTTGGCATTAAAGGATTTTGGAGATTAGCATTTATATTTTCTAATCTATCTATAATTGATTGAATGTTTTTCATGTTAATTAAGAATTAGATAATTATGAAATAACTTTTGGATAGTATTTTTTGGAATAGAATTTTTAATTTCTTCTACATAGTTTTTTACAACAGATTTAGGTTCTATAGCTGATTTAGGAATTTGAACCATTGGCTTATGATGTAATAAATCTATAGGGAGGATTAATCTATTCTTCGTACGAGCAATTATCAATGGATTGTTTATTTTTAGAATTTGCTCTATTGCTAACTGAGTAATACCTAATAAATCTTTTTGCCTTTGTCGACTATAATAAACCTTCGTTATTTGTTTATTGTTTAAACTAAAATTTTTAATAATTGATGCAGTCAATGGCGAAATTTCAAATACTTTATTCATGATAATTGGTTTTTAAAAACCAACTTTTTTGAGGTGATCGCCAAAGTTGGAAATGAGTAAAAAAAGATATTTAAACAGGCAGGATTTAATTATTTGCTTTTTCTAAAGACTTGATTACAAGATTTCGTTCCAGTTCCAACGCTTCTATTTTAGCTTTTAGGTCGGTTACTTTTTCTGTATCCTTTTTCTTTTCTGCTTTTGTTAAGGCAGATTTAGCCACACGAATTTGACCTTTCAACGTTTCGATGCGTTGCGCCTTTTGTTCGGCAGTCATATTCTCAATTGCTTTTTTTAGGTTGTGCGTAGCAAAGATTTCGTGGTTCCCAAGAATTTTTCCTGTTTCTTGATAATATTTCAATTCTTCATATATCAATGAGTTTAACATATCAGCATCGGCAACACTTTGCGCAATTTCAGCACGTTGTTCTTCTGGCGTATTTGGATCGTCTAACGCACCACGACCAGCTACCATTTTATGATAGGCTGTAATTTTATCATTGACCAAAATTTTAAATTCTTCTGGACAATCTTCTGAATTTAGGAAAGGAAATTCTTGACGAATTGGAACTTCGTTATTTTGAGTTTCTTTATTAATATTTTCGTTCAACTCTGAATCTTCAACTAAATGTCTTGTACGATTTTGACAACCATTTTCGTCACAATAATTCATATTGCATTTTTCTTCTGGAGTTTCGCAAAATCCCCAAGGTTTGCGAATAGAATTATCATTGAATTTGTGTTGTACAACTTCTAAATCAGAAATTTTATAAACTTTTTTTACTTCGTAAATCAATTTAGAAAACTGATGTTCAGTAAAACCAATGCGATTAAAATTAGATTCGAAGTTGCGATCCTTTGATGGATTTTTTTTGTAGAAATCAAACAGTTGGTTGAATTTCTCTGGGTGATCCAAAGTTGGATGTTTGATAATATTTAGAATCTCCGTTTTCATACGTTTTTGATTTAAATTTCCGATGAAAACAGCGATTAGAAGCTGACACAAAAAAACCGCTGATTATTCAGCGGCTTCGTTAGATTTTACTTGATCTAATAACCCAATGCAATAAAAGACTGCCATTTGTATATCGGCACGCTGATTTTCGTCCGTAGCAGAATCACTGCCATTCCAGTCCATGAAAAGCGTTAATAAATTACGGTAGATAAAGTCTTTATCTTCTTTCGTAAGATCATTTAGCGGTTTGCTTTGTTGTTTGGCGTCAAGTAACATGTATGTTGAGTTTAAATATCGTAAATCTACTTTGTAATTGCGACAATTGATGTCGTTAATAGATTTGATAACTTATTTAAATTGAAACTATTTATTACTTTTTGAAAAGTATTTTTTGATTTTATTGAATACATTTTGTATCCATGTCCAATGCCCAGTGAAAGCTAAAACAGCGCAAACTATGGTGATACCTAATAAACAAATGATATAAATCGATTGTGGACCAAATGAAAATCGTTCTTTTAAAACTGTTTTGTAATTGATAACCGATTTATACGTTATATCAGATTTGTATGTAATGTTTGAAATGTAACGATTAATCGTTTGGGTTCGTTTTTCTTCTGATTGTTTTGAATCGTTTTGACCTCCAGTTACAGTTGCACCAGAAATAACGAGTTTTTCTGTTTGTCCGTTTTTTGTTTGTTCGATTATCAACGGAATGATTTGACCATTTTGATCAAACAATGGTTTGTAATCAAAATTGAACCAATTCGAATAATCTTTTCTTTCGATGAAAGAATTTTCAATCGTTGATTGTTCCTGATCTACAGACAAATTTGTTTGTTCCGAAATTTCGGAATGGATTTTTTCATGTCCTTTTTCTTTGTCCGTTTTTCGAATGGAGCAACTTAAAATATTTAATCCTATTCCGATACAAATTAGAATTTTTGCTGTTTTTGTTCTGTGCATATTAAAGTGATTTTATTACATTAAATAATGTTTTTGCATATCGATTGATATCTCTGAATTTCTCAGATTCAACTGTGTTACTGCCGAAAAACGATTCGATGATAACAGCTGGAGCTTTTGGTAAGTACGTAAACCAATAGCCACGATCGTTTTTATTTACCAAAGGTTTTGCACCTTGATCTCCACGTAGTCGTGTATTGAATTCTATCATAACTGCTAATGATATTTCTTGAGCAATGACTAATCCTTTTTTGGAAGCGAAATAATAGCAACACTCAGTTCCATTAGCAATTGGAGAAGCTGCATTGAAATGTAATTCGAAAACAGCATCATACTTCTTTTGATTCAGTTTATATGCTAATCCTTTCTGACGCTGGTAATAATCTTGTACGGTATGCGTGTATAAATCAAACATTTCTGGACACAATGCTTGTATTGCTTGTGCAACTTCCAGATTAAAATCGAACTCAGAAATTTGCAAGTTTTCTGAATATGCGCCTTTGTCTTTTGTTGATGTATGACCAACTACTAATGCATATTTTTTCATTCTTCTTTTTTATTTTGGAATTTTTTTAAATCGAGATTGTTGTAAAAAGCATCAACTTTTTCTAACCATTTTTTGGGAGGGAATTTCCCGTTGGACACAATTGCCATGTTATTCCATGCAGAAGTTGCAGGATAAATAAAGACAACCAATCGTGTAACAATTTTTAGCATTTGTTCGATGAGTGAAACATCTTGCAGAATAAAATGAAATGATTCGAACAAAAAAACGCCTCCGACTACTAAAGATATTTTGAGTGTTAGTCCTGCTGCGTTTTCCCGCCAACTGAAAGTTTTGGTAAAAAATAAATGTTTGATTGATCCAAAGAACCAATCTGTTAAAATAGCACCACAAACAATTGTGATATAAGTTGAATTTTCGATGGTCCAAATGGATAATTTGTCGAAAATGTAAACGATTGGTGCGGTAATAATTGCTAATATAGATGATGACAGTAACCGCTCTTTGATGGTGCCATCTGCAATTGTGACGATTTGTAGGAGTATAAAAGATAAAATCGTTTTCATGAAAAAAGATATTTGAGTAAATGTTTAATACTCAAATATCTTTTATGTAGAGTAGGGAAGTGCTGACACTATTTTACATAAAAAAAACAACTCCGAAGAGTGGAATTAAAAAAAACATTACATTTACTCAACTAACTGAAGGTGTAAAATGAAAGATGAAATAAAATCTTTAACTGGACTAAGAGGCATTGCGGCATTTTATGTTATGATTTACCACTATTTTCATACTTATTTAATAAATTTTTATGAAAAAGAACCTAATATATTAATATACTATTTAAGAAATTTTATAAGTCAAGGATATTTAGCAGTTGACTTATTCTTTATGCTTTCTTCTTATGTCTTGTGCTTAAGATACGCGAATGAATTTTCGGAGAAAGTGAATTTCGTGAATTATAAATATTATATGTTCAAGAGATTTAAGAGAATATACCCTCTTTATATTTTCTCATTATTGTTTATAATATGCATATTTAACAACTTTAATATTTATGATTTTATAATTGATATAACATTTCTACAAGCTTATTTTGACACAATAATTAGAGGAGTAAACGTTCCTTCATGGTCCTTGTCGATAGAATGGAGTATCTACTTAATACTTCCATTTCTCATATATTATTGGAACAAAATTAAGTTAAAGTATCATTTTGTATTCGCTTTAATTTCACTTGTATTATTATACCAATGTCAATACTTAGATAAATATGTTATTGATTATAAAAACTGGAGTTTCTATATTTTAGAAGCTAATGAAAAAATTAATATACATATAGGTCCATTAGCTTTGTTTAGAGCTATCGTTGCATATTATTTTGGATTTTTAATTTTTAAATCAATTAATAAAAGTAACATTTTGTTATTTACATCGTCGACTATTTTAATTCTTATTGAACTTATCTTTAATGTCAACGATATATTGATTATCATTCCTTTAGCAATATTTATCCATGGATTAATTTTTAATAAAACATTAATAAGTAGATTATTATCATCAAAAATTTTGAATTATTTAGGTCAAATTTCATTCTCTTTATATTTATTTCATATCATAATTTTAAATACTATTTTTAAATATAATTTTTTAAACATTCCAGAAAATTCATTCAAAATATTCTTATTATCAATTATAATTTCGTTAGTATTCTCATGTATTACTTATGAATTAATAGAGAAAAAATTAACTCAATTTTTATTCAAAAAATAAGCCTACTATTATGCAGGCTTATTTATTATTAAGGTATATAATTAAAATGAGTATCTAAGTAAGCAAAACGCTGCTGCATATAATTCATTATACGAGGAATTGAATTAAGTGTCGGTCTTGCGTTCCATCTTGCAACTTCTTTTTGAATCCTCTCTAAACCGTATTTTGTTTCTTGATTTTTCAATAAAATATAAAGATTTTCTAATGTAAGTATTCCGTTTTCTCTTAAGTATTTATAACGAATATCTAAATCAGTTCCTAATGCTATTCTAACTTTCTGCCAGAATTGTAAAGAGCCACTTGGAATATTCTGATGATTAAACACATTTGCAGTTGGGCTAAAGAATGCGGTTCCATTGAATTGCATTCCAAAAATTGAATCTAAATCATAAGGCATGAATGCAAATACATTGCTATCCCAGCTCGTTAATAAATAGTTCTTTGCCACGCCATCAAAATTGTAAATTGATTGAGAAAAGATGTAATAATCTACTATATTTCTTCGCATATAATAAGAATCAATATTGGCAGTGATATTAGATTGTGCAGAACCATTAAAAGTTAATAATCTGTTTATTTTTGCCATTATTTCAGCGTCTGGAATTTCTCCACCCTCTTCATATCCACTCACTTTAGGGCTTCTTAATTCCCATTGTGTAGGTACAAATGACGTTAAATTTTGCTGACCTACTGAATCACCTAATTGAATATGATTTTTATTTGTGTTATCAATATTATAGTTAGGTCTTTTCTTACCAATATTAAAGTTTCCTAAACCATAATAAACTCCGTTAATGTACATTTCACAAGCAAATCCTTTAACGTGTCCTAATGCTTTAGAATCGAACCTACTCGAATCAATTGCAGTATTAGCAGAGTTATAAGCTATATCTGTTTCGCGCTTTGGAAAACCTTTTCTTGATAATACAATCTGTTCCCATAATTCATTTCCTACAATATTATGAGAGTGAGTAATATCAACATAGTCAGCCTTATAAACAAATTCGTCGTGAGCAATTAAATTCCCGATTTCTAACTTAAATGAATCACTTCTATTTTCATCGTTAAATAGCGATAAAGTCCAATTCTTTTTAGGATAACCTGCTGAACTTGTACCTTGCACCCCTAATTTTGCGTACTTTCTAAACGAATTACCTTGAAAGTCATTATACTTAAATACTCCGTTAATTTTCGTTCCTTTAGCTGTTGGTAAATTTTCGTTTGTATCGAAATCAATTCTTAATATACTTCTCGGCTCTGGTATTGTCGCTGAACTTGACTTAGTTAATACCGATAAATCATTCAACGATTCATCTAAATCGTCAGGAGTAAGATATACTTTTTTACTTCCAAAAACTTCATTAACCTTCCATAATTGACAATCTGTATAATCACTGTGTATGTTGATATCTAAAGTTGTTCCCTCTTCTGTAACTTCAAAATAAATATGTGAGTAACTATTAGAATCAATATTTATTCTTTCGGCATCAGAACTCGCTTTTGGTGCTATATCTTTAATAGTAGCTCCATTCACTTTTAAAGCTGCCGCAGTAAAATATCCACTTTGAAAAACTTGTAATTCGTAATATCCGATTGGTAGTGGCACATTATTGACATCGTAGAATTTACTAATACCAGGTCCGTTTGTTGTTGTTGGAGGTACTTCAAAACTTACTCTTTCACTTCTTTCGTAATCAATCTTTGGCTCTTCGTTTGCCAAAAGATATTCAAATCCTTTATCCCATTCAACATAATATTTTTCAGTCGTCGCACTTTGGACAATTTCCTCAACTCTACAATCGAGTTTATCCATTTTTGCGAAAAATATCAAATTACCACTCTTTATAGGTGTGTAGTTTATAATAGTATAATCAGTCGGGTTAGTCGTTACAACAGGAGATACATATAGTTCCCCACCTCCAGTATATTGCATTACAGCAGTATTTTGAGCTGTTGATTGCCAAACTTTAAGTCTGTAATTCCTTCCTTCAATTAAAGGATATACTTGTCGATAAAAGCCGTTCGTAGTTGTTTGCCCCGTATGTGATAAAAGAATGAATTGTTCTTCGCCATCTTCAGTTTTTATGTTGTTAACAAATTTAGATACCTTTTTATTCGAAATCGCATTCTCGCTATTCTCATCAAATTCTTGGTCTACATCGGGTGACATTTTAAATTCTTCCCACTTAGTTGATGATTTACTTGGATAATCTTTATTTCCGTCTACTTTTGAAATCCAAAATTTATTATCTACGAAAACTTTTGAGTTTACCTCATAACCGTCCTTATCTGCGAAAGAATGTTTAAATTCAACAAAAGAATTCCTCTGAACATATCTCTCAACTTTATCTCCGTTAACCGCTCTAGTGGTTTGACCAGCTGTTACATTTCCATTAGGTTCAATCCTACCTTCTAACGAAGTTGTTCTATTCTCAATGTTAGTAACTTTATTTTGTATAGAAGTATCATCGTATACAGGTATTTCTATCGTTACTAAATCAAAGGTAGAATTGTAAAAAAAAATTAAACCTAAATTGTTAGCAGGAATAGTTTTGTTTCCAAAATTTGGATATTTTCCTGGTCCAACTAAAAAAACAGCTTGCGAAATTCCTTCTGGAAAAGTAGATGATGGAATTACTTTTTCAGGATAAATTCCTCCAGATGAAGTAAGGATTTGTTTTTGTTGTAAAGATAAATTTTCAGCATGGTTTTGTAGTACTTCAACTAAGCCATTCATTTCTTCTGCAGATTGTTGTGATCCAAATGTTTTTGGCAACCATACTGGGTAGTTAATTTCCATATTTTTATTTGAAAATTAAGGCGTTGTACCTAAAAAAAAACTGACGCAATTAAGCGTCAGATGTCCATTTGTGTTGAAAACGTTTTAGTTTGGCTGGTGATTTTTTGTAACGCATATACATACGTTCAATAGATTCTAAAGTATGTCCGTGTTCTTCGAGATCATAATCGTGCATGTACTGACGAATACCTTCTTTTATTTTTCCGTTTTTCTCAAATCCACGTAAATAGGAATTGAGTGATGTTCGGAAAATATCTTCTAACATGTGGTTGAGATCATCTATAAATGGTTCTGGTAATTTCAAGAAATGATTTCTACCATCTATGTATTGATACACGCTTGCTGTATATTGTTTACTTGCCAAATCTTGTACTTCGAAAACCATGTTGTAAAAACGTTTTGTTTCTGGACGTTCGGCTTTTTCGCACATGGAACGAATATAACGTCCAAGGCTTGATTTGAGATCAATTTTAACTCCTTTTACTTTTTTACCTGCAATTGTGTATTCTTTACCTTCGAAAAAATCGTAAAGAACTGGTATTAGTTCTGGGCGAATAGTTGTTTGGATTAATGTACTCATGCGATAAGTTTTTAAGTATAGATAAATGGATAAGTGAACGTGTAACCTGTATTCACAACATTTTTGATCGATGCTGGAATGATAGATCGCGAAACAAATTTGGCTTCTGTAAAATTGAGATCAGATGAAAAACTTAGTTTTGGCTTTCGATTTTGTTTGACATCATTTCTGCCTATGATAATTTCTGAACCATCGGATAATAAAAGACCGATAAGTTTTACTTTTTTTAGAAATTCTGATTCTAAGGCGTGTTCGTCTGTATTGGAACGGTAACTGAATTTTATACTTTGTGTATATACGCCACCAGAACGTGTTTCTTCATAGTCTTGGTTGAAAGATAATGATGCTCTGTTGTGTTTTTTTTCTGTTGGAGTAGAGGCGATTAATGATTTGTAAAATCCTTTTTTGGTAGTTGAGTTTTTATCTGTATCAACTAATATAGAAGCTATTTTGTTGTCTGTATATAAATTGACTTTACAAACTACTCTAAGATGTCTATTTTGCTGATTCATAAAAGGAAAGGATTTATACAAATATAAACAAAAAATAGACACTAATCTTAATAATGTCTATTTTTTGTTTATGAATAATTATAAAAAACCGCCTTTTGATTCTATATTGATTCCAACCTTATTTTGAATATTAAAAACTTCAATCGCTATATTTCCAATTATATTAAGTTTTTCGGCAAATTTCATCATTTCCATATAGGTAAATTGATTTTCTTTTATATAGTCAATAATAAATTTCATGTATAAATCTATTGGAGGAATGCCTATCATTAAATAATAATTGAATCTTTCATTAATTTTTTCTAAACTCCAATTTGAAGATTTTTTATTGAAAATTAAAATCAAATTATACGTTTCTAAATTTTGTTGAAAGTCTTTTTCATTTGACAAAACTTTAATATTTAAATATTGCTGTTTTAATAGTTTTCGTGTTTTTATTGAATCAATGATTGTTTGAATTATTTTTTTCATAGACTATAGTTTTATATTATACTCTTTTGCGGTTCTATTAACAACTGCATCAAACTTATTTTCTACTTCTTGTATAAATGTTGTCGATTGCAACAATGGTTGTTCAAATGCCATTTGTGTGTGTTGTTCTAATAATTTACGTAGTTGTGTTGCTTCTTCCGTATCTACTCTGGCCAAATCCATTTCGTATAGCATTGCATTTGCTAATATTGTCATTTTGATCAGAAACTTATTTTTTTCTTTTTTTGTCATGGTTTATTTGTTTTATTTACTTTTGTTGCGTCAATCGGGTAGTTATGCAAGATCTAAAGACAATTGCATAATCGGTTTTTGTGGTCTGAAATATTCGCCTGTTTTAAAATCATATTGAAACCAATTGTTTGAAAACTTATCCCAAAAAGTTTTTTCATTAATAAGCATAACCCGACCACCACAATCATTGCATTTTGTATATGATTTTGGAATATTATGCCAAACGGCTTCGCACCCAGGATCTGGACAAACTTTAACAAGACCTCGCATAACAGCACCTACCAAAAAGGCGGGGCTTTGTGCTTCTTCTGGTAATTGTATCCAAAATCTTTTGTAAGCATTTATTATTGCAGCTTCTTTTTTCATTACTTATTATTTAAAGTTTTTTGATAATCTTGTAAAGTCTTCGGTTTTTGTTGATGCACAAAATCTCTGTAATATTTAGATCTTAAATCTGTATTTTCATTTCGCAGAGTTTCTATCCATTCTTGATACGTTTCATTACGTTCTTCTAAAAATTTAATTTTATCACTCTGAGATTTGATCACATCCATTCTCATTTTATTATCGCTGATAAATAAGATTAATAATAATCCTAAAATCACTATTATATATATTAGTATTACTGGTACATTCATTATTTCTCTATTAAAAATTCTTTTATTTTATGGAATGCTACTTTTCTAAGGAAAGCGTGCATATCCTTTCGTTCTTGGGTGACTGATGTCAATTCGATGACATAACCATAGATGAAACTTGTTACTTCCGATACTTCGTCAATAGATGTGTAATCGTCAATAATCAAAATTACTCTGGCTTGTTCTACTAATGTTAACATGCGATGTCAGTTTGCGGTTCTTCTTTTTCTAAACCGAGATCGCCATATAAAATTTCGTGGTCCACTGATTCGAACACATAAATTAAATTGGCTTCTAAATATTTTCGGAATAATTCCATATCCAATTTTTTGTTCATCAGGATAGGACCATCGTAACAATCAAACTCTTTTAGGTAGATGAAAAACGGAAAGTTTTCGCGTATCACCATCTTTCTCATGTTGTTATAATCAATAGATTCCTGTTTGAAATCCTTTGATTGTGCTAATCTTAAATTAATTGTAGCTCTTTTCATGTCTATTTTTTGTGAAAATGTCTAAAAATTGTTTCTATTAACTGAAAAAATAAAATCGTTTTCCAACAATCCTACAAATCTGATTTACAATATGTTAATTGCTTAATTAGTTGTTTTTGTGTTGGAAAGCGTTGGAAAACAAAAACAATTTCCAACGTATTCCAACAAATCCACAGCTTTTCCAACACTATTTTTATATTTAATTTATTTAATATCAATATCTTACTCTCTGTTGGAAATGTTGGAAAAAAAATGTGTCATTTGAGAAATTATTGACGCAATTTTTTATTCTAATTTCTTTGTTAGAATGGTAAATCATCTTCTACTTCTTTATTTGTTGTGTCAGAATTCGCCGAAACTTCTTTATTACTTACAAATAAGTCTGGGGTAACAGGGGTTGGCATCGCTTTCGAACGTTCTTGTATATCCACAGCATAGGAAATTGTATTTCTATCTTCTGGTTTCAGCTTATCCATATCAAAACTCAATGCAGATGTATTGGCACCTTCTGAGAAACGAACCGAATCGTGTGCACCGATAAATGCATTATCTTCTTTCATTGCTTTGCGTAATTCTGATTTTTTTGGTGCAGTTTGATCAAATGTGCGGTACCAATCTTGTTGAATTCTTCCGTATACAAATGAGAAGTTGAAATAAATCGTAGAACCGTCTAATTTGAAATCTAAACCATGCTTTAAATATGCTGGCGTTGACATGCGTAAACATGATGCGAACAATTGCCAGAATTTCTGAATTACAGATTCGTTTTCTATTCTTCTGCGTTGTGCTGTAACCATATCGTCAAAATGAGATAACATTTCGTCGCGTGTAAAAGGGAAATGTATTTCGTTGTGGAAAATCTCGTACATGGCAGCAATAACAGCATGATTTGTTGCTATACGTTCTGGTAATCCTTTGAATGATTTTCTTTTGGCTAATGTTGATTTATATTCTCTGAATTCACGTGTAAAACGTTCTTCAACCAAATGACGTTTCAAGATGATGTCGACCATGAAATGTGATACACCTTTTTTGATCATATCGTCTAACTTGTTGAAGTTTTGTTTGGCTTGTTCGTCAAAGCTATTGACTACCATTTCTTCCCAAAGCATACGAATAATAAGCGGTTCTTCCGTTGGACAATCATTTGATGTTACTAATGGAGCCGATAGAATTGGAACTTCGTCAGAAGAAACGCGCGAATCTAATGTTCCGAATTTATATCCGTTCAAATCCCAAAGTCCTTTCAACATTTCGTTTGTTTCCAGATCACCATTACGATATTCTGATAAGTGGGTAATAACATTCGCAAATTGAGCGAACTCACGAATTTGTGCTTTACCTGTAGATTTTTTAGATGAAAGGGAAATTACAGATTGAATGTCACCAAAAAATGAACGTAAACCTTGTGATAATTGATCCTTTCCTGATGAACCAGGACCGAATAAAAATAACAAAGGAAATGCGCTGATTTCTGATTTCACAATATCATGGAAAGCCGCTGCGAATAAAAATAGAATTCCTGTAATGGCATGATCGCGGTGAACTTTTCGTAATTGTGCTAAATATTCGCCCAAAGTAAAATCTCCCGATTTCACGATAAAACGTTTTTGTGAAATGTAACGCGTAGGATTATTTTTATAAATTCCATTCGCTGATGGAACATAGAATGTTGTATCGTTGAAATGGAACACGCCATTATCGTCCATTTTAACGCGTCCAGTTCCTGGAATAGTTACTTCGTTATTCCAAACAAAAAAACCTTCTGGATTCCAACCCAAAACATCTACAGCACGCCCCGTACCCATAGAATCGAAAAGGAAATCCTTCAAGTTTTCTAAATGATTTGTACGACCTTTAAAACGGTAGTTTCCTTGGTTTTCAATCGTTTTGGTAAATACACCTGTGTTCTGCATAGCATCTGCAGGCGCATCGAAAATACGTTCTACACCTTTTTTGTTGCGAATACGAAATAGTTTCTTTGGATATTTATCATCATTCATGTGTTGAATGATTTCAATTTCGAAATTAGAAATCGATTTGAACGTATCTAATTCGTCATTGCGTTCGACTAACATCCAAATTTCATTTTCGTGTTGAAAGAAATTGTATTCGCGAATCATTGATTTGTATTTCGAAATGTCAACATCTTGCAACTTTACTGGTAAATCGTACTCAGAAAGATTGATGTTTTTGCGTTCTATTTTCTCAGAATCTAAATCTTTGATGATTTCTTTTAGAACTGTTTTCGAAAGTTTAGAAGCTTTCTGTAACATTTCTGAATAGATTTCACGAAAGGTTTTATCTTCGATAGTAGAAAGAACACGCGAACATTTTTTAACGCCTTCTGCTTTTTCGATTGGTGTATCGCCTTTTATCCAATTTTCCATTAAGAATGAAAAACCATTTTGGATATAGTCGTTATCACGTAAATGTTGATCTAACTTTTCATCTTTATTTAAAACAGTTTTGCTAATAAAATCATCAGGATCTAATTTGTTCGGAAGTAAACAAACTTCGACATTAAATCCTTGTGCAAACAATTTTGGTACATTTCGAAGAATAGCATTTGTTCCAGCTTCATCGCCATCGAAACAAACAATTGCTTTGTGTGCAAATCGTTTTACTTTCTTGATTTGACCTTCTGCCAATTCTTTTCCGTAAGGAGAAACAGTATTTGGAATTCCATTTTCTTGCCATGCAATTACATCATTATAGCCCTCTACAAACCAAACGGTATTGGTTTTTGCAATAGATTTTAAAGCAAAATTAAGTCCGTATAGTTGAGAACTTTTGTTGTAGAATTCCGTGTTCGCAGGATTCATCCATTTTGTTTCGTCACCATCTTTTAAGGAACGTGATGCAAAACCAATCATTTCGCCACGTTCGTCTAAAATAGGGTAGGTAAGACGTTCCCAAATTTTATCGTTGTTCTTTTCGTTGATTAAATTTAGTTCACGTCCTGGCCCTACTAAACCTTTAGGAGAAAGTAAATTGTATAAAAATTTTCCACCTGGTGCATAACCAATTCCCCAATGCTGAATTTGTTCTTCTGTATAACCACGTTTAGCGATTTCTAACCACGCAGGATGATCTTTTGGTAATAAATGTAATTGTTCTACGAATTGTTTTTGAGTAGCTTTTAGAATAGGACGCAAATCGTCCATTTTCTTTTTCTTTTCTTCGTATTGCTGAGCCGATGCAGAATCTTCGTATTGCACGTCCATTACATAGAATTTCGCCAATTCGCGTATAGCTTCTGGATAAGTGAAATTGTTTTTCTGCATTAAATACGTAAATACATTTCCACTGATATCGGCAGATTTATCAAAGAACATTTGTTTGGTTGGCGAAACAATACAAGAAGGTGTCTTTTCTTTTTTGAATGGAGATAAACATGTCCAGTTAGCACCTTGTTTACTCATTTTATTATCACGTGAAAATACTTCTACAATATCAGTTTTAGAAAGTAAATCGTTGATAAATTCTTCTTTGATTAGTGACATAGTTTTAGCGGATTTTAAAGAAATAAATAAGAATGATAATTAATAGGATTGCTGACAATCCTATTAATTTAAAAGTTCGGTAATCGTTGTTGTCGTAGTTGTGCATGGTGATTGATTTACAGGTAACCAAAAGCAATTGCAGCCAATTCTCCGATTGTAGTTAAATCAGCATTTTCATAATAAGATAAATCATCTTCATCTGTTAAATTATCTTCATCAACTTCTAAAGTATCAGGATAACATCTACCAATTTTGTCATCTAAATCATTCCATTTTTTATTAATATTTAATAAATATTGAATTTTATCTTTTAATTCACCTATCTCCCATGTTAAACCTTGTTGTCGTATATGCTCTAAATCTTTTTGAGCTTCATCTTTCTCAGTTTCGTAATTGTACGTTTTAAAGAATACAATTTTATTTTCTGTATTTAATCCTAATACGTATGTATCATGTGGTTTGTTTTTTGTTGTCATTTTTTTTGTTTTAGAGTTTAATAAAATTCTATTTCTCTTAATTCAACAGGTCTACATGCAGATTCGTTCTCATCTAAAAATTCAATATTCAAATTATACATTTGAGAATATAAATTAGATTTGATATTAGTGTCGTTGTAGTTTTTGTCCCAATTAGAATAATTTTCTTCTAAATAGTCTGGCCAATTTCCTACTAACCATCCCTTATCATCTATCCATTCCGAAAAAGCATTGTATAATTCTTCACCCCATGCTTGTTCAATTTGTTTTGTAGTCATTTTTTTATTGTTTTTGAATTGTTATTAAAATGGTAAATCGTCTTCTGCAGGAATATCACTTGAATTGGCTTCTAATGGTTTTACTTTTGGTTCTGAACGTTTGAAGTTTCCTAAATAAAATCGTTCTTCTTTCGTAGCATCTTTTAAATTAGCTTGAATAGAACCGATGTTATTGTATTGATCTTGTTCATCATTTAACCAAATGTTTACATTTAAATAAATTTTCCCATTTGAAGCTTTGGTAAATGCTTTATTTCCTTTTTTTGCTTCTTCTATAAGTTTTGAGAAGTCTATACTTCCGTAAAATGATTGTGGCATTTTTCTATTGTTTTTAATTATTTAGGTACTCCGTACGCAATTATTTTTTTCTTATTATCCATTGCGAATAATGGATAGAGATACGAGCGTTTTTGACGTGCATATTTTTCAGCTTGTTTAACATCGAAGAATATCTTAGTTCTACCGTCTTTAGCTCTATCAGTTACTTCTTTGTCATTCTCTGTGAAGAATCTCATTACTGTCTATTATTTGGGTTTTTGTTAATATTTTGTTTAGGTTTAGTCAAAAAAATATCGCTCCAAATATGTTTTATTTGAAAAGTTTGACCACATTTTCTGCAACGGTAAACTTCATAGTCGATATCATGTGCTATAATGTCAAATATTGGCATTTTGTCTTTCAAAAACAGATTTATAATTTTCAATAGGAATCCAAAGAAAATAATCTTCAACTTTAAATATATTTACAAGATGAAATGTAACTTCTTTTGGTATTTCTAAATCTCTACTAACTAGATAAATTCTTTGAATTGTTTCTAATTCTCTTAAATTGTAAATACTTATTAATGATTGTTCAACTTTAATAATTTCATCAAAAGAATAATTAACGTTGTATTTAATTATAGATGGATTAGAAATAGAACCTTTAATTTTTTTTGGTTTAAATGAATCTTTATCAAAATTATATTTTGGTAAATAAATATTTAAAGATTCCATTATAAATGTTAGTTGAGTTTTACCAAATTCTCCAGTAATTAATATTGGTTTTTTCATTTTTTAAAATTCTTGATTATTAAAAATTTCTACCCATTTCATTAACCAAGCATCTATAGCTTGAAATTGTGCATTTGTTTTCATGAAGCCTTTTTTTGTTTTAAATCATTATGAACTGGATGAACACGATCAACTATTTCACCCATTATTAATTCTTTAGAATTTTCAAGAAATTCAAATCTTTCTAAAACTTTACGTGTAGATTGCTCCACGTTAAATTTCTGTGTTCTTTGTAGAATTTCTAACACATTCCATGCGCTTGAAAGTTCTTGTGTTGTGATTTTTTCTAAACTCATTTTTGTTGAATTTTTCGTTAAACTTCTTTTTTATATGTTGTTAATTGCCTCTTAATTGGTGTGTATAATATTGTATTGAAAAGCGAAAATTGTCAATTCTTGTTTGGTCGAAATTTCAAGCTTTTCATATAATACACGTTTCTTTAGGTGAAGAGTTCCCAAAGCTATATTTAGTTCCATTGCAATGACATCGTTCGTCATGTCGGTAACTAATAGCTTTATCAATTGAACTTCATCTATGGTAATAGGTTGATGATGTACTTTGATGTTTTTACAAACTAATCCAGCAGATTTGCAATTTGTTCTTAATGGACATTCCCAATATTCACCTTTTTGTACTCGACCAGATGCAGTGATGTCTGCATTAAAGTCTAAGCCACCGTATCTGCATTTTGTAAATTGTTCTACTTGCATTTGTTCATTGTTTGGATGCCAGTCCATAAGTGCCAAATGAGCGTCAATGTCTTTATGCATTTCATCTTTCAACATTTTGTATATAGTTGAATCTATTTTTGAGAATGGTAACATTTTACCATTTTGAATAAATGTTAGAGTTTCACCTGTTGTGAAAAACTCTATTTCGGAATTGATCATTCCTGGATAAAAATTTTGTTTAATCATAGCGGATTGTCTAAATATTGTTTTTATGTCTAAATAACGGTTAAGTAAAGACAAAAAAATTATTCAGCTTCTAACAGCTGTTTATTCTTCTTGTATAATGTTTGATTTTCTTTTGCCAGTTTGATCAAACATTCTAACATTTTATTGTCTGTCGTTTCTCCAGTTTTTACACGCCATACTTTTTGTTTGTTTGCATCCGTATATTTTATCTTCATTCGTTTGCAAACTTCCTTTCGGTATCTTGTTGGTAAAAACCGAAATAATTCGTCTAATTGTTCTTTATGCAAATACATAATATTAATGTCTATTTTTTGTTTAGATTTGTATTGTTTTGTTATGTTTTGTTATACAAATGTAGACAATTATTTACATTGTAAAACAAAATGTAAAAATATATTTACAATTAAGAATCAATCTAAATAATTTTATGAATGTTTTTAAAGAAAAATTAGAATACCAAAGGCTAAAAAATGGTATTAGTAAAGAAGAGTTGGCAGATAAAGTAGGTATAACTCGCCAAACGTTGTACAACTATTTAGCTGGACGAAATCCGAACTGGGAATTTTTACAAAATATTCAAAATGTATTTGAAGATATATCTATGGATTATTGGATAAATGATTCTATATCGATGTATGATGATCATGTAAAATTTTCGAATAAGGCAAATGTTGTAAATGAAAATATTGATAATTATACTCAGGAAGTTAAATTTTCTATCATCAACAGAAAACTCGATACAATTTTAAGAATTATAACTGACCAAAAGGTCGATAAATAAAGGTTTGTAGCTTATTATTTTCGTTCTTTTATCGTTAAAATTCATATCATAATAAACAATTTTTTGACCGAATTTAATAAATATAAATATTTTAAGAACATAAATAAAAAAAAGGGACTTTTCCGTTCCTATTTCGTATTTAAACAACATAAATTTAGTATTAATTGAGGCTATTTCCTGTCCAGTAGAATTGCTACATCTTTTTGTAAATGCATATTTTGTAACGAATTTGGAACGAAAAATTTGTAAATTACTTATAGTTAATTAATTATAATGTAATTAAAAATCCCTGTGGGTCTACTGATTTAAGCTTCAATATACGTATTGAAGCTTTTTTTATGGATAAAATTTACTATATTTATAATAATTGATTTATAAATGACTTTAGAAAACATAATTTTAGAAGCTAAAAAAGGAAAACGAAACGCTCAGAATGCTGTGATTGAGGTTTTGTGGAACAAAGTTTATTATTATGTTTATAATAAGATTAGAAACGAGGAAGAAGCAGAAGACATCGCGATAGAAACGTTTACTAAGGTTTTCAGTAAATTGAAATTATATAACGAAGATTTTGACTTTACGACTTGGGTGATTTCTATTGCTCATAATACGATGATTGATCATATTAGAAAATCTCCTAAACTTAATATTTCAATTGATGATGAAACGAATCTACTCGAGATTTTAGAAGATCATCCATCTCCTGAAGAACATCTGATACAGAAACAAGATAATGATACGCTAATAAAGGCCATTGCAAAGTTGAGAGAACCGTATCAGAAAATTATCGAATTGAGATACATCGAAGATAAAACCTATAAAGAGATTGCGGAGGAACTTAATTTAACCTTACCAAATGTTAAAGTTCGATTATTAAGAGCCAAACAATTGTTAACAGAGGTGATGCAAAATAATATTTAGTACATTTATTCGTTGAAAAGTTGTTGAAGTAAAATAGAAAAGAATATAGAAATGAAGAAGTATATATACCTTACAACAATCCTAATGATAAGTTTGTTTTTAACATCTTGTGGAAGTAGCAAAGTAACTTCTTACAAAAAAACAGGAGCTAAAAAAGTATATTCTTCAACTAAAAAATCAGAAACTTCAGAAGTTTTTCGTTCTGTAAATGCAGATGATAGCGCTCCTCGTGACATTAATAAAATTCTAAAAACAGCCAAGTCCTATTTAGGTACACCTTATAAATATGGAGGAATTACTCGATCTGGTTTCGATTGTTCGGGATTAGTTTATGTAAGTTTTAAGGAAATGAAATTAGAATTACCGCGTCGTTCGAGTGATCAAGCTGAGTATGGAAAAGAAATTAACATTAAAAATGTTAAAATAGGTGATTTGATTTTCTTTAATACTTCTGGAAATTCTATTTCTCATGTGGGTATCGTAGAGCGTATTAATAACGATGGAGCAATCTATTTTGTACATTCTTCGACTTCAAAAGGTGTTATTATCTCTTCCCTTGATGAAAATTATTGGAAAACAAGATTTGTAAAAGCGGTTAGACTTTTATAACTTGAAGTGTGTTTAATAAAAAAAATATATCATTAACATTTTTTGGATTTCTATTTTTTAGTTTATCCATAGTTGTGAATGCACAAGATGACAGTATTAAAATTGATACCGTTAGGATAGAAAATAAATCTCATTCTAAATTCAGAAAACTTTACGAAACATTATTGTTCAAGAAAAAACCAACAAGATTTCCTATTCAATACAATAATGCTGCTGAGAACGAAAAGTATCAAGGGAAGGTAATTCGAAACATATATTACAAGACACAAGATCCTTTTGGTTACTCTTTACAAGATACGACTAGAGTACCTACAAAATGGATAGAAAGAGCTGGAAATACATTACACGGGAAAACAAAACACTTTGTGTTGCGCCAAAACATGTTAGTTAAACCAGGCGAACGTTATGATTCATTAAAAGTAGCAGAGTCAGAACGTCTAATTCGTGCAAATCGTTCTATTCGTCGTGTCGAAATCAAAGAAGAAGCTGTTGGAACAGATTCGGTTGATTTATACGTTAATTCGATAGATTCGTGGAGTATGTTTATTACAGGTTCCGTTTCAAGTTCAAAAGCAGGATTAAGAGTTCGTGAACGAAATTTTCTGGGGTTAGGACATGTATTTGATAATCGTTATCGTCACAATTATAAAACAGGAAATTCGCTTTATCAATTCAATTATACAGTGCCTAATATTGCACAAACTCGAATTATTGGTAATGTACGTTATTTTAAGAATGAAGATGATCATTATTCCAAATCGGTGAGTTTTGTACGTCCTTTTTATTCTCCTTTGGCGCATTATGCAGGAGGAGTTTCTGTGGGACAAATTTATTTTAAAGATTCGTTAGATTTTGATAAACCAGTTTTAGAAAACAATCCATTTAAGTATAATTTTCAAGATTATTGGTTAGCGAGGGCTTTTCGAATAGATGATGGTCATTCCGAAAATATCACTAACCTTATTGTTTCTGGTCGATTTTATGATCGTAATTATACGGAAACGCCTACAGAAGAAAATGATCCGGTTCATTTTTTTTCTGATCAAACCAATTATTTAGTAGGTTTAGGAATTTCATCTAAACGATACATCAAAACAAAATATATTTTTAATTATGATATCGAAGAAGATATTGCAATTGGTAAAACTTTAGGAATAATAGGCGGAATTCAGAATATTCGCCAAACAAATCGTTATTATTTAGGAGGGAAAGCTTCTGCGGGAGGTTTCTTGAATACCGGATTCTGGGGTTTTGGTGTTGAATTTGGAGGCTTTTTTAACAAAGGAAAATTTGAACAAAAAACCTTGTCAGTGGAAATGCAATATATGGCAAGATTAATCAATTGGGGAGATTGGAAATTCAGGAACTTCGTAAAGGCGAATTATTTATTGGGACATAATCGGATGGATTCACCCGCAGATCAACTCTCTCTTCATGAACATGATTATCTTGGAATGGCTGGTTTTAAATCGGATAGAGATTTAACGGGGCAACAAAAATTGATGATAGAATATCAATTACAATCGTATTTACCATACGAATTTTTAGGATTTCGTATTTCACCTTATTTCAATGCTATGTTTGCAGCGATAGGGGATAGCAAAAAATTTATTTTGAATAATAACCCGATTTATTCGCGTTTTAGTATAGGTGTAATGTTGACAAATGATTATTTTGTATTTAACAATATTCGATTTTCATTGTCGTATTATCCGTCAATTCCAGGACAAGGTAATAACTTAATCAAAACTAATTTATTAGATAATAGAGATTATCAAATGATGGATTTTGACTTCTCAAAACCTAATTATATTCGTTGGAATAGATGGGATTAAAATACAAATAGCTTGAAGAAATCTTCAAGCTATTTGTATTGAATAGTTGTGTTTTTTATTTCACTTGTCTTGATACTATCCACGAAACTAAACTTCCTAAACCTAATACCGTTATAATAACAGCAATAAAGTTTTCTACAGAAAATAGAAAAGGAAAAGGAACGGTTGCGGATGCCATTACCAATCCAAAATTAATTTGTAACAATCCAATTACCGAAGCAATTAATAAACCTGTTGTCATCGCAATAAAAGTGATGATAAATCCAGTTTGAAAGAAGATATTACGAATGTTTTTTCGTGATAGACCAAAACTATACATGGTTTGTATTTCTTTCTTTTTATCTAAAATCAAGATGATAATTGTTCCTGCCAAATTAAAACACGCAATGATAATGACTAAAGTAAAAATCAGGTAACTAATCAAGTTTTCCATATTCATCACTTTCAAGAAAGCTGAATCTAAATCTTGTCTGGTTTCAATTTTATAATTATCGCCTAATGTTTTTTGAAGTTGATTCTTCACTTCATTAAACGACTTTTTGCCAGTTGTTTTAACTTCAATCGAATAACATTGATCTTGATTCAAAAGTAATAATTCTTGCGCTAATCCAAGTGTTGTAAAAATATGTTTATCATATTGTTCATTCAACATAAAGACACCAACACTATACGCATCTTTACTCGTAAAAGCGTCACTTTCTTGTTTGATTAAACCAGTTCCTGCCTTTGGCATCATCAAATCTGCTGGCGTTATCGGATCGATATAAAGTTGCAAACGTTCTGCAATTCCATTCGAAACAATAAAATTATCCGCTCGTGTATAATCTAAATATTGTCCACCATAAATTACCGTATCCAAACGGGTAACTTTGGTAAAGTTTTCGTCTACACCTTTCAAGTAGGCAATATCTTGCTTTCCTTTGTAATTAATGTAGACTTTTTCTTCGATGATTTTCGAAAAAGCTTTAACCTCTTTTTGTTGTTTCAATTGATCCACAACAAAAGTTAAACTGTCTAATACTTTTCCTTTCGAAGGAGAGATTTTAATTTCAGGATTTACATTGCTATAATATTTTAAATTCATTTTTTCTAAACCCGAAAAAACGGATAAAATGATAAACAAAGCAGCTGTAGCAACCAAAATAGCACCAACAGCAATCGATGTAATAATGTTTACAGCATTTGTATTCGTTTTCGAAAAAATGTAGCGTTTTGCAATGTAAAGCGAAATGTTTCTCATTATAAGATCGGATTATTTCCTTCTCCTCTTAACGCTTTGTCGATTTTATCCATTTCGTCTAACGAATTGTCTAAAATAAAAATTAATTCAGGTGTAATACGCATTTGTTTAGAAGCACTTTTTGATAAAATTCCTCTAAAAAACGGTGTATTTACTTTTATTTCCTTGAAAATTTCATCTTTTTGAGTGTTAGGGAAAATACTAACATAGATTTTAGAAACGCCTAAATCTGGTGTTACTTTTACTTCTGTAACACTAATCAAATTTCCTGGGAATTCCTTTACAGCCCATTTTCTAAAAGCTTCTGCTAATTCTTCTTGAAATAATTTACTTACTTTTTGTTGTCTATTGCTATCCAATTCTATTCGTTTTTATAAGACTGTAAAATTACTGCATTTTTTTGTGATTAAAAACATTGATGAATTGAATTAAGTTCTTTGTAAATTTGTTTTAATGAAAAAAGATATCGAAACTTCAGAAGATGTTGCTTTATTGGTAAATACGTTTTACGATAAAGTGCAAAAAGATGATGTCATTGGTTACTTTTTTTCGGAAGTTGCACAAGTAAATTGGGACGAACATTTACCGCATATGATTCAGTTTTGGGAAACTGTTTTGTTGGGAAAAGCAACTTTTGAAGGTTGGCCAATGCGAACACATTTGGTTTTGAGTCAGAAAGAAAAATTAAAACCACATCATTTCGAACGTTGGATGGAATTGTGGTTTGGAATAATTGACGAAAATTTTGAAGGAGAGATTGCAAATGAAGCTAAAAATAGAGCGAAAATAATGCGCGATTTGATTCTTTTCAAAATTGACCAAATGGAACAAAAACAAGGTTTTATTCAATAAAAAAATGCAACTCTTAAAAGTTGCATTTTTTTATGTTTGATCATGCTGATCGAAAAACTATTTTGCAATCATGATTAATTTCTTGTTCACAAATTCTAAAATTCCAGCTTTAGAAAGTTCACGTCCATATCCCGAATGTTTTACTCCTCCAAAAGGTAAATCTGGGCTTGAAGAAACTTGTTTGTTTACGTAAACCATTCCCGAATCTATTCTACGAGCGATTTTCTCCGCATTCGGAACATCTTCTGTATAAATAGAAGCACCTAATCCGTAAGGCGTATCATTAGCAATTTTGATTGCTTCTTCTACATCCTTAACTTTCCAAATACAAATCACAGGTCCAAAAACTTCTTCGTCATAGGCCTTCATTCCAGGTTTTAAATCTGTTAAAATTGTTGGTTGTAAAAAGAAGCCATCACGATCAATACGTTTTCCTCCAGCAAGAATTGTTGCACCTTTATTTGCTGAATCATTGATCTGCTCCAATAATTTTTCTAAGGCATTTTCTGAACTGACAGGACCCATATTAGTATCTGCTTGTGTCGGATCGCCAACTTTCATTCCATTTACATGAGCTGTAATTCGTTTTAAATATTCGTCGTAAATACCTTCTTGTACAATAATTCGTTTCGAAGAAGTACACGCTTGTCCAGCATTACGCAAACGTCCATTAATTGTTCCGTTCATTACTTTTTCGATATCGGCATCATCTAAAACAATCATTGGATCAGAACCACCAAGTTCTAAAACTAAAGGTTTTACATTTTTACCTGCAATACTTGCAACTTCTGCACCTGCTGCTTCTGAACCAGTTAAAGAAACACCAACTATTTTTGGGTTATTGATAATTACATCTGTATCTTTTCCTGACATCAATAAGTTTTTGTACAAACCTTTTGGTGCACCAGCTGCTATAAACATTTCTTCGAATGCAATTCCACATTGCGGAATATTAGAAGCTGTTTTCAAAACAACCGTGTTACCAGCCATGATATGTGGACTTGCAAAACGTGCTATTTGAGAAAAAGGAAAATTCCAAGGCATAACACCTAACAAAACACCAATAGGTTCTGAAACCACATAGGCGTCACCTTTTTCTGTTTGTAAAGGAACATTTGCTAAAAATTCTTCTGCATTATCTGCATAATAATCGATAATATTTGCGCTATACTCAATTTCGATTTCACTTTCATGCAATGGTTTACCCATTTCAGTTGTAATTAAAGCTGCTAATCGTGATTTTTGTTTACGCATTTCGTTTGCAACACGTTTCATTACAGCTTTTCGATCTTCAAAAGATTCGAATCGCCATGTTTGATATAATTCGTTTGCGTCGTCTATATATTGATTGATTTCTTCGCTTGTGTAGGCTTGAAATTCTTTTTCGATTTTACCTGTAGCAGGATTTAGTGTTCTGATTGAACTTGCCATTTCACTCTTTATTTAATCTATACAAAGTTGTAGCAATTCTCGTTCCTAACAAAACTTTTAGGATAAATAAAACTGATAGTTTATCGAATAAAATGTAATTGAGTTGATAGCAAGGAATGATGAATAAGTATTTTTTAGTTTATTGAAAATAGAATATTTCAAAAGTATTTCAAGATTTCAAATACTAAGATGGTCACCATAAGCTTGAAAGAATTGTTAATTGTAATTAATATAAACAAAAAAAGCTGAAAATGATTTCAGCTTAAGATATATCTTATTTAAATTGATTTTATGTATTAAAATGGTAAATTATCGTCGTCATTGTTCATTGAGCTGGTAAACTCACTTCCAAAATCTCCAAAGGCATCTGAAGGATCAATAGCAGATAAATTCATAGCACTTCCCATTTCTTGCGAACCATCATTCATTGAACTTTGAATTTCGAAATCGCTACCATAAGAAGTTTCTAAATCAGTAAATTTAGCTTGTTCATTAATGAAGCGTAAACGTACATTTTCTAACGCACCATTACGGTGTTTCGCAATGATAAATTCAGCTTGTCCAGCACAAGGTTCACTCTCGTCATCCCAATATTCGAGTTTATAATATTCGGGACGATAAATAAACGAAACGATATCGGCATCTTGTTCAATCGCTCCAGATTCACGTAAATCTGAAAGTAAAGGTCGTTTACTTCCTCCACGTGTTTCTACCGAACGCGATAATTGCGAAAGTGCAATAACAGGAATACTTAATTCTTTTGCAATCGCTTTTAATGAGCGCGAAATCATCGAAATTTCTTGTTCACGATTTCCGTTTGCTTTTCCACCTGCCGTCATTAATTGCAAGTAGTCAATTAAAATCATTTTTACGCCATGCTGAGAAACCAAACGACGTGCTTTTGCTCTTAAATCGAAAATCGAAAGGGCGGGAGTATCATCGATATATAAAGGTGCATTTTCAAGACCCTTTACTTTTGTATATAATTGTTTCCACTCGTGGTCAGCCAATTTTGCTTTACGCAATTTTTCACCTGAAATCCCTGTTTCACCTGAAATCATACGTGTAATCAACTGAACAGAAGACATCTCTAAAGAGAAAACAGCAACTGGAATATTTTTATCAACCGTCATATTTTTCGCCATCGAAAGGATAAAGGCAGTCTTACCCATACCTGGACGAGCGGCTAAAATAATCAAATCGGATTCTTGCCAACCGGATGTAATTTTATCAATTTCTGTAAATCCAGAAGATAAACCAGACATTCCTTCTTTTGTAGACTGAGCCTTAATTTTATCAATTGCTTCAGTTACCAAATCTTTGGCTTCTGAATAACTACGTTTGATACCACCTTCTGTAATTTCGAATAATTTCGATTCTGAATAATCTAATAAATCAAACACGTCAGCAGTGT
Organism: Empedobacter stercoris; assembly: GCF_025244765.1. Lineage (NCBI taxonomy): Bacteria > Pseudomonadati > Bacteroidota > Flavobacteriia > Flavobacteriales > Weeksellaceae > Empedobacter > Empedobacter stercoris. The sequence continues at coordinate 1,045,216 of NZ_CP104209.1, read as the reverse complement.
CATCGTACGATTTTTCAATGACTTGATTCGAAATTTCAATTAAACGACGAAGAATATATTTTTCTTGAATGACACGAGCATAATACTCCACGTGTGCAGAAGAAGAAACTTTTTGCGTTAATTGAATCAAATAATAATCACCTCCAATACGATCTAATTTGCCATCTTTTTTCAATTCATTCGAAACCGTTAACAAATCAATTGGTTCAGAATCGTTAAATAATTTTTGAATGACAGCATAAATCGCTTGATGCTCGGGACGATAAAAAACTTGAGGTGTAAGGATGTCAATTACTTCATCCAAACCTTTTTTATCAATCATCATCGCACCAAGTACAGCTTGCTCTAAATCAACAGCTTGTGGAGGAAGTTTACCTTTCTCTAAACCAATGATATTTCGCTTGTTAGCTGGTATTTCAGGATTATAATTTGCTTGTTCCATAAGAGGTTCAAAATTAAAGAAAAAAACGAGATATAACTAATTTTATATCTCGTTTTAAATTCGTATATTCTACAATACGTAGTATTGTAAAATGTATTATCCTGAAAATTCTCCGAACTTGATAAAACGCTCTTGACGTTGCGTTTGTAATTCTTTTGGAGATAATTTTTTCAATTCATTGTACGTTTCCAAAACTTTGTTTTTAAGATTTGTATACGCAACTTCTGGCTTGTAATGAGCACCACCAAGAGGTTCTTGTATGATGTCTTCAATTAATCCTAATTCTAACATATCAGGACCAGTTAATTTCATTTGAGAAGCAGCTTGTTCTTTGTAATCCCAACTTCTCCACAAAATAGTCGAACAGTTTTCTGGTGAAATTACAGAGTACCACGTGTTTTCCATCATGAAAACTTTATTTCCTACACCAATTCCTAAAGCTCCACCAGAAGCTCCTTCACCAATTACAACTGTAATTACAGGAACAGTAAGTTTTAACATTTCGTAGATGTTTTTAGCAATTGCCTCTCCTTGTCCACGTTCTTCAGCTTCTAAACCTGGATATGCACCTGGAGTATCGACTAAAGTAAGAACAGGAATATTAAACTTTTCTGCTAATTTCATTAAACGTAATGCTTTGCGGTAACCATCTGGATTAGACATCCCGAAACGACGATATTGTCTTTCTTTGGTGTTTTTACCTTTTTGTTGACCAATAATCATGAAAGTTTGACCATTGATTTTTCCCATACCACCAACCATAGCTTTATCATCAGCAAATGTTCTGTCTCCGTGAATTTCGATAAATGTATTATCTGTAATCGCGTAAGCGTAGTCTAAAGTATAAGGGCGAGAAGGATGACGAGACAATTGTACACGTTGCCATGGTGTTAAATTACCATAGATTTCCTTCTTTTTATTTTCAATTGCAATCTCAATTTCAACGCAAGCTTGTTTGATGTTAACACCGCTTCCTTCTCCGACGATTTGACAGCTTAATAACTGTTCTTCTAAATCTTTGATAGGTTGTTCAAATTCTAAATATTCCATACAAAAGTGTTTGTTCAGTTCAACAAATATAGAAAAGGTTTTTTAGCCAATTATAAATAAATGTAGAATGTTTTTGATATTTTTTACAATTCCTTCAATTTCAAAAGATAAAAGCGTCCACTTATCTAGTAGACGCTTTTATCTTTTGAAATTGAATTTTACATTTTTTCGATAATCATGGCTGAAGCTCCACCGCCACCATTACAGATAGCTGCTCCACCAATTTTACCTCCATTTTGTTCTAAAACGTTTAATAAGGTAACTAAAATACGAGATCCAGAGTTTCCAAGTGGATGACCAATAGAAACAGCACCTCCATTTACATTGACTTTAGAAGCGTCTAAGTTTAAAATTTTAGTATTAGCGATTCCAACGACTGAAAAAGCTTCGTTAAATTCCCAAAAATCAACATCAGTTGCAGACATATTTGCTTTTTTCAATAACTTCTCAACCGCTTTCGCTGGTGCAGTCGTAAATTTTGAAGGTTCTTGAGAAGCGTCAGCGTAAGCAATTACTTTAGCTAAAGGTTTTATTCCTAATTCATTTGCTTTATCTAAAGACATTAAAACTAAAGCAGAAGCTCCATCATTTATCGTTGACGCATTAGCCGCAGTTACAGTACCTTCTTTAGAAAAAACAGCGCGTAAACCTGGAACTTTATCAAAGTTTACATTTTTATATTCTTCATCTTCTTTAAAAATAACTGGTTCTCCTTTACGTTGAGGAATTTCTACAGGAACAACTTCATTATCAAATTTACCCGCAGCCCAAGCTGCAGCCGATTTTTTATAAGAATTAATGGCAAATTCGTCTTGTTCTTCACGAGAAATATTAAATTCAGTTGCACAAGTATCTCCAAAAAGCCCCATCATTTCTTTGCTATAATAATCTTGTAGCCCATCATTTACAATACCATCTAATAAAACGGTATTTCCGTATTTATTACCTGTTCTTGCATTTGGTGAATAAAAAGGAACCATCGACATGTTTTCCATTCCTCCAGCGACAACAATCTCTGCGTCACCCAAACGAATTGCTTGTGTTGCAAACATAACAGCTTTCATTCCTGAAGCACATACTTTATTTACGGTTGTTGCAGGAATTGTATTTGGTAAACCAGCTTTTATCATAGCTTGTTTAGCAGGAGCTTGTCCTTCTCCAGCTTGCAAAACATTCCCCATGTATACTTCATCAACCAAAGAACCATCTAGGTTAATTTTATTT